>CAMENE010000006.1:0-84370 GCA_945928165.1 uncultured Campylobacter sp.
CAACCAAAACAACCAAAACAACCAAAACAACCAAAACAACCAAAACAACCAAAACCAAAATAATCAAGCAGAGCAAATGGCTGTCCAGCAAACAGCAGGGCAACAAGCAGCTATTTTCGCTGCTGTCGCTCCAAGCAATCCTGATGCTCCTATAAAAGCACTTCAAGGCTTGCTTAACAATACTGCTACTCTAAGCCCAAATAGCACCGCTGCCCTAGCCCAGCTTGATAACTTGCCTAGCGCACAGTTTAGCGACGCTCTAAATGCTATGAAAAACACGCCAACAAACACAAACATAGACTCTATTGATACAATGCAAAAAGACTTAACTATCAAAAACGCTCTATTTTTAATGGATCCAGCTAGCTCGCTTGGCTCACTAAATACTTCTAGTTCTGTCTTTGCGCCAACAGCAGCCTTTGGCGATGAGTATCTAGGCAAGGTTGATGATGTGTTTATAAAAACAGAACTTAGCGCAGGTATAGCCTACCGCCACACCGACCACGATGATTACAAGCAAAACTCTTATTTGCTAGATTTACAAGCCAAAAAAGCTCTTAGTGATAGCACCTTGCTAGGTGGCTTCATAGGTCTGTCTAACTCAAAGACTGAGGATGATCTAAGCGACACTAGATCAAATATGTTTAGCCTAGGACTTAGCCTAAATCACAATTTTGATAGCTTTGGCGTGCTTTTGGGGGCTAGTGCTGGTATGAGCTTTAACCGCTATGAACAAAGCATAAAATATCTAAGCAACGCAAAAAACGATGCAAACTACAAAAACTACTTTGCTAACTTTCAAGGTGGCGTTTATAAAAGCTTTAAATTAAGCGAAAACCTTAATTTTACGCCTATTGCGCTATTAGATTATAGCGTCATAAGGCAAGATAGCTTCTCTCAAAGTGGAGCTCTGGCAAAAAATTACGAGGCAAAGACCACGCACTTTAGCAGGGGCTGGCTGGGCGCAAATCTAGTTTATAACACTGAGCTAAATAATAACTGGCGCTTCAATACCAGCCTTTTTGCCTTTTATTGGAGTAAGTTTAATCACAAAGATATAAATCAAAATCTAAGCTTTGTTGAAGCTAGTGATCAAAAGTTTTTAGCAAATACAAGTAGAAGCGAGAAGCAAGGCTTTTATGGTGGCGTTGCCCTTGGTGCTAGCAAGGGCAATAAGTTTTTTCGCATTAGCATAAGTGATGAAAAAGCAAGAGCTTATAATCAATATGAAATCATGCTAAGGGCTGGGCTGAGCTTTTAAAGCTTTGGTGTAGGAATTCTAGAATTTAGCTTAGAATTCTAGAATTTCATCTAGAATTCTAAAATTTATTTTAGGAATTCTAGAATTTCATCCAGAATTCTAGAATTTCATCTAGAATTCCATCTAAAATTTAGCTTAGAATTCTAGATTTTATAGCACAAAAGCACAAGTCGCTTTTAGCTTGGCAAAAATCTCTAGTCTTTCATTTTCGCTTCGCACTAACAAGTTTAGCTTGAAGCTCTTGTATTTAGCGTTTTTATTGCTTGCTGTAAGCTTGTGTTCGCAGATACCAAGCGTGCTAGCAATTAGCTCTTTTTCATCTCTATCAAGTGGCATAAAAATCACATACTCCCAAATAAGAGGATAATCAATCTTTGGCTTAATATCAGCTGGGCAAGCAGCAATGGGAATTTTAGAATTTCTTGCTAAATTTTGGGCTAAATTTTTGGCTGTTTTAGCAGCAGGGTTTTTAGCTGAGTTTTTAGCTGTTTTAACAGCAGGGTTTTTAACTATTTTACTCACGGCGCCACTCCCCGCTTTTGCCGCCACTTTTATACTCTAAGCAAATATCCAAAATCTCCATGCCTTTTTCAGCCGCTTTTAGCATATCATAGAGATTTAAAAGCCCTATGCTAACAGCACTTAGTGCCTCCATCTCAGCACCTGTTTGTCCGCTAGTGCTAACGCTAACCCTTAGCTCAAAGCCAGGTAAATCAGGCAAAGCTATAAGCTCTGCGTCCGTGCCTGAAATCAAAATAGGATGAGCCATAGCAATAAGCTCGCTGGTTTTCTTTGCTCCCATTATCGCTGAGATTATAGCGATTTGTTCTACTGGGCCTTTTTTGCCCTGACCGCTAAGGGCTAGCTCAAAGGTGGCTTTGCTCATTTTTATACGCCCAGAGGCTATTGCTAGACGCTCCGTGATATTCTTTGCGCCGACATTTACCATTTTTGGATTGCCATTTTCATTGATATGTGTTAATTTCATAAGCAAAATTATAGCAAAATTATGCTATTTTTACTCACAAAAGAGTAAAAAATGATAGAACAAAAAAGTATAGAGCATTTAAGAAATTCCATTGATATAGCTGATGTGGTGGGTGCTTATGTAAGCCTAAAACGCTCAGGCTCATCTCTTGTGGGGCTTTGTCCTTTTCACGATGATAAAAGCCCTAGCATGCATGTAAGCACGAGTAGAGGTCTTTATCACTGCTTTTCTTGTGGGGCTGGAGGCGATGCGATAAAGTTTGTCATGGAATACGAAAAGCTAAGCTACCCACAAGCTATAGAAAAGCTTGCTAGTATGTTTGGCATAGAGCTTGAATACAGCAATGAAAAAACGCAAAAAAAAGATAATAGCCTAAAAGAGATTTTAGAGCTTTTAAATAATTATTATAAAACCGAGCTTTTTAACCCAGCTAATGCTGCTGCCCTTGCGTATCTAAAAGAGCGTGCTTTAAGCCCTGCAATGATAGAAAAGTTTGAGCTTGGCTGGGCACCGCCAAGCCAAAACACTATAAATTTACTCCAAAAAAACGAAATAGAAGCTATTAAAGCCTTTAATGCTGGTGTGATAAAAAACGGCGAGCGTGGCGTATACGCAAGCTTTTCAAACCGCATAACCTTTCCAATCTATAATCATATAGGCTCTATTGTGGGCTTTGGTGGACGCACCATCAGCGACCATCCAGCAAAGTATATAAACAGCCCACAAAGCGAGATTTTTGATAAAAGCCGTGTGCTTTATGGCTATGATAAGGCAAGGGCGGCTATTTTTAAAAGTGGTGAGGTGATCATCTGTGAGGGCTATATGGATTGTATTATGCTACATCAAGCTGGCTTTTTTAACGCTGTGGCTGTGCTTGGCACCGCTCTTACGCCAAAGCATTTGCCGCTGCTAAAAAAAGAAAATATAAAAGTAATTTTAAGCTTTGATAGCGATACAGCAGGTCAAAATGCCGCACTTCGCTCAGCTGAGCTGCTAAGTCGTTCTAGCATAGATGGCAAAGTGGTGCTAATTGAAGGTGGCAAAGACCCAGCCGAGTTAGTAGCAGCAAATAGACAAAGCGAACTAGCAAGCCTTTATAAAGGTGGAGTGGAGCTAGTAGAGTTTGTGCTAAGAAAAAAAGCAGCTGCGATGAGTATTAATACGCCAATGGATAAGGTAAAAGCCCTTGATGTTTTGCGTGAGTATTTAGGGGCTTTAAGACCTGAGATTATCAGCTTTTACGAGCCTTTAGTGGCGCAGATTTTGGGTATAAATCCGCATGACTTTTCACTTAGAAAAAATATTAAAAATCCGCAAAATAATCAAAACTGGGGCATAAATAATAATTTTAGAAGCTTTAAGCCATTAAGGAATTCTAGATTTAAAGCCCCACAAGATGAAATCCCAAACCCCCAAGCCTATATCCAAAACACAAATAAGCGTGATATCCTAGCCCTTAGCGTGCTAAAAAATATCTTGCTAAATAATGAGTATAAAAAAATCGCCTTGCCACTTCTAAATGCGCAGATGTTTAAAGATCTTAGCTATTATAACGCTTTTGTAAACGGCGATGAGGGGGTTTTGCGCAGTTTGGAGCTAGATGAGAGCTTGGAGCTTTACGACGCAAAGCAGTTTAAATCAGCTCTTAATAGGCTGGTTTGTTCTTTTTTAGAAAGTGAGAAAAATCGCATCGCAAATAGTAGCGAGGATAATAAAGCTGCTAAAATAAGAGAGCTAACCATAGCAATGAATAAACTTAGAAAGGAAATATAGATGAAAGCACTTGCACTTTTTAGCGGTGGGCTTGATAGCATGCTAGCAATTAAGCTTATTACAAATCAAGGCATTGAGGTTCATGCCCTGCACTTTGATATAGGATTTAGCAAGAATGAAAATATGCTAAAGACCTTAGAGCATAGGGCAGCTGAGGCTGGGGCTAGTTTTGAAAGGGTAAATATCACAAATAAATATTTGCGTGATGTGCTTTTTAGCCCAAAATACGGCTATGGAAAGGCGTTTAATCCTTGTATTGACTGCCACGGATATATGTTTAAGACAGCTATTTGTCTGCTTGAAGAGCATAAAGCTAGCTTTGTTATCTCTGGTGAGGTCTTAGGACAGCGGCCGATGAGCCAAAGAAATGAAGCGATGAGACAAGTAAAAAAGCTCTCAGGCAACGGCGAAATCATACTACGGCCTATGTGTGCTAAATTGCTACCACCAAGTCTGCCTGAGATAAATGGCTGGGTGGATAGAGAAAAGCTTGAAGCAATAAATGGTCGCTCAAGAGCTCGCCAAACCGAGCTAGCCACGCTCTTTGGCTTTAGCGAGTGGGCCAGTGCTGGCGGGGGCTGTCCTTACACAGATAAAGGATTTAGCGCCAGAATTCGAGACTGGATGGCGCACGAGGGCAAGGGGCGAGAGATGGACGAGCTTGACCTTCAAAGTTTGCGCTATGGCAGGCATCTGCGATTTGATAGTGGCGCAAAGCTGATTATCGGGCGAGATGAGAGCGAAAATAACGCACTTTTAGGGCTATTTGACTCTGGGCTTAATAAGCAGTATATTAAAGCGCAGATTGATAACTTTAAAGGTGCTTTTGTGCTAGTATCAAAAAGTGCTAATCAAAGTGAGCGTGAGCTCTCAGCACGTTTTGCGCTTACTTATGGCAAAAGCGAGGGCAGCAAATGCTACGAAGTAAAAATCGAAGATGAGCTAATAAATACTAGCGCATTTGCTAGCAAAGATGAGGCAAAAAAATATCTAGTGGGCTAGGGAATTCTAGAATTTTTGCTAGGAATTCTAGAATTTTTCTAGGAATTCTAGAATTTTTCTAGGGGCTAAAAGATCTAGAATTCCCTAAATAAAGACAGAAAATGGACTTTTTATTTATTAATGCAAGAGATCCGATTTTTGGGCTGATTATACTGGTGCTAAGTGTCATTGTGGTGGTGATTTTTAGCTACTTTTGGGGCATGTTTTCTCGCAAAAGCAAAGACGCTCACATTGATAAGTTTTTAGCCAAATTCAGCCAAGACAATAGTAAAATCATAGAATCCCTAAGCAGCCTAGAAAGCCCTGAGCTAGCAGTGATTGCCAAGGGTTTTGCCAAGCTTGGCGATTGGCAAAAAGCAGCTAATTTCTACGAAAAAGCTATCAAAAAAGCAGGGCATGATGAAAAAATTCTTTTGCTAGGCGACCTTGGACTTGCCTACATAAAAACAGGCCTATTAAAAAACGCCAAAGACTGCCTTGAAGAACTACTTGGCGCAAATCCACGAGATGAAAAGGCGCTATTTCATCTGCTTTTTGTCTACGAAAAATTAAAGGATAAAGCTGGGATTAAATCCTGCCTTGATGCGCTTTTTGCTTTGGGGTGCTGTGATGATGATTTGCGTGCTTATATCGGTGCTAGCGAGCTTTTATCTGCGCCTCTTAGCACTCAAGATAAAATCACAGCCCTAAAAACACTGCCCCAAACAGCGCTTGTTAAAAGATATATTTGCGAGCTAAAAAGCAAAAACTACGAAAAGCCAAGTGCTGATGAGTTGCCGCCCTTACAAATGTGCGCTGATCTCTTTGAGCTAGATACTTTGAGCGAGTTTTTCACAGATGAGCAAAGTGGATGTGAAAATCTAAGTTTTAGCATAAAGCTAGCTAGACTTGCCAAAGAAAATAACTTAGGGGCAAAATTGGAGTTTAAATACACCTGCTTAGCTTGTAAAAACGAGCTTCCGCTGTTTTTTGCTCGCTGTCCAAAATGCCTAAAAATCGCTAGCGTTAAGCTAGATGCTACTTTAAGACAAGAGAATAGTTTTTCACAGCAAAAGGGGGATATGTGAAAAAAGTGCAGATTTTTTGCGATGGCAGCTGTCTTGGAAACCCAGGAAATGGCGGCTGGGCGTATATCCTACGCTACAAAGAACACGAGAAAAAAGCAAGCGGCGCAAAGGCTAATACCACAAATAACCAAATGGAGCTAAGTGCTGCAATTAACGCTTTAAAGGCACTTAAAGAGTCTTGTGAGGTGGAGCTTTTCACAGATAGTAGCTACACGGCAAAGGGCATAAACCAGTGGCTAGCAAAATGGCAAAAAAATGGCTTTAAAACTGCTAGCAAACAGCCTATAAAAAACCAAGAACTATGGCAAGAGTTAGCAAATTTGCTTGCTTTTCACAAGGTAAAAGCGCAGTGGATAAAAGGGCACGTAGGACACGCAGAAAACGAGCTTTGCGACCAAATGGCTAAAAGCGAGGCTCTTGGCTTAAAATAAAACTTGCTAGGGAATTTTAAAAAATATTTTAGAGCTTAAAAAAATTACGCCTTTTGCGCCTTTTGCTTTTAAAAGTCAGCTGCGAACACGACAAAGTCCCACACCACCTTTATAGCGACTATCAGCTGTAAATTTTAGAATTCACTAGGGAATTTAGGGACAGCCCCTAAGGGTTTAGGGCGTAGCCCTTATAAAATTTGCGAGCTAAATTTATCTAGCCTAAAGCGAGCAAAAATTTAGAATTTCCAAGAATAAATTTAGAATTCCTAAGAATAAATTTAGAATTCCCTAAGCCTTGTGTTTTTTATGTCATCCCCCAGCCCCCTTGGGGGATCTCATCACATCGCCGTCATCGCCGAAATCCCGTCATTACGAGCGAAGCGAAGCAATCTCTAGAAATTCTAAAATTCCCCAAAAAATACCCCGTCCCTTCTGGGGGATCTCATCACAAAGAATTCTAAAATTCCCTAGCAAAAAACAATTTAATAAAACCTTAACAAATTTTAAGCAAAGTTTAACATTTAACATAGTAAAATACCGAACGCATTTTACATTTAAAGGAGTTAACCATGAAAAAAGGTTTTTCAATGACTGAGTTGATCTTCGTGATTGTTATCTTAGGAATTCTAGCTGGCGTAGCCATCCCTCGCCTAGCTGGTACAAAAGCAGACGCTGAAATCTCAGCTGCTGCTGCTAACCTACGCACACTAATAAGCGACGCTGCTGCTTACTATGCAGTAAAAGATGGATTTGGCACTGGTGATACTATTACTAAATGGAATGAAATTACAAATGTGCCTCTAAACAATCCTAATGGAGCAGTGACTAGCACTGATGGTACCCTAAGAATTGGTGGTAAAGACTGCATCGCTGTTAGGATTCAAAATGGAGATGACAATATACCAGCTCACATTCTCTTTCTTAAAAAACCTGGAGATGCTGCTTGCAAACAAGTTCAAAATGCAGCACCTCTAAGGGCTTATTTTGACTCAACAGTAAATGGTGTTAAAACTAATCCTGGTACTAAAGGTGCTGTGGCTATCGGCTCAAACGCAAGCCTTTATGGACCAGCAGCAACAGTAGCAGCAGTAGCAGGACCAGCAGTAGGGGCAGCATCAGCATCAGCAGCAACAATAGCAACAACAGCAGCGGCAGTAGCAACAGCAACTGGACCAAGACCAGGAGCAGCATCAGCAGCAACAGTAGCAGGAACAGTAACAAGACCAACAGCAGCACAAGCAGCACGACCAGCAGCACAAGCACCAAAACCAGCATCAAAACCAGCAGCGGTAGCATCAGCATCAAAACCAGCAAAACCAGCAGCACAAGCATCAAAACCAGCAAAACCAGCAAAACCAGCAGCACAAGCACCGGCAGCAAGACCGTGGGTAACGAGTATAACAAGCCCAGCGACACCAGGATCGCCAGTAGCAACAGCAGTATTGGTATGGTCAGGATCAAGACCAGGAGTACCAGCAGCACCAATAATAGGAGCAGGCGGATATTTTTCAACAGCAACAAATAAAGGAAAAGTAACAAAAGGTACAGGAACAGGATCAACAGGATATGCAACACCAGCGTTTTACAAGTTATTCGGACGATAAGCTAAAATATTTAGCTTAAAGAGCTAGGGAATTCTAGAATTCTAATTCTAGAATTCCCTTTTTTTATTAATTTAAACAATTACCATAAAATCTAAAATTCCTGCGCCTTATGTCATTGTCCGGCTTGACTGCCCTGTGTCATTGTCCGGCTCCTTCGGACAATCTCTATAAAAATCCCCCGACTTGCCTTATCTCATCCCCCAACTTGACCCTAAGATCTCGCTCTCTCTGTCATCCCCGGCCCCCTTGGGGGATCTCTCATCACATCGCCGTCATCGCCGTCATTACGAGGAGTGAGTGAGACGAAGCAATCTCTATGAATTCTAAATTCTAGCGGGGTTTTAGGGGCGGCAGGGGTTTAGGGCGTAGCCCTTATAAACTTTGCGAGCTAGGCTAGATTTATCTAGCCTAAAAGCGAGCAAAAATTTATAATTCTTAAGCAAATTTATTAAGCAATTCTAGAATTCCGTATAAAATTCCGTAATTCCGTCATCGCCGAAATCCTGTCATTGCGAGAAGTGAGTGAGACGAGGCAATCTCTTAGAATTCTAAATTCTAGCGGGGTTTTAGGGGCGGCAGCCCCTAAGGGTTTAGGGCGTAGCCCTTATAAACTTTGCGAGCTAGGCTAGATTTATCTAGCCTAAAAGCGAGCAAAATTCTAGAATTCCAAGAATAAATTTAGAATTTCCAAGAATAAATTTAGAATTCCTAAGAATAAATTTTGAATTTCTAAGGATAAATTTGCTAAAAATCTAGAATTCCAAGAATAAATTTAGAATTCCTAAAAATTGCTTCGGCTTTTTCAAAGCCTCGCAATGACGAAAATTATAAAATTCCCTAGTGCTTAAACTTCTTTCTATGCGCCTCAAAATCTATTTCTATAAAGCGGTTTTGCTTTTTGCCTTTTTTAAAATAAAAATACACAAAAACTCCAAGCAATACAGGAAGCGCAAAAATAAACAACCAGCTAAGCACAAAAAACACAAAGGCTAGCAAAGCAAAAAGCCCTATAAGCACAGCCGTGGGCAGCGAAAATGCCAGTAAAAACGCAAAAAAATTTCTCAAATATCCACCTAAAATCTGCTTAAATTCTATCAAGTTTAGCTAGCATTAGCGCCCACAGCACGCAAAGTGCGAGCATAGCATAAGGCGCAAAGTAGCTAGCACCAAGCAAGCTACCAACAAAGCTACCACCGTATCCACAGGCATTTAACACACCAAGGGCTGCGCCACGACTAGCTTTTGTTAATTTACTCATTTGGCTTTGTAAAATCGGCTCTTGAAGGCTAAATGCGATAAAAAATAGCACCGCACCAACAAAGGCAAATAATGTATTCTCAAATCTTGCCTGAGCTAAAAACACAAGCAAGCTAAACGCAAAAATAATCACGCTAGCAAAAAATAGCTCTTTTGCCTTGCCCTTAGCATCGCCCAAAAATCCAGCCACGCCCATAGAAAAAAAGCCAAAAACCGCACACAGCGCATAAATCTGCCACAAACTAGCACGCTCAAAGCCCATTTTCCCCACAAGCACAAGCCCAATGCTTACAAAAAAAGCATTTAAAAACATTTTTTGTAAAAAATTGCTAAGGCTTAAAATGCGAACATTTTTGTTTTTAATAAGCTCGTAAGTAGTGCTGGTCTCATTATGCTCGTGTTTTTCTGGCTCGTCTAAACCTAGCAAGATAACAGCACTAATCACACAAAGCAAAGCACAAAGCCAAAATAGCGCACTAAGCCCCAAATAGCTAGCTATAATAGGGCTTGAAATCATAGCAAACACAAAGGCCATACCAACGCCCACTCCAAGAAGCGCCATGTATTTTGAACGGGAGTTTTCTGGCACTATATCAGCGATAAAGGCACTTGCTACAGCCCCAACTGCGCCAGCACCTTGAATAAAACGCCCCAAAATCAGCAGGTAAATACTATCACTAAATATAGCGCAAAGCACGCTGCCAAGGCCGTAAATAGCGATACCTAAGGCTAGGGCTTTTTTGCGACCGATTTTATCGCTTAAATGCCCAAAGGGTGCTGCAAATATTATCTGACTTAGCGCATACGCCCCCACAGCCAGACCTATTTGCCACCCCTGTCCGCTAGTATAAGCACTAAGCACAGGCAAAATCACAAAAAGCCCAAAAAACCTAGCCCAAACAATAAATATCAAACTAAATACTTGTCTTTTCAAAACTCTACTTTCAAATAATTTATAAATTCGCTAAGGAATTTTAGAATTCCCTACTATGTCATCCACAGCCTACATTGTGTCATTCTCGGGCTTGAGCCGAGAATCTCTGTGATGAGATCCCCCAAAGGGGCTGGGTGATGACACAAGGAATTCTAAAATTCCCTAAATAACTCTAGAATTCGCTAGATTGTAACTTGCTAGGCGATTCTAGTATCGTGGTGCTAGTGTGCCAAAAGCTTGCGGTGCGCACGGCGTGGGTAGAACAAATAGTTCACCGAGCCGTGCGCATTTCCGCAAGATTTTTGTGCACCCAGCGGGTTGCGCAGCAAAATAGTGCTGCGAGACGAATCGCCAAAAAAAGCACTCACAAGTTAAAGCCTAACAAAATTCTATTTCCCTAGCCAAATAGTATAACCCAAACTATTTTGCCTAATAGAATACTTATACTTATTATCTAACTCCAAAACCACTCTATAAAACTTACCGTGAGAACCCACGGTTGCACGGCGCAAAGGCGTTTTTTCGCCAAACTCACGGCTATGAGTTAAAAACTTGCTTTTTTTCTCAAAGTCTATCACAATGCGTGAGCCTTTATCATAGCTTTTTAGTAGCAAATCAGGCGTGTTTATGACGATTTTATTAGCATAGGCATTTATTTTGCCAGCTACGATATCAGCACTTGCTAGTGGCGTCTCTTCGCTTGGTGTGACAAGGGCTTGTAGTGGCGGGGCCTCTGTGAGATTTGTTATCGTTTTTGCTTCTGCGCTGTTAGCTGTGACTGAGACATCAACTACTTCGCCGTTTTTTGGCAGGGCTTGGCGACTGATGTAGATAGTATCACGCCAGTCAAAACTAGCCCCAATCTGGGCGCGCTTTTCTTTTAGCGAGCCATCCACGCTTTTATAGACTACAACCACGGCCTCTAGCTCTCTTGCATCACTTGGTAAATTTATGCTTATTTGACTAAAATCGTCTAGCTTTGTAATAATATTTGTAGTATTTGAATCAGCCATGGCAGTAGAGATAAAAGGATTGTCCCTACCAAAAGCCAAAAACGGCAACAAACACGCCAGTAAATATAAATATTTCATCATCTCCTCAGTTTCTCTCAGGATCAAGCCCGATGAGCTCAAAATAGTCTTTTTGAAGTTTTGCGTTTTCTTGTTGTAGCTCGCTTACTTGTTTGTTTAGCTGTTCACGCTTTGCGTATAAATCAAGCATCACATCAAGCCCACGCACGCCAAAAAGTATATTGCCTATATACCAGCCAGCAAAGATTACGCAAACTGCCATTGCGCCGTAAGCTAACAAGGCTTTTGTATTTTTTTTGCGTCTTTGCTTTGGTAAGTGGTCTAAAATTTCGTTCATTTTGCTACTTTTGGCAATACTATAAACACAGGAATTCTAGAATTCCTAAACTAGAATTCTAGAATTTCTAAGTTAAATTCTAAGAATTCTAGAATTCCTAAGTTAAATTCTAGAATTTCTAAACTAAAAATCTAGAATTTCTAAGCTAAATTCTAAGAATTCTAAAATTCCAAGTTAAATTCTAGAATTTCTAGATTTCATGTCCCAAATACTCGCCATTGCTCTCATGCTCAATTTCAAGCAAGCGGTTGTATTTTGCCATGCGGTCGCTGCGAGCGGTTGAGCCTGTCTTTATCTGCGCTGTATTTAGTGCCACAGCAAAATCAGCGATAAAACTATCCTCACTCTCGCCGCTTCTGTGGCTCATTATCGTCCGATATCCGCTGCGTTGTGCTAGGCGCACAGCACCCATAGTTTGGCTTACTGAGCCGATTTGATTTGGCTTGATTAGGATAGCATTTGCTACGCCAGCTCCTATGCCACGGGCTAGAATTTTTGTATTTGTTACAAAAAGATCATCACCTACTAGCTGTGTTTTTGCACCAAGGGCTTTTGTAAGCTTCGCCCAGCCCTCCCAATCATCCTCACTAAGTCCGTCTTCTATAGAAAAAATAGGATATTTTGCTACTAAATCGCTATAAAGTGCTATCATTTCATCGCTTGAGTGGCTTTTGGCTCCAAAGTTATAAACGCCATTTTCGTAAAATTCGCTAGCTGCTACATCCAAAGCGATTTTTATTTGCTCGCCTGCTTTGTAGCCTGATTTTTCTATTGCTTCCATGATAACTTTGATAGCCTCTTCATTGCTAGCAAAATTTGGCGCAAAACCGCCCTCGTCGCCTACAGCTGTGCTTTGACCAGCTGAGCCTAGAATTTCTTTTAGCTTAGCATATATAGTAGCTGCTGCACAAAATGCAGCTTTAAACGAAGCAAAGCCAAAAGGCATAATCATAAACTCTTGAAAATCAATGTTATTATTTGCGTGCGCTCCACCATTTATGATATTTAGCATAGGTACAGGCAAGATTCTAGCATTTGCGCCACCAAGGTAGCGATATAGTGGGATATTTAGCTCATTTGCTGCTGCCCTTGCTGCTGCCATAGATACGCCCAAAACTGCGTTTGCGCCTAGTTTGCTGTAATTATCTGTGCCATCAAGTGCTAGCATTGTGCTATCAATCTTTGCTTGATTAAACACGCACTGGCCTTTAAGCTTATGGGCAATTAGCGTATTTACATTTTCTACTGCTTTTAGCACGCCTTTTTTATTTAGGCGATTTGCATCGCCATCACGAAGTTCTAAAGCCTCCCTTTTACCTGTGCTTGCCCCACTTGGCACGATTGCGCTTGCGCTTACCCCACTTTCTAGCGTGATGCGAGCTTGCAGGGTTGGATTTCCACGGCTATCAAATACCTCCAAAGCACTTATATTTGCTATTTTACTCATTATTTTCTCCTTCATCAGCCTCAGTACTACCATTTAGCGCATCGCCTATATTTTCTTTGATTTTGTTTTCTATTTCAGTTGCTACGGCTTCATTTTCTTTTAAGAAGGCTTTTGCGTTTTCTCTGCCTTGACCTAGCTTGGTGCTAGCATAGCTAAACCACGCACCGCTTTTATCGATTATATCAAGCTTTACGCCATAATCCATTAGCTCGCCCTCTCTGCTTATGCCCTCGCCAAACATGATGTCAAACTCAGCTTGTTTAAATGGCGGTGCTACTTTGTTTTTTACTACTTTTACACGAACTCTATTTCCCACTGGATCATCGCCTTGTTTTAGCGTGGCGATTCTGCGCACATCTATACGCACAGATGAGTAAAACTTTAGCGCATTTCCGCCTGTGGTAGTCTCTGGAGTGCCATAGCCCATGCCTCCGATTTTCATACGGATTTGGTTTATGAAAATCACAGTTGAACCCATTTTGTGAACTACACTTGTAAGCTTACGCAAGGCTTGACTCATAAGGCGGGCTTGAAGTCCTACATGCTGGTCTCCCATGTCGCCATCTATTTCGTTTTTTGGAGTAAGGGCTGCTACGCTATCTACGACTATTAAATCCACAGCACCGCTTCTAGCAAGGGTTTCAACTACATCTAATGCCTGTTCGCCAAAATCAGGCTGAGAGATATAAAGATTATCAATGTCTACGCCAAGATTTTTAGCATAATTTGGGTCTAGTGCGTGCTCAGCATCCACAAAAGCACACACTCCACCAGCCTTTTGGCACTGGGCGATTAGATGAAGGGTAAGCGTGGTCTTACCACTGCTTTCTGGCCCATAAATCTCTACAATACGACCTTTTGGCACTCCACCTATACCAAGGGCAAGGTCAAGTCCCAAAGAGCCTGTGTTTATCGCATCTATTGGCTCTATTTCTCTATCGCCCATGCGTAAAATCGTGCCTTTACCAAATTGCTTATCAATCTGCTTTATAGCAAGCTCTAAGCTTTTTTTCTTATTTTCGTCCATTGTTTATCCTGTGAGAATTAAAAAAATTGAGTGCTAATTGTAGCAAAAATGCTTAAAAATTTTGCGTAAATTACTTAAAAAATTTTTTAAATATGTTATAATCTTTGCTAAAAGGCAAAATATGAAAGAATGGCAAAAAATTACTTTTAATGCTCTAGCAAATGTTGCGGTGGCTCTCATTGCTGCTGGTTTTTTAAAGGTATTTTACTACCAAAAAGACGAAATAAGCGGTATTTATGTAGCTATTGTCGGCTGTATTTTTTTAAGCTTGGTTTCTTATATAGCAAAAAGGATAGAAAAATGACTTTTACTTTTGATACTTTTACTATACTAGCTACTGTTGTAGCGGTTTGGGGTGTTGGCTTTGCTTATTGGGTTTCTATCGCTGAAAAAGGCAAAGACAAAAAAGACTTAAAAACAGCACATTAAAGGCAAGATTTTGAATAAATTTAGTAAAAATATTAGCGTAGCGCATTCGCCTGATGCTGATGATATTTTTATGTATGCAGCTATTGCTTTTGGCTGGGCTAGTGATGAGAGATTAAAGCTTAGCGCAAAGACTGATGATATAGAAAGCCTTAATCTTTCGTGCTTAAAGGGCGTTTATGATGTTTGTGCGATAAGCTTTGGGCTTTATCCGCTTATTTTTAGCGACTATGCCCTGCTTGATACTGCTACTAGCTTTGGGCGTGGCTATGGACCAAAGCTAATTGTCAAAAAAAACGCCGTTTTAAAGCGCAATTTCAAAGTCGCCCTTAGCGGCAAGCACACGAGTAATGCTCTGCTTTTTTCTATCGCTTATCCTGATGCAAGAGCTGTTTATATGAACTTTTTAGAGATTGAAAAGGCAGTTTTATCAGGGCAGGTTGATGCTGGCGTGCTAATTCATGAAAGCATTTTGGACTTTAGCGATGAGCTTAGGGTGGAGCGTGAGCTTTGGGATATTTGGTGCGAGCTTGCTGGCAGTAGTGAGCTACCACTGCCACTTGGTGGCATGGTTATTCGCAGAAGCCTGCCTTTAAATGACGCAATAGCCACGCAAAACCTGCTTAAAAAAGCTGTTATTTTAGCAAGAGCGCACAAAAACACTCTAAGTGCTATGCTACTTGAAAGAGGCGTTTTAAGAGTAGATGATAAAAACCTAGCAAAATACTTAGAACTCTACGCAAATGATGAGAGTATAGAGCTTAGCGGGGTTCAGCTAGAAGCTCTTGATAAGTTTTTTGAGCTAGGATATACTCACGGCTTTTATAGCCAAAAGATAAAAACTAGCGATTATCTCGTGCCTAGCGAGTATTTGGATATAAGGAATTCTTGATGCAAAATGATTTAGTAGGACTTGGGGTTGAGACTTTTAAGATTGCTTTAATGCTAGCTTTGCCTATGCTTTTAGCCGGACTTGTGGCTGGACTTATTATTAGTATTTTTCAAGCCACCACGCAGATAAATGAAATGACACTAAGTTTCGTGCCAAAAATCTTGCTTGTTGTTGTTATTCTTATTTTTCTCATGCCTTGGATGATGAATGAAATGATGGATTTTACTCGTGGCGTGCTAAATAGAATTCCCACCTTTATCCAGTGATGAGAGTAGATTTTAGCAAGTTTAGCTCTGTAAAAATCGGCGCAGAGCTTGAAGTAGCAGAGCTTGATGAAGTTTGCGACTTTGATGGTTTTATCATCGGCAATGCTTGTAACTTGCTAGTTGGCGCCCCAAAACAAGCCCTAGCAATGCTAACAGGCAAGTTTGATTATATAAAGCTAGAAAAGGACATTTTGCGCATAGGTGCAAAAACAAGCGCAAGAGATATTTTTGCCTTTGCTAAAAAGCATGATTTAAAGGGCTTTGAGCTTTGTGCCTCAGTGCCTGGCAGCCTTGGTGGATTAATCAAAATGAACGCAGGACTAAAAGGATACTGGGTTAGCGATACCTTGCTTGAGGTACGAACTAGCTCTGCTACTCTTAGCAAAGATGAGTGCGGTTTTGCTTACCGAAAAAGTGATATAAAAGGCGTGATTTTTGAGGCTGTTTTTAGAGCGGTTAAGGGCTTTGATGAGGGGCTTTTGGCTGATTTTAACGAGGCTAGAAAATCTCAGCCAAAAGGTGCTAGTTTTGGCTCAATTTTTAAAAATCCGCCAAACGATAGTGCTGGCAGGCTAATAGAGGCTGTGGGCTTAAAAGGGTATAAAACCAGTAATTGCGAGCTATCAGCTAAGCATGCTAATTTTCTTATAAATCACGGCAAAGGCAGTTTTAATGAGGCTTTTTGGCTAATAAATCTAGCCAAAAGCAAGGTAAAAGAAAGCTTTGGTATAGAGCTAGAAACTGAGGTTGTAATCTTAAACTAGAATTCTAGAATTCCTATCAATAAAAAACTAGAATTCTAGAATTCCTAAGATAAAATTCCTAGGAATTCTAGTTTTGAATTCTAGTTTTTATGCTAGCATCAGCAAAAATCAGGATAAAAAATTTTTTAAAGAGAAAAAAATGACAACAGAAGAAATTTTACAAATCGGCAAAGTAGAGAGGGATATTGAAAATATCGCTATCATAGAACGCTTTAAAGAACAAATTAGCTCTTGGCTTAAAAGCGATAAATTCCAGCAAATCGCAGTGGGGGGGGCAGCAGCACCTATGCAGCTTTGCCCTATCCGCCACTATTAGACCCATATAGCATAAACTACGAAACCAGCGATATTAAGCTTTGCTGGTGCTTAAACCTACCTTTGCCACCTTTTTATGACTTTATGATTTTTGGCTCACATGCTGTGAGCTTGCACTCTGGCGTGCCTGCGTTTTTAAAGCTGTGTAATTGCGGTGCAGTAGGCAGGCAGGGCGAAAAAGAGAGTTTTCGCATATACGAGCAGTTTTTCACTCAGCTAAAAGCGCAAAACGCCCTAAAAACCGCAGGCAAAATCAAAAAAATCGCCCTTATAGTAAGCGACCTGGCACTTGATAGCCAAAACGACAAGCTCTATAGCCTAATGCCTGCTAAACACGCTATAAATATCGTGCGAGACCCTATTAGCAATATTAAAGGACTTTGTAATCTAGCCTTACAGCGTGGCGCGAATGATGAATGTGATTTTAGCCAGCTTGATACTAGCGATGAGAGTATAGCAAGGATTAAGCGCGCAGCCACAAAACAGCTGTGCTTTAGCCTAAATGACGAGCCTAGCAAAACTTTAAGCGAGCTTTTTTGGTATGTAAGCGGTTATGATGGAGAGCAAGCAAGGCATGAACTAGCTCCAACCCCAGCAGGGGTAGAGTATTGGATGAGAGAGATTTATCAGGCTTTTCACGATGGAATACTAGCTAGAATGCTTGTAAGGCTTAGTGAAATTTATACCTTAGAGACCAAAGACTTTTTGGGGCAAAATGCGCTTGCTACCATGAGAACTCTTGCGGCAAAATTTGGCTTTGATGAGCCAAAAAGCGAGCAAGAGTGGCTCTTTAAAGAGCGAGTTAGCGACTACAAATACTTCTTACCAGCACCTATAATGCTAAATCCCTCTGCGCTAAAAGCAGTAGATGGCAAGGCAGTAATAACTGATGAAAAAGATATAATGGTGCTTTGGCTCACATCGGTTTTTAAAAGCAATGATAACCGCAAAGATATAACAAAGCATTTTGATTTGCCTGAGTTTTTTAGAGTGGAGACTGACCCAGCCACAGCCTACAAGCTACTTACTAGTCACATGGCAAGCAAAGTAAAACTATATATCAAAGACCTAACTGCTGCTATCATAGAACAAAGCAAAAAAGAGCGTGCTAAATTTGTCAGCGAGGCTGATGTTTTAGAGTATTTTAGGGGGCATGAGGACAGCGCTGAGATGTTTGATGGACTGCTATTTCAGCATTTGCGCCGCCTAAGAGAAAGTGAGCCAAAAGTGCTAGAAAGCTTTGGCTTTTATAAAGATTTTTGCCAAATTCTAGCAGAACAAAGGCAAAAAAGAGGTGATGATGGCAGCAGGTATCGTCTAGTAAGAAAAAATGATGATAAGAGCTATGCCTTTGCTAAGTTTAGTAAAGAACAGCTAGAAAAGATGAAGTAGATTTTGCTGGCTTTCTCTTGAGAATTTTAGTTTTTCTGGGGGTTAGGGGGTGTCTTTAGCTTGGGAATTCTAGATTTTTAGCGGGGTTTTAGGGGCGGCAGCCCCTAAGGGTTTAGGGCGTAGCCCCTATAAAACTAGCGAGCTGGGCTAGATTTATCTAGCTGGGAAGCGAGCTAAAAAAGAATTCTAAAATTCCCAAGCACCGAGATCCCCCAGTCAAGCTGGGGGATGACACAGAACACGCAAGACGAGCAAACCTTGTGTCATTGTCCAGCCCCTTCGGACAATCTCTATAAAAAATAGCAAAACAAAGATTAAAGTAATACCAAGATGTCAACGATTAGTTTTAACAAAGCTTTTGAAAAAATGATGCAAGACCCTGAGTTTAAAAAAGAATACGAGGCACTAGAACCTGAGTTTGCACTCAAAAAACAGCTCATAGAAGCTAGAATAAAAAGCAAGCTAACCCAAGAGCAAATCGCTACTAAAATGAATATGAAACAAGCAAATTTAGCTAGATTTGAAAAGAGCTTAGATGCTAGGTTTAGCACCATTATCAAATACGCAAGAGCACTTGGGCTAAAAGAACTAAAAATCGCTCTATAAAAAGACAAAAAAGGACAAATATGACCGAAATTCTTCGCCAAAATGGACTAAATATACACGGCAGCTGTTCTATAGATAACTTTTATTTTGAAAAGCCTTTTGATCTTTGGGGCGGCAGCGAGCTTATGGGCGTCATAGGGGGAGGGTATACCTCGATAAATGGTAAAAGCCGCCTAGAAAAAGTCAAAATCGGTCGCTACTGCTGCGTGGCGCATAATGTCATGCTAGGCGTGGCAAGTCACGACAAAAACAGCGTTATGATGGCGTATTTAGAAAACTTCGATGGCTTTAGCCAAAAAGGACTTGATGAAAGCCTAAAAAGTCCGTGGCGCAAGCCAGATATCACCACACAAACTACAAATATCGGTCATGGTGTGTGGATAGGTGCTAGGGTTTGCGCGCTTAGTAGCAAGGAGCTTTTTATCGGCAATGGCGCGATAATCGGCAGCTGTGCGGTCATCACAAAAGACATCCCAGCCTACGCTATAGCAGTAGGCAATCCAGCAAGGGTGATAAAAATGCGCTTCAAGGATGAAATATGCGCTGATTTAGATGCTAGTAAGTGGTGGGAGTATGACTGGATGGAGGCAGCCAAGGCTAAAAGAGAGTTAGCTAGCATCGCACCGCTAAATGACGCAAAAGCCTTTTGTGCGTGGTGGAGTGATGGTGGCAGAGAGCTTTTAGCCCCTTTTAAACTAGATGGAAAAATCTCACTTATCACAAAAGAAAACGGCGAAATGGTGCTTAAAAAACTTACAAATACCTTTGATGAACTAGGTTTTGATTAAGGAATTCTAGATTTTTGGGGGTTAGGGGTTTTTTTAGAGAATTCTAGAATTCCCTAGCGTTTTTATTTTTAGGAATTCTCTTTGGGAATTCTAGATAAGCGGGGTTTTAGGGGCGGCAGCCCCTAAGGGTTACAGGGCGTAGCCCTATAAAATTTGCGAGCGGTGGGTTATCCCACCAAAGCGAGCAAAACAAAACAGGGAATTCTAGAATTCCTAAAATACCCCCATAACCCCCAAAAAATATTAAGAATTCTAGAATTCCACTTAATTTAATAAAAGCAAATAATGGCGCAAGTCCAAAAGGCTCTAAAATTTATCATAAAGCTAGTTAAATAAGCAAAAATTGCAAATTAATATAAATAGATACTTCTTATCAATTTTGAAAATAATATAAACTTTATTAAAAAATATTTATAGAAAGCTTTTATCCAAAAGATTTTAATTTATTGTAAATTTTGAAAACAATTATTAGAATTTATCATAATTTAATAAATACTTGGTTACAATTTCGCTTTTAAAAAAAATTTTTAGGAGGAAAAAATGAAAAATTTTTCTAAGCTAATGTACGGTGGATTGAGTATGGCTGCCCTACTAGCCCTTAATCTAAATGCTGCTTCAAACGAAGAAGTTAATCTAGATGAGATCATCATCTCAGCTTCTGGCTTTGAACAAGCTATCAAAGAAGCTCCAGCTACTATAAATGTAGTGACACAAAAAGATCTTCAAAGCAAACCATACAGAGATATAGCAGAAGCTATAAGCGATGTGCCAGGTGTAGACCTTCACGCATCTAAGGGCAAAACCGGTGCTTATAATATAACAATGCGTGGTATCACTGGCTATACTCTAATCCTAGTAGATGGCAGACGCCAAGGCGTGGGTGGAGAAATAGGTCCAAATGGTTTTGGCGAAACTACAAATGCAATGCTTCCACCACTTTCAAGCATTGAAAGAATAGAAGTTATCAAAGGTCCTATGAGCACACTTTATGGCTCAGAAGCCCTAGGTGGTGTGATAAATATCATCACTAAAAAAGTAAGCGATAAATGGAGCTATAATGTTAGCTTAGATGCTTTATTGCAAGAAGATAGCCAGTGGGGAAATACCTATGGTCAAAGCATATTTATAAATGGTCCATTGATTGATAATAAGCTAGGACTTAACCTAAGACTTAAAAACTCATATAGACAAAACTCAAATGTAAATTATACCACCCCAGATGGTAAAAAAGTAGATGCTTCAATGGCACAAAGCCCTACAAAGGCAAATAACTATAATATAGGTGCTAAGTTTAGTTATATTATAAATGATGCAAATAGCCTTATTTATGATTTTGATTTTTCTAGAAATCACTATGATAACTCAAGAGGTCAACTTGGCACCCTTACTAGAAAAAATAGTAATGGCTCACTAACTGGTGGTTATGAAAACAGAATGACAATAGATAAGTTTTCTACCTATTTAACACACGAGGGTAGATACGATCTATTTAATCTAACTTCATCATTACAATACAACAGAATTACAAATAACGGAAGACAAGTAGTAGGACAAGCTACTCAGCCACATCTAGGCGAAAATAGAGATATAACAGCAGAAGATTTTATCTTTGATACTAAGGCTATTTTTGAGCTAGGCAGTAGAAATGTAATCACAGCAGGTGCTGAATACCGCCTAGAAAAAATGCATGATAAAATAGCAAATCCTACAAGCTTTGATCAATACATCATGGCACTATACGCAGAAGATGAAATCAGCCTAAGAGATAATTTAAAGCTAACTCTAGGAGCTCGCTATAACTACCATGAGATCTTTGGAAGTAACTTCTCTCCAAGAGCCTATTTAGTATTTTTACCAACTGATGAGTGGGTGATCAAAGGTGGTGTATCAACCGGCTTTAAAGCCCCTTATGCTAATAGACTAATAGCAGGTGAGTACAACTATGGGGGTCAAGGCAGACTTCCAATCTTTGGAAATCCAAATCTAAAAGAAGAAACATCTATAAACTACGAGCTAGGCACAAACTGGGATAATGGTATAATTAATACTGGTCTTACAGGCTTTTATACAGTATTCAAGGATAAATTAGCTTCAAGAAGATATACCAATGGACAACAAATGGCAGGTGTAGTTTGCAACTCATCTGCTGGATGCTCACAAGCTATAAATCTAGGAAAAGTAGAATACAAAGGTCTAGAAGCTAGTCTAGGGCTAAAGCCTATTGAAAACCTAGATTTCAAACTAAGCTATACCTACCTTGATACAAAAGTAAAAGAAAGCACATTAGCAAGTGAAATAGGCAAACCAGTCGCTAATAGCCTAAAACACTCTCTAAGCGCAAAAGCTTCATATAAATATCAAAACTTCACTCCTTGGATCAAAGGTGAGTTTCAAAAAGATAGATATATGGGCAATACAAATATAAATAAAGAATATTATAAAGATGTATTCCTAGCATCTCTTGGTGTTCGCTATGATATAAACAAAAACTGGAATATCAATGTAAGCGTAGAAAATCTCTTTGATAAAGATTTTACAGACAGCTTTGAATCATATCAAGCAACAAGCAGAGGTGTTACTACCACCACTTGGGTAAATACCTACAACAGAATAGAAGAAGGCAGAAGATACTATCTACAAGTAAATGGTAGCTTTTAATTAGCACTGCTAAACTTTTTAATTTTTTCCCTTGTTTTTTAGCCTAGTTTTTATAAACTAGGCTTTTTTTATTTTAGGAATTCTAGAATTCCCTGCGCTGTTTTGGAAATTCTAAATAAAGCGGGGTTTTAGGGGCGGCAGCCCCTAAGCTCGTGCCACGCACGAAATAACTCTTTGAGAGCGGGCGGGATTTTATCCCGCCCAAAGCGAGCAAAAATAAATTAAGGAATTCTAGAATTCCTAGCTCTTTTTTAGAGCGTATTTTGTCCAATCAACACGGTAAAAAACATAAAGCATAAGTGCTGTTTGGATAACCTGAGAGATAAGCATAGCTACAAAAACCCCACTCGCCTCTCCCCATACAAAATGCCCTAATGCATAAGCTAACGGTATGCGAATAACCCAAAAGCTAAGCCCAAAAATAAGTAGGTTAAAATGCGCCGCAGACGCCCCTATCATCACCCCAGCAAAAATAGTAGAAATGATAGAAAATGGCGTGCTTAAAAAGTTGTATTTAAGATACTCTGCGATATAAAACTGCACCATGGCATCATCACTCATAAAAGCAGCCAAATCGCTCATAAACCACCACAAAATCCCTGCTACCACGCTCATCACAGCCGCCCCACTAAATGCCAAAATAGCAGCAATGCGCCTAGCCTCAGCTACTCTTTTTGCACCTAAGCAGTTGCCAACGACCACGCTAGCGCTTATGTGTAATGCCACGCCTGCCATAAATATAAAGCTCTCTACCCTATGCCCTGATGCAAGTCCGCCCAAAGCCTCCTTTGAGTGCAGTGGCAAAAAGCCCACAATAGCATAAAGAGTAACATAACCAGCTTGCCAAACTATGCTAGTTGCCCCTGAGTGAAGTGCTGTTTTTAGCAGTTTTGGCATAGCAAGCCGTAGCCAAGCAAAAGGCAAAAAAGAAGCACTTATATGCTTTTTTGCTATTAGCGCAAAAGCACCTAACAAGGCTGCTAAGCCTTGAGCGATAAGATTTGAGTAAGCTAAACCCATATACTCACGCCCCATAAAAAACTCAGAAAAACTAAGCTTAAATATAAAAAACAAATAAAAAGCACAAACAATAATAGTAATGATAAGTGGTAAAATCACCTCTCTAAACGAGCGAAATACCGCCATAGCTGAGTTAAACAAAAAGCTACAAGGCAGGCTAAAAAGTAGCAGCACCCACAGCTCGTTTGCTATACCTAGCGCAGCGCCTTTTAGCCCCAAAAGCGTAAAAATCTGCTCAGAGAAAATATAAGCTAGCGCGGCCACTGCCACGCTAAAAAAAGCGTTTAAAAGCAAGATAATAAAGACATAAAACTTAGCTCTTTGAAGCTTATTAGCACCTATGGACTGGCTGATGACTGCGGTAGTTCCTGAGTTTAAGGCTATATTGATAACGCTTAACAAAAATAGCATTTGCATGCTTACTCCAAATGCAGCTGATACATCAGCACTCATCTTGCCAGCTGCCCAAATAGGTGCTACATTCATCACGCAGATAAAATACATCATCAGCACTTGCGGCCACAGCAGCGCAAAAATCGCTTTAAATGAAGTTGAAATATCTGGATTCTTACTCATTTGCTTTCTTTTATTTTTAGGGAATTCTAGAATTCCCTAGCTAAACTTGTTTAAAGTCTTGGTAGCTGTTGTAAAAACAAGGCTCTAAGATTGCGAGGCGATTTTTACGAATTCTTGCGTAGGACTAGCCGTGGGGCTGTGTCCACGGTAGTGGCTGGCGAAATTCTGCGGTAGAATTTCAAGCAAGCCGTCCAAGTCGCTAAAACAAATCGGCGGCTTGCGCAGGAAACTGCCGCAGAAGTTTCGCCAGAACAAGCTGGGCTGTCCAAGCAAGAATTCGTAAAAAGCGTCCGCAAGCTGAGCCTAAATATTTAAGTTCTAAAAATCTAAGCCAAAATGCTCTTTAAAAGTATCACAAACCGCTTTAAAATCCACTCCCTCGCAAGCTCCGCTCTCTACAAATTTTTTATAAGTTTGTTTAAAGCCTTCTTTTAGTTCGGTGGTTTGAACACCATAGCTAATCGATAACCCAGCTTCAATAAGCGCAGCTAGGCGGTCACAGCATTTTATGGCTTTACCATCAATTGCGTTGTGTTCGTTTGTATTATACTGACTTAGTGCAGCACTTAGGCTTAGGCTTTCATTATTTGGCATTATGCGGTTTTCAAACTCACTTTTTATGCGCTTATTTCCATCTTTTCGCACGCCTAAAATGTAGGCAAACTGGGCGCGAATTCTAGCTGGAGCAAGGGGGAGAATTTGCTCTTCAATCAGTCTCATTTCATACTCGCTGATGATGTCATCAAGCCCCTTTACGCCGTATTTAACAGGGCTTATAATATCTCTTGTAAGAGATTCTGGCAAGTCGTGAAAAAGAGCGCAATAAAAGTTATTTTCAAGTCTTTTATCACAAGCTTTTACTTCAAGGCTGTAAAAATACGAAAAAATCGCTACTACAAGCATATGTCCTAAAACATTTGTTTGCGGAATTCGCTGTGTTTGCGCCCAGCGCCTTTGAAAGCGTAAGCGACCACACAAATCAATTAGCTTTGAAAGCTTTGTGCTAGCTAAAAGCTCTTTTATGCTAGCTAGCTCAAAATAATCTTCAATCTCTTCATCTACCTTTGCTTTTAGCTCATCAATGCCTTCTAAAAACTTACTAGTTTGATATACTATAGCAAATTCCCATTTTGTAGCTAGGTAGCTAGCAGCTTTTAGGATAAGACGCTCTTTTTTATAAGTATCATCGCCTTTAAAAAAGTTATCAAGTCGCTCTTTAAACAGCTCATTTTCGCTATCAATGATTTTATCAAGTTGTGTTTTTATCCACGAGTTTAGCTCGCTAGCCTTGCTTTTTTGGATGTAGTGGAGCACATCTGGGCGAATATCAGTTACTACAACACGGCTTAAAAACTCAAAAACTCCGTATTCTACAATAACTCGCATGTTAGCATCCCCTTCAAGCTTGGCTAGAAAATACGCAATTAACACCTTATGGGCTTGTTTATCAAGCTCGTTAATATCAACCATTTTTGGATAGTCATTCCAGCGACTTATGCTTGCGGCTTTGAAAATATGTTCAATTAAGCTAGGATTTATCATTTTTGCCCTTTAAAATGTGTTTTTTTGGATATTATAGCTAGTTTGTCCGCTTTGATTTGAGTTTAGCTCGATTATGGTATGAACATTGCCCCTAGGATTAAATTCAGCTCTTAGTTCCATGTATTTTGGCTTTAAAGTGTTAAAAAGCGTGCTATATATTTC
Organism: uncultured Campylobacter sp.; assembly: GCA_945928165.1. GTDB lineage: Bacteria > Campylobacterota > Campylobacteria > Campylobacterales > Campylobacteraceae > Campylobacter. The sequence goes on from CAMENE010000006.1 coordinate 25,567, forward strand.
ATTTGCGGCGTTTTCGTGGCTGATGTGTCTGTGCATAAAGCTATTTATATATAGTTTTATCGCTTTTAGCTCGACAACTAGCTTATCTGGCACATAGCTAAGGCTGATTGTAGCAAAATCAGGATAGCCAGAACGGGGGCAAAGCGCACAAAACTCAGGCAAGGTGATATGGATAAAATAGTCGTTAGCGCAGGTATTTTCCCACAGCTCAAGGTCTTTTTTTACATCAAAATTACTTATTATTTCTTCACCATAGCGCATTTTTTTCCTTTTGATTTTTTAGTGATTTTAGCATAAATTTTTGAATTTAATGTTTTGGGAATTTTAGAATTTGGCTTAGAAATTCTAGAATTTTCGTCATTGCGAGCGAAGCAATTTCTATAAAAAGCACGGCTTGCGTTTTTCTCTCATCCCTCAGCTTTACTGGGGTATCTCTGCGTTTTTGTAGTATTTTTAGCCTTATAAATTCTAAAATTCCCTAAAATTCGTCATTGCGAGGCTTGAAAAGCCGAAGCAATCTCTAGAAATTCTAAATTTTAGCTCGCTTTTGTGGCTAGATGAATCTAGCCTAGCCCCGCAAATGTTTTAAGGGCTACGCCCTAAACCCTTAGGGGCTGGCGCCCCTAAAACACCGCTAAAATTTGGGTATTTTTAGGAATTCTAGAATTCCCTACTATGTCATTGCCCCTGGGGGATCTCTGTGATGAGATACCCCGATCAAGTCGGGGGATGACACAGAGCAGTTAAGTCGGACAATAACACAAGGCTTGGGAATTCTAGAATTCATAGAGATTGCTCCCTTTGCTCCCCCCTTAATGACGGAATTTTAAACGGAATTTTCAGCTATTATGTATGGCCTCTGTGATGTAAAAATCATTTTGTATATCTCCGTTATTTTGAGTGAAAGTTTCTTTGTCTATGCTTGATATTTTCAAATCGGCTTTGTAAAACACATCTTCTATCATATCTATATCATAAAATGTATATAATAAATCTTTATGCGATTTTCTTGTTATTTTATATACATTTGGTTCTAATTTTATAGCGCCGTTTTTTAAACTATCATTTTTACTTCTAAAATTTACTAGAATTTTACCATTTTTATTTAGATGATTTTTAAACTCACTTAGTAAATTTACTACGATATTTGGTGTAAATAAATGCAAAACTCCCCAAGAAATTATTGCATCTACTTTGCTTTTGCCAAGTATATCTTTTAAACTTTTATTTTTATTATTTAAAAGTATGAGCCTACCTCTTTTTACGCACTCATTTAGTCTTGTAAAAGCTATTTCAAGAGGCTTTTGGTTTATATCTATGCCGATTATTTTCTTTACTCCAGCTCTATTTAAACACTCAAGATGCCTACCTGTAGCACAGCCAAAATCAAGCGCACTTTTAAATTTATTTTTAAAAATAAAACGCAGCACATGCTCGTTTGGATATATTAAATCGCCTTTTAAAACAAGTTCTTCCCATTTTGCTATATTTGTTTCGTAATCTTTAAAACTATTTTTCATTAAATTCCTTAAAGCTTTTTAGCTTCTATAATATGCCATGAATTTATTATATTTCCATTATTTTTGCTAAATTCTTCATAATCTTTGCTAGTTATTTTTAAGCCGGCACTACTATAAATATTTTCTATTTCATCTAAGCTTGGGAAATAATAAAGCATTCCTTTATGAGAGTCTTCATCTATAATAAAGGTATCTTTATCTATCTCTTTGCCTTTTTTATACAAAGAGTCTTTTCTTGTTCGCCAGTTTGCAAATACGCTTCCGCCTTCATTTAAAATATCTCTAAATTGCTTTATAAAATTTGAAGTTATCTCTTTTGCGTTTAGATGAGTTATCCCCCAGCAAACTACACAATCAACTTTTTTTCCGCCTAAAGCTTCTTTTAAATTTAAAATCTTTCCGCTTTGAAATACTTCGCATTTTACGCCGTTTTCATTACAACGATTTTTAGCTATTTGTAAAACTGATTTATTGTAATCTACGCCGATTATATGAGGAATTTTTGCTTTACTCATCATCTCAAGGTGTCTTCCATCGCCACATCCAAAGTCTAAAATGATTTTAAAGCGCTTTTGATTTGCAAAAATATATCTTGTAAGGTATTCATTTGGATAGAGTAGATACCCAGCTAATACATGCTTTTCCCATAGTTTGTAAGCATTTTCTTGAGCTTGTTTTATGCCTTCGTTCATTTTATTCCTTTTTAAATTTTTTTATAAGAGCATCTGCGTTTGCTAGACACTCTTCTTTGCTACTAGCTACTATGATGGCATATCCTCTATTCATAATGCTTTTGCCATCTGTTACAATGCCTAAAACTCCATTTATGTTGCACTCATATTTTACAATTCCAAGCTCGTTTTTTAAAATTTCAAAATTTGGTGGAATAACTCTGCCTTCAAAATCAAAATACCTAATAATCGCATGTTTTGTAAATTTAGGCTCAAAGCTAAAAGCTTTGCCTAAAATCATATTTATCCACTCTTTTGTCATATTTACGCCAGTTGCTATCTCTACAAAGGTACTTGAGAGATAGTGACCGCTTGGGCGTGGAGCTAACTCTATAATAAAAGGCTCTCCTTCTGGCGTTATGATAAGGTCTGCGTTTATAAGGCAGTTTTTTAAATTTAGTATATTAGAGACTCGCTGCATATAATGCGTAACTTCAAAAATCTCAGGAGCACTCAAGCTTCCTATACTTTGACGATAAGGAAGTGGCGTAAGAAGCTTTTGTCTTATAAGTATGTGGATATACTTTCCATTTACTACCGCTCCACTTAGTCCGTATTCTGTCCCTTTTACTAACGTTTCAGCTAAAAAATCCTCTTTGTTTAAATCTATTTTTGCTAAAGCATTTTTTAGCTCATCTTGATTTTTTACAGCTATGACATCTCTGCTTCCACTTCCAAATCGCGGTTTAATGATAAGTGGAAATTTAAGTATACTTAAATCTAAATTCGGAGTTATCAAATGACATTCTATAGGTCTCAAATCCTCTCCCTTATCAAAAGAGAACCCCCCCCCATAGTCTTGATAGTTTCATCGGTTAAATTTCTTAGTTTTTTATGAAATAGAAGTTTATCAGTGCATAAATCAGCAGCTTTGTAGCTAACGCCATCTAGTTTGTAGTAGTCATTTATGCTTCCAGTTGTTATCAGATATCTACCGATGGGAACCGGTAAAATCGTTATAGGCTCGTACCCCCCCCTATAAGTTTTTCTATGATATTTTTTGGATCTCTTATATCTACCACGTAAGATACGTCGGCAAGTTTTAGTCCGATTGCGTCTTTATTGCCATCAAAAGCTACGACTTTAAGTCCGGCTTTTTTGGCTTCGTTGATAGCAAAAACACTCTCACTACTAGCACCTATTACTAGGGCTACTTTTTGGCTCACTTTATCTCCTTAAAAATTCTTTTATAACTTCTAGAATTTGTTAGGAATTCTAGTTATAAAAAAGCTAGAAGCTTACAGCCCATCTACCATTTATTTTTTCTAATTTTACTTGGCTTTTTTCGCTCTTTTGGTTATTAAAAAGCATATTTATTTCTACTACTATGCCATCATCTTTATCTGTGCTATTAAGTACTAGTATGTCTTTTAAACCACCGTTTTTGGCTATTTTTTCTTGAAGTTCTTGGCTAGTTTCTTTTAGCTTGCTTTTTATAGCGTTTTGTTCATCCTGTGTTACTTCATCTAGAACAAAATATTCGCTTAGCTTTTTAGCATTGCCTGAAATCAATGCTTTTATAGCATTTAGTGCCACATCCTCTGCTGAGTCTTGCCCACAAGTAATAAAAAATGTTAAAATAGCAATAAGAAGTAATCTTGTAAACTTCATTTTAAAATCTATAAAATTATTTATACATCAAGGTGCTTGACATCTTTTGCGTGTGCTTGGATATAGTCCCTGCGAGGCTCTACCTCATCGCCCATAAATAGCTCAAAAATATCGCTGGCTTTTTGCATATCCTCTATGCTGATTTTAAGCAAGCGGCGATTTTCAGGATTCATCGTTGTCTCCCACAGCTGGTCTGGATTCATCTCGCCAAGACCTTTGTAGCGTTGTATATCTGCACCTTTTTTTGCGCTTTCTTCTATTTCATCTAGGATAGCAACCGGATCACCACCAAGGTCTAAGCCACGCTCTTTCATCTTGCTATGAATGTGAAGTGCCTCTTCAAAAATCGCATTTGTAAAGAGCAAATCACTAATTACAAGCTCTTCAAGTCCGTTTGCAGTTTGTGCATAAATGCGAATTTCATCATCATTTAGATAACTATTTAATATATTAAATCCATCGCTTTCAATCTTAGCCTTAATCTCAGCAAAAAGCTCAGGGTAAGCTAGACCGATAAGATCAGGATTTTCTATCATATGGCGGATCGCGCTTATTATATTAAAGCGTTTTTTAAGCTCATTTAGCATAGAGCGGTATTGCGCTACAAGTTTTAGATAATCAATTAAATCAGCAGCACCCACGCCCTCAAACTCACGGCTTTCTATGCCAGTTTCTATTAAAAACTCATTTAAGGCTCGCTCGTCTTTTAAATAGATTTTTTTCTTGCCTTTTTTGTATAGATAAAGTGGCGGTTGGGCTAGATATACATAGCCTTTTTCTATTATCGGTGTTAAAAAGCGAAAGAAAAATGTTAAAAGCAAGGTTTGGATATGTGAGCCATCCACATCAGCATCGGTCATAATGATGATTTTATGATATCTTAGGCGGTTTTCATCAAACTCCTCGCCCACTCCACAGCCAAAGGCGGTGATCATATTTTTTATCTCTTCGCTTTGAAGTATTTTATCAAGGCGTGATTTTTCTACATTTAAAATTTTACCACGAAGTGGCAAGATAGCTTGAAATGCTCTATCTCTGCCTTGCTTAGCTGAACCCCCAGCTGAATCACCCTCTACAAGGTAGATCTCGCACTCACTAGCTTCTTTGCTTTGGCAATCTGCTAGCTTGCCTGGCAGCGTGCCTACGCTATTTACATTGTCTTTTTTGCGAGTAAGATCCCTAGCTCTTTTTGCTGCTTCTCTGCCGCGCGCTGCTAAAAGAGCTTTATTCATTATAGCTCTTGCTTCGTTTGGATTTTCTTCAAAGTATTTTACTAGGGTTTCAAAAACCATTTTTTGCGTGATTGGCTTTACATAGCTTGAGCCTAGTTTGCCCTTTGTTTGCCCTTCAAATTGTGGCTCAGGCACTTTTACGCTAATTACTGCTACAAGTCCTTCTCTCACATCATCGCCTGTAATTTTAGTATCTTTTTCTCTAGCACTTGCGTTTGCTGCGATGTAGTTTGTAATCGCTCTTGTAAGCCCAGCTCTAAATCCAGCCTCGTGCGTTCCACCATCTGGGGTTTTTATATTATTTACAAAGCTTAGTAAGCTCTCGCTATAACTTTCATTATAAAGCAAAGCAAACTCTACTATCACATCATCTTCTCCGCCACAAAAGCTTACAGCCTTGCTTATCGCATTAGTTTTGTTCATATCAGTAACAAAGCTAGTAAGACCGCCTTCAAAATGATAACTCTTTTTAAAACTATCTCTTTCATCGCTGAAATTTATGGTAATTTTTGGATTTAGATAAGCAAGTTCTGCAAAGCGTTTTGCTAGAATTTCTCTATCAAAAACTACTATTTCAAATATACTATCATCAGGCCAAAACTCCACGCAAGTGCCAGTTTTTTTAGTAGCTGCGCCTTTGCTTAGTTCGTTTTGGGGAATTCCAGCTGCAAAATCCTCATGCCAGCAATATCCATCTCGCTGTATATCCAAAATTAGTTTTTTACTTAGAGCATTTACTACTGAGACGCCCACGCCGTGAAGTCCACCTGAGACTTTATAAGTGTCTTTATCAAACTTACCACCAGCGTGAAGCACAGTTAAAACGACAGTGGCTGCGCTGATTTTCTCAGTTGGGTGCATGGCTACTGGAATTCCACGGCCGTTATCGCTGATTTTTGCTGAGCCATCACGCGTTAAAGTTACATTTATAGTATCACAAAAACCAGCCATTGCCTCATCAATGCTATTATCCACTACTTCATAAATCATGTGATGAAGGCCGCCGATATTTGTATCGCCTATATACATACCAGGGCGTTTGCGAACTGCTTCTAGTCCTTTTAAGACCTTGATATTATCTGCTCCGTAATTGTGTTCCATATTTTGCCTTATTTAGATACTTGAACTATCATTGTGCGTAGGTTTTCACTTTTTAGCATGATTGGCATGCCAGCATCATTATAGTTAAACTCAAAGCTATCACTCTCAATAGCCCCTAAAAAATCTAGGATATTTTTTGATTTTACTTTTATATCGTAGTTCTCAGCGATTTCTAGATTTGTTTCGGTTTCGGTTTGAGCGATTTCACCTAGTTGGTTTTGAGTTGAAAAATTTATTATTTCTTTGCTAAAACTGATTTTTATATCCTCGCTCAGTAGTTTTACGGTTTTTATACCATCTATTATTTCATTACGATTTAGCGTGATTTTGTTAGCAAAGTTTGAATTAATTAGCCTTTCATAATCAGCATATGTGCCGTTAATTAGCTTTGTAAAGAATACAAAATTCTCAGCACTAGCCATCAAAATAGTCTCATCATAGAAAATCTCTATATTTTGAGTTAGTAGTTTTTGTATTTCTGTTATTGCTCTTTTTGGGATGATGATTTTTATGTTTTTGCCAGCACTTATATTTAGTTCATACACTGCTAGGCGTCTGCCATCTGATGCTACTATGTTCATGCCATTTTCTTTTATATCAAGCAAAGCGCCTGTAAATTCATATTTTGGATTATTTGGGTCTATGCAGTATTCTACTTTTTTTAGACTTTGGCTTAGAATTCCTGCGTTTATATCAAATTTATCTTTATTTTCTAATTTAGGAAAAAATGGAAAATCACTTGCTCTTTGCATTGCTATTTTAAACTGTGAGCGATTTTGTTTTATATGTAAGTTATCATTTTCGCTACTTAGTGTGATCTCTCCATCTTTTAGATTTTTTATGATATCAAGCAAGTTTTTACCATGTGCTGTGGCTTCTCCGCTTTCTTTTAGTTCAGCGTCAGTTACTAGGTATTTTAGACCTATTTCATTATCAGTAGCTTTTAGCACTAAGCCTTGTTCATCAATTTTAAAGTAAATATGTGAGTTTACCGCACTTTGGTCTTTTTTTTCAGTAAAGGAATTCAAGTTTGAAATGTATTTTTCTAAAACTTGTCTTTTTATTGTAAACTTCATTTTTTGTCCTTTTATTTAGTTTTATTTTTTTGTTGTTATTGTGCCCTGTGAAAATGTGAAAATCTACTTAAAAGATCTAGAATTCCTACATTTTAGGCGTGAAAAACTTTTAAATTCTCTTCACATAATTTCACCGCTTTTGTAAGATTTTGTTTTTTATTTCTTCAATTTTAGCTTTAAAAATTGAATCGTTATTCATAAGCTCATTGATTTTTTTGATATTATGTGAAACAGCACTATGGTCTTTTAGCCCAAAGTTCACAGCCAGAGCTGGCATTGAGTTTGGTGTCAAACTCTTTGCTAGATAGATACAAATGCGCCTTGCTTCTACGATTTTTTTGGTTTTGCTTTTTGATTTAATCTCAGAGATTTTCACATTCAAATTACTTGCTACAAGTGCGATTATTTCATCAATACTGCTGCTGTCTTTGTGCACTTTTACTTGATCTTTTATCACAGTTTTAGCAAATTCCAGAGTGATTTTTTGGCTCATTAGCCTAGCAAAAGCATTTAAGCTAAGCAAAGCACCTTCAATCTCACGGATATTATCGCCCATATTTGTAGCTATGTAATCAATGGTTTCATTATCTAAGCTAACGCCGTCAAACTCACATTTTGCCTTTATAATGCGGATTTTGGTATCAAGCTCAGGTGGGGTGATATTTGCAATAAGTCCACTTTCAAACCTACTTACAAGGCGTTCTTCAAAGCCTTTTAGAAGCTTTGGTGGATTATCGCTAGTTAGCACGATTTGCGCTTTTTTTTCACGCAGGTCGTTAAAGGTGTGAAAAAACTCTTCTCTAATTTTTTCTGATTTTTCTTGGGCAAGAAATTGCACATCATCGATTAAAAGAATATCACAGGTGCGGTATTTTTCTTTGAATTTTTGCATGGTTTTGTTTTGCACATTTACCACAAAGTCGTTAAAAAACTGCTCTGATGTCACGCAGATCACATTTTGACCATGATTTAGTGCGTAGTTGCCGATGCTATGAAGCAAATGTGTCTTGCCAAGGCCTGTTGAGCCGTAGATAAAAAGCGGATTGTATTTTTTGCCAGGTTCAGCTGCTACCATCTGAGAGACTTGAAAGGCTAACTGGTTGCTATGACCCACGATGAAGTTTTCAAAGGTGTAGTTTTCGTAGATTTGGGCGCGGTTTTGCTTATTTTGGGCTAGAAGTACGCTCTTTTTTTGCTCGCCTTCGCTGCTAGCGCAGATGATTTTTATAGCTGGTTTATGTGTTATTAGGCTCTCAAAGGTATTTGCGATGAGGCTAGAAAATTTTGTGCGAATATAATTTGCCACCAAAGCATTTGGTGCGATAAATACAACCTCAGAGCTATTTGAGCGTGATTCATCAAAAATTATTTGCGAAATGTAGTTTTTAGCTTCACTTTTAGATAGCTTTGCTATTACGCTATTTGCGACCTCTAACACAGATTTTTACCCTTTGAAAATATAAAAAATAGCCTTATTCTAACAAAATTTTAATAAAAAGTCTATTATAATCTAAAAAAAAATTAGGAAAATCAATGATAATCTTAGGCATAGACCCTGGCACTAGAAACTGCGGATATGCTCTTTTAGAGCGTGAAAATGGCGGCGTCTCGTCCCCAAAAAAGCTGCTTGAAGCTGGGCTAATAAAAATCACAAAAGAAAGCCTAGAATATCAAATCACGCAGATCTGCGAGGGAATTGATCTCATCTTTAGCCAGCATAAAATCGATGAGGTCGCAATCGAAGATATATTTTATGCATATAATCCTCAAAGCGTGCTAAAACTAGCGCAATTTCGTGGTGCGCTTTTGCTTAAAATCATGCAAATTCACGGAAAATTCACAGCCTACACGCCACTGCAAGTAAAAAAGGCAGTTACTGGCAACGGCAAGGCAGCAAAAGAGCAAGTAAGCTTTATGGTACGGCGTTTTTTGAGAATTCAAAAAGAGATTAAGCCTCTTGATATAACAGATGCTATTGCCATTGCGCTAGCGCATTCTTTTAATGTGCGTTAGAAAATGAAAATCTAGAATTCCTAGCTAAGTTTGCTTTAAAAAATATCCCCTAACCCCCAAAATCTAGAATTCCTAAAATAAAAAGAATGAAAATCTAGAATTCCTAATGCTAAAATTCTAGGAATTTTAGAATTCCCTATTATGTCATCCCCCAGCCCCTTTGGGGGATCTCTATATGGAATTCTAGATTATTTGTGATGAGATCCTAGGGTCAAGTCGGAGGATGACACAAGGCAGATCAGGGAATAAGATAAGGGAATTCTAAAATTATAAAAATACCCCCTAACCCCCAAAAAAGCAGTAATTTTTAAAGCCAAATCTAGAATTCCTAATGCTAAAATTCTAGGAATTCTAGAATTCCTGGTAAAGAATTACATTTTGACTTCTACTCTGTCGCTCTCACACCTTAGCCTTATTTACAAATATATTTTGCGTCTGCGCTAGCTTTTAGGCTTTTGCTTTTTAGTTCTGGGGCTGAGATTTTTGCTGCTGCGCCACCCTCTGCTAGTCTTGCGTGGTAGTAGCCAGCACCGCCAAAGTTTAGCTCGCTTAGAGTGCAAGTTTTGTTAAAATCGCTGCTTAGATTTTGCGCTGCGTTAGTGGCTGCTGCGCTAAGTGCGCTTTTTAACTCGCTTTGATTTTTTGCCTCAGCTTCAGCACTAAATGCTGGATTTATCGCACTTAGATGAAGTTTTACCACGCTTGATTTGATTAGATTTTCTATATCAGCGATTAGTTTGTTGTATTGTTCTAGCTTGTTAGCACTAAACTTACAAGCTAGCTGGGAGCTAAGCGAGAGCGTATTTACACCCTCTTTATTCATTTCATTATAGGTTTGATACGCACCGCCTGTGCAAAGCCCATTTTCTTTAACAAGCGTTAAAATACCGCTAAAATGAGCATTTATCATGCTTTTATCATCATCGCTGATATTTTTGGCATAAAAGCTAGGATAAGAGATGTAAATATCAGGCGTAGCCTCTATACTAGCGCTGATTTGTTCGTTTATAACTAGTTCGCTACTAGAGCTTTGTGAGCTTTGTGAGCCTTTTATCACATTTACAAACTCGCCAAAAAGCGAGCCAAGCACAAAAACAATAAGGGCTAAAATACCACCAAGAATTGTAAATAAGAAATTTTTCATTTTTTCTCCTTTTTTAAAGCAAATTATAAGTTAATTTTGTTTAAAATAAGCTTTTTATTTATAATTTGTGCCTAGGTAGCTCAGCTGGTTTAGAGCGCTGGTCTCATAAGCCGGAGGTCGGGAGTTCAAGTCTCCCCTTAGGCACCATTTCACAAAAATTATCTTTTATTAAAAATTACTTAAACTTACTGAAATTACGAAATAACAAGCATTTCAGGCTTTTTTGTTATTATTCAAAATTATTGTATATTACTATTTATTTTTATGCTATAATTCAAAAAACTTATATTAAGTGCGTATATTAGAATTTTATAATATCGTATATTACAAGGGCGAAGATGGCAAAAATAATTGAAAGGCTAGAGCAAAAGCAATGCGAGCTAGCACAGCCAAAAGAAAAGGCTTATCTATTAAAGGCACCATTTATCTTATTATTTCATAATTTCACCATTTTTTAAGACTTTTTATAAGGCAAGAAGCAAATTAAGGCAAGAAGCAAATGTTTAAAAAAAACGAAGCACTAGTATTTAGCACCGCAAGGGCTCTAAGAGAGTATAAAAAAAGCCTTTTTGGCTTTGATGTAGCTTTGAATAAATGCTATGATTTGGGCGAGTTTTTTGAGCGAGTTATCATCGTAAATGGGCTAAAAAAAGCAGACACCGCCACCAAACTCTACTGCCTAAAAAACGCTATTTCAAGCGTAAAAGAAGCAAAAGAAGCTTTAGGAATTCCTAGTGAGTTTTTTGCTTTTTTGAAGTGTAGCGAGTATATTTTTAGCTTTTTTAAAGAACTTTGTCTTTTTGGCGTTAGTATAGAAAAAATCGAGCTAAAAGACACTTATGATAACTTTGGCGAGCATTTGAAAATTCTAGATAAACTCTTTAAAGAATATGAAAAAAATCTTAAAGCAAAGGGCTTTTATGATGAAATAAGCAGTGATTATGAGATAAATGATAGTTTTATCAAAGAGTTTTCTAGCATAAAAATCTTTCTTGATGGAATTCCATCAAAGCATGAAATAAAAGTATTTGAAAAGATTTCACAATTTTGCGAGCTAAAACTAGGTTTTAAAACCACGGAATTTAACTTTAAGCTTCAAAATTTAATAACAGAAAGCTTTAACATATCTTTAAAAAATGGCTTTGAATACGAAATAAATGCTAGTAAAAATGAAATCATAAGCGAAGAAAAGTTGGCGCCAAAAAAACCTGAAAGCATAAGAGTTCAGGGCTTTAGCGAGCGTAGTTTGCAATGCGCTTTTGTCTTTGATGAGATTTCACGCATGATAAGAGCAGGTCTAAAAGCTGATGAAATAGCTGTGATTTTGCCTGATGAGAGCTTTGCGCAGATACTTAGAAACATAGATGAAAATAATATGCTAAACTACGCAATGGGCAAAAGTGTGCGAGATGAGCTTGCTTTTTGCGTGCTAAATGCTGTGCAAAATACGCTAAAAAAAGACACTGCCTATCACTACGAGACAAAATATCTAGAATTTTTTAAAAACTCTTATGAAAACCCCGCTGATTTTGGCGCAATTAATGAGCTTTTAAAGCCACTTTATGAGCATAGCACAAATTCTAGCGAGCTAGAAAATGTTTTTAGCAAAGAGCTTTTTAGCCTTGAAATGCTAAGCAAAAACTTACAAACTCTAAAAACCAAAGAGGTCTTAGAATTAATCTTAGATGCGCTTAGCAAGACAAGTGTAAGCCTAAGTGGCGGCGGAGCTGTGACAGCCATGGGTCTGCTAGAAAGCCGTGGCGCAAAGCCAAAAGGCGTGATAATCGTGGATTTTAACGATGATACCCTTCCAAAACGCTCACAAAAAGAGCTGTTTTTAAGCTCAAAGATTAGAGCTAGTGCAGGGCTTATTAGCCACAAAGATAGAGAAAATTTACAAAAAGGCTACTATAATGCGCTAATAAACGGCGCAAAATACCTTAGCATAAGCTTTACGCAAAATGAGCAAAGCGTCAAATCTAGGTTTTTAAAAGAACTAGGACTTGATGAGTGCGAGCTAAAAAATGATGAGAAAAACTATGAAATTGCTCTAGCTAAACCTGAGAGAATTCTAGAATTCCTAAAGCCAAATTTGCGCATAAAGCATGATTTTTTTGCTTCTGCGCTTTCTTTTTCTCGCCTTAATGCTTTTATGAAATGCCACGAGCTATACTATTACAAATACATTTTAGGGCTAAAAGAGCCAAGAAACCTTGGAGCTTTAAGGGACAGCGCAGATTTTGGCACTACTATTCATGGCGCATTAGCAAGGTATTTTAGCGAGCACAAAGACAGCTGTGATTATAAGCTACTTTGCTTTATGCTTGATAATGCCTTTAAAGCAAGCTCTAGCATAGATGAGCTTGAGTTTGAGATGCTAAAAGAGAGATTAAAGCGTTTTTGCGAGCTACAAAACGAGCATTTTAGCAAGGGTTGGAGAGTAAGTGCGTGTGAAAAAGAGCTAAATAACGAGTTTTGTGGGATAAAAATCGAGGGCAAAATCGACCGCATAGATATAAATGAAAACGGCGAGCTTTGCGTGATTGATTATAAAACCGGCTCTTTGCCTAAAAACGACTTACAATTACAATTTTATAAGGCACTAAGTGGGGCAAGCAAGGGGTATTTTATAGACTTAAAAGAGAGTATGGACTTTGATGAGAAAAAACCAAGCCAAAGATCAAAGCCAGTAATCTTAGAAGATGAAATACAAAAGATAAAAGACTTTTTTGCTGGGCAAAATGATGGTTTTGTTTGCAGCTGTGGGGGCAAAGAACATGGCTACTCGTTTAAAGAGCTTTTAAAGGGGCAATTATGAAAGAAAATAAAAGATTTCTAGCACTAGAAGCCAGTGCTGGCAGCGGCAAAACCTCAAGTCTAGCGGTGCGCTTTGTAGCCTTAATCCTAGATAAGCAAAATGGGCGCTACCCTATTATCTCAAATATCCTAGCTATAACCTTTACAAACAAAGCCGCAAACGAGATGAAAGAAAAAATCATCAAAACATTTTTAAGTCCGCAAAACTACGAGCTTAGCGATATTTCAGCCTTGCTTGAAATCAGTGTTGATGAGGTAAAAAACCGCTTAAAAAATAGACAAAGTGATTTTTTATCTAGCGAGCTAAAAATCTACACCTTTGATGCATTTTTTGCGCAAATATTACGGCAATTTAGTTTAAATGTAGGACTTTTGCCTGATTTTAGCAATGGAGAAAATCTAGAAAATCTCATAAACCAAAACCTAATAAAACTACTAAGCAAAGACGAGATAAAAGCCCTAGCAAGCTTCATACTCTCAGCAAATTTTAAAACCGCTGCGAACTTTTTAGAGGTTGCAAAGCAAATGAGCGAGTATGATATAGAAAGCTCTCTAGCCCCTGCGCCCTCTCAAAGCGCAGTGTGGCAAGCATATGATGAGCTAAAAAAAGCCGCACTTTTAGTTTGTGAGAAAAAAGGCGTAAATGCTTTTAATGAAGTAAAAAACATAAAAGATTTTTACAAACTTCTTTTTGATGAAAAAGAGGCAAAAACAGCTAAAAAGGCTATAGATAAATGTCCCTTTGAAAAAGAGATTCTAATAAATGCGCTAAAAGCTTATTATCAGGACTTTTGCGCTCATAAGATTTCTAGCTTTTTTGAAGAGCTTAAAAAATACAAAAAAGCCAGAACCCAGGCGATAAAGGCAAAAAATGCTATGGATTTTAGCGATGTTTGCGCTTTTGTTTATGAGCTGCTTAGAAATGAAGATAAGAAATTTGAGCCAAATGAGCTGTATTTTAGGCTTGATGGTCGCATTGATGATATTTTAATTGATGAGTTTCAAGATACAAATGCTAGGCAGTTTGAGACGCTTTTGCCACTAATTGCTGAGATTTTTGCTGGATATGGGCAAAATGAAAGGCTAGGAAGCTTTTTTTATGTAGGCGATAAAAAGCAGAGCATTTATGCTTTTCGTGGGTCGCACAAAGAGATTTTTGATTATATTAAAGACAGCTGTTTTAAGCAAATCAAGCTTGAGGGCTTAAATATAAATCGCAGAAGCACTGCTAGCATAGTAGATTTTGTAAATGAGACCTTTAGTGGCAAAATTGATGGCTATAAAGCTCAACTAAAAGATGAAACTAACCTTGGCAAAGTGGCTGGACTTGTGGATATTTCAAGCTTTGAGTATGATAAAAATGAGAAAAATGATGAGAGCTTTTTTGCCCTGCTTGATAGCAAGGTAGATTTTTTGCGAGGGAAGGGCATAAAACCTAGCCAAATCCACATTTTATGCTGGCAAAATGAAGAAATAGCCTATATCAAAGAGCATTTACAAAGCCGTGGCATAAAGGTCGCAAGTAGCGCAAAAGAGCTAAAAGCAAGCACGCAAATTCAAATTTTGCTAGCCTATCTTAGAGCTTGTTTGTGCCCTGATGAGAGTGAATATTTTTGCGAGTTTTTAGCTCGCTTTGGCATCAGCGCAAAACCTAAAAAACTAGCATTCAATGACCCTGCTCGCACGCTAAAAATGCTAGGCAAAGAACTAGGGCTAAATTATCTAAGCAAAAACTGCTTAAAACTCTATGAAATCGCTGCTAGCACTAATGATATTTATGAGTTTTTTTATAAAATCCAAAGCGATACCACCCCAGCTAGCGATACTGATGAGGGCGGCGTAAATATCCTAACAGTTCACAAAAGCAAAGGTCTAAGCTTGGAGCATTGTATTGTTTGCGATAGATTTGGCAAGGGCAGAAACGATGATAGCGTGTTTTTAAGCCACTACGACCTAAAAAGCGAAAAGTGGCAAATCACGCTAAATGAAAGAATTCTAGAATTCCTAGGCGATAAAAACTACAAAAACATAAAGGCAAAAATAGAAAAAATAGCTGGTGATGAGAGATTAAATAAGCTTTATGTCGCATTCACTAGGGCAAAATACAGCCTTTTTATCATCGCAAGAAATGGCGGCGATGGCAACGCTCCAAGCTACTTTAAGCCCTATACTAGCGGTGGGCAGATAAAAGAAGTGCTTGATCTAAAAGATGGTGTGCGTGGGGAGTTTTTCGCTGGCGAAAATAAGCAAGATGAGAGCTTATTTAGCGAGCCTTGCGCGGCTTTTGAGAGTATCCCGTGCCAAGAGGTGCCGATAAAAGAAGGCACAAGACCCGGCGCAGGGCTAAAAAATATTTATTTTGGACAGGCTTTACACTACGCTTTTGAACTTAGCGGAGAGTTTGATAAAAAGGGCATTAAACAAGGTCTAGCTCTAGCAAAAAACAAATTTGGCTACTTGCTTGATGAAGAGGCATTTTCTAGCTTAAAAGCTAAAATAACAAGCTTTGCAGAGCTTAAAAAGCAGAAGTTTGCGGACTTTAAGGACTATTTTAAAGAACAAGAGCTGATTTTTAAAGGCAAGCTTTTGCGCCTTGATGCGCTGTTTTTGGGTGAAAATGAGGCTGTGATTTTGGACTTTAAAAGCTCGACACAAGCTGCTAAAAACAGCAGCGAGCAGATGAAGCTATACAAAAACGCAGTAGAAGCTATCTACAAAAAACCCGCAACAGCGTATTTTGTGACATTTAGGGGCGATGAGTGCTATTTAAAGGACTTGGAATTCTAGAATTCCTTAAAATTCGTCATCGCAAAAATCGCCGTCATCGCCAGGCTTTGAAAAAGAGGGAGCAATCTCTAGGAATTCCACACTTTATTAAACCTTATTTATTAAACATTGTTTATTAAGTCTTGGGCGAGATTGCTTCGGTCGCTTTGCCCCTCGCAATGACAAAATTACCTTAATGACGGAATTCTAGATTTTATGGTAATTGTTTAAATTACTAAAAAAAGGAATTCTAGAATTAAGAATTCTAGAATTCCCTAGCTCTTTAAGCTAGATATTTTAGCTTATGGTTTATTTTTATTTATTATTTAGCGGCGCGACTGTTGCTGCCCCCCCATTGCTACTACTGTTGTTGGTTGTTGGTTTTGTATAAACGCTTGTGCTTGAGCCGACAGCTATACCATTATTAGTACCATCTATTTTTGCCTGAAAATAATCGTTTATAGGTTGTGAAGCTAGAACTTGAGCGCAAACACCAGTTGGACTATCCTTTTTACTGAAAACAATGTGAGCTGGTGTAGTGCCATTTTTATTTACCAACTGAACACCGATGCACTCTTCTTTACCACTACCAACTGTTAGGTATGCTACAGTTGTAGTCTCAGTTTCACTAGTGTTTAGAGGAGATACATTTGTGATATCTTTCCATTTAGCATCAGTACCGCCAGGACTAAATGTACCTTGTGCTACATAGTAACCACTAGCGTCGCTTATTAGTGTGCGTAGGTTAGCAACAGCAGTTGAGATTTCAGCATCTTCTCTTGTAGCAGCTAGGCGAGGGATGGCGACACTAGCTAGAATTCCTTAAAATTCGTCATTGCGAGCGAAGCGAAGCAATCTCATTATTAAGCCTTAAAATTCGTCATTGCTTCGTCTCACTCACTCCGCCCAGGTGACTGAACTTCCAAAATCACGGAATTACGAAATTTTAAAGGGAATTCTAGAATTCCCCCTTCGCTTTTTTATAGTTTTAGCATAATCCTATGCTATCTTTTACTTTTCCGTTTTCGTCTAAATATAGTTTTTTAGTTTTTCATAGCGCGCTGGATTGCTTTTTGCGTTTTCTATCGTTTTCATAATTTGCGCATCACGACTTAGTTTGCTGTCTTTGCTCTCTTTTAGCTTGTCTAGCTCGTCTTTGCCTTTTTGGCTAAGTTTTGCCCTTACTTCATTTGCGCTTTTTAGCAGCTTATCTCTCATCTCATAGCTAGCTTTTAACTCAGGGCTAAAACTCTCTCTCATTTCTAGCTCCCCACTCTCATTTGGGATAGAATTCTCAGCGGAGTTTAAAGGCAGAGTCTTGCCTTTTGTAAAGCCGTTAGAGTTGATAATCTTATTGGCTTCTCTAATATCATCATAAGCCGTAATTATCCACTTATTAGTCGTCGGCTCTCCTTTCCAGTTTTGCTTTAACCCAACCTTATAAATTTTGTTATTTTTGGTTTCATAAGTAATTGTTGCCCTGCCATTTTTATCTATTTTTATTTTTCCGTTACTAATTATCTCATTTAAGCCATTTATTAATTTTTCTTGCGGTGTATTTCCGTAAAAACCAGGTTCTTTTACACTCACTTAACTGCTTGAAATTCTAGAATTCCCAGCCAAATTCTAGAATTTCTAAGTAAAAAATACCCCTAACCCTGGGCCAGCGGATGCGAAGTAAAAAACTAATTCTAGAATTCCTAAACAAATTCTAGAATTACCTAGAAAATTCCCAAGCTTTTATAAAGCTCTAAATACTCTTTTACCACAATGCTCTCATCGTATTTACTCTGCGCTATTTGCCTAGCCTTTTGTCCCATGCTAAGAGCTAAACTCTCATCATCTAAAAGCACCGAGATTTTAGCAGCTAAATCAGCCCCACTTCTTACTTCACACAAAAGCCCAGTTTGCCCAGCCCACACAGCCTCATTACAGCCCCTAGCCTTGCTTGCCACGCAAGGCTTAGCCATAGCCATAGCCTCTAAAATCGTGCGTGGAAAGCCCTCAGCATAGCTTGGCAGCGCATAAATATAGCTTGCGTTTAAAAGTGCCTTTATATTATCGCTCCACGGCAGGTAAAAGACATTTGCGTGTGAGCCCAAAAACTCCGTGCTAAATCCAGCCTTGCCCTTTATGGGCGAGCCTACAAAGACAAAGGCGCAGTCCTTTCTAGCACTTAAAATATCAGCCGCTTCGTAAAACTCGCCCACGCCCTTATCTACAAGAGCCCTTGCTGCCATTAGCACGATTTTTTTGCCTTTTAGCGGCGCTAGTTCTGGCGCAGCTAGCTCATCATTAGGCGCAAAATCAGCGCAGTTTATGCCCACGCTTTTAATAACCTTGATTTTATCCTTATCACAAAGCTTTTTTTCGCTAAAAAACTTCGCATCAGCCTCGCTTACAAAAATACAAGCCTTTGCCTTATTTAGCGTGTTTTTATAAAGGTTTTCTAGCACAAAGCGCAAGATTTTATGCTTCCAGCTATCACCTGTGTAAGCAGACCCCAGCCCCTCAACAAGGCAAAAAATATTTTTTATACCTATCATACTAGCTGCCATCGTGCCAAAAATATTGCTTTTGTGCGCTGCGCTTTGGAGCATATCAAGGTGAAGTGGGGCTAGGGCTTTTGCTAGATTTAGAGCGTTTTTGCCCACGCGAAGTGGATTTATACTAGCAGCATCAATATCATAAAAAACGCACTCAAACTCCGCCCCCACACGCTTTTCATAAGCGCCCTTTGGCATGAGGGCATAGACTTTGTGTCCAGTGCCCTTTAAAGCACGCATGATAGGCAATCTAAAATAATAAATACTCATGTCGCTATGTGATAAAAAACCTATTCTCACCTTATAATCCTTATGTTTAGAAATTTGGCTGGCTCTTGCCCTTATTGCACCTGCTCTGCGCCTTGATGAATTATTCATTCAATCTTCGGCACACAGCAGGCACACTAAGGGCAAGTGGGGCGCTTTTTTAGTCGCACCTTTTTATTAGAATTTTAGAATTTTAGCAATTTTTTGTGTAAATTCTACACAATTAAAAAGTTTTAAATATAAATTTTGCTTTTTATTTAAATAAATTTGGTTAAATTTGAGCCAAAACACAACTGAAAGGATAAAATATGCAAAACAGAGTAAAAAATGCAGATTTTGCAGCAAAAATCATGGACGCTGACGCAGCAGCTGCCTTGGTGCCAAATGGTGCTTTGGTAGGATTTAGTGGCTTTGTGGGTGCTGGTGCGCCTATTCATCTGCCACAAGCTATTGCAAAAAGAGCCCAGGCCCTTCACGCACAGGGCAAAGAGTATAAAATCGGCGCACTAACAGGCGCATCAACTGACCCAGACTTAGATGGCGATTTAGCAAAAGCAAATGCTGTTAGCTTTCGTTCGCCTTTTATGACTGACCGTGATATGAGAGGGGCGATAAACACAAATGAAACTGAGTATATGGATGTTCATCTTAGCTCCCTAGCACAGCAAGTAGAGGCTGGGTTTTTTGGCGAGATGGACTTTGCTATAATTGAAATTCTAGGTATAAAAGAAGATGGCTCGCTAATCCCATCAACCTCAATCGGTAACAACCAAAACTGGCTAAACTACGCTAAAAAGGTGATCTTAGAAGTAAACTGCGACCAACCAGAGAGCTTAGAGGGAATTCACGATGTAGCATGCCTGCCAAAAGTGCCTTTTAGAAAGCCAATCAACATAAACCGCCCAAGCGATAGAATCGGCACCCCATATATGAAAGTAGACCCTAGCAAAGTAGTAGCTGTCGTAGTCGGCGAGAGCAAAGATAGAGTAAATAGCTTTACTCCACTTGATGAGGTCTCAATCGCAATCGGCGATAATGTAGTAAAATTTCTACAAAAAGAAGAAGCCGAGGGTCGCTTGCCAAAAGGCACACTTTTGCCACTACAATCAGGCATCGGCAATGTAGCAAACGCCGTGCTAGCAGGCTTAGAGCGTGCTGGATATAAAGGTCTTAGCTGCTATACTGAGGTTATCCAAGACGGTCTGCTAGCACTAATTAAAGCTGGCGTTATAACAGAGGTTAGCTCAGCCTCGCTTTCACTTAGCCCAGAGGCGATAGAAGATTTTAGAGAAAATATAGAGTTTTACAAAAAGCACATTGTCCTTCGCCCTCAAGAGTTTTCAAACAATCCTGAGGTCATCCGCCGACTTGGTATCATAGGTATGAACGGCATGCTAGAAGCTGACATCTACGGTAATGTAAATAGCACAAACACCATGGGAACGCAAATGATGAACGGTATCGGTGGTTCTGGCGATTTTGCTAGAAATGGCTATATCTCAATCTTTGTTACACCATCAACTGCCAAAGGCGGCGACATCAGCGCAATCGTGCCTTTTGTAGCGCATGTAGATCACACAGAGCACGATACTATGGTAGTAGCTACTGAGTATGGCTATGCTGACCTTAGAGGCAAAAGCCCAAGACAAAGAGCCGCTGAGATGATAAAAATCGCTCACCCAGACTACCGCCCAATGCTACAAGCGTATTTTGATGAGGCGTGCAAAGGCGAGAATGGCAAACCAGCCGGACACACTCCACACATACTAAGCAAGGCTCTAAGCTGGCATGATAAATACAACAAAACCGGCTCAATGAAATAAGTACTTTTTGAAATATTTGCTTAGGAATTCTAGAATTTCTTGTGGAATTCTAGAATTCCACAAGAAATTCATTAAATATTTTTAAATTTCAATATTATGCTTTATTATTTGTGCTTTAGACATTTTTGTTTATACAAACCAAGCACTAGCTTTTTGTAGCGGTGAAAAACTAGAATTCCAAAATGTTTTAGATAAAAATAAGAATTCTAGAATTTAGCTTAGGAATTCTAAAATTCCCTAGAGTTTTAAAAATAAGAGTTTCACAAAATAGAAAAAAATGAAAAAAATTGTATTATCAACTTTGGTAGTACTTAGCCTTGCTTTTGGAGTGTGCGATGATTATGAGAGCTGTCCACTTAGTACGAACTGCGAGAATACTGATAATCTAACATACGAACAAGAACAAGTCTGCTGGGGAGTAAAAAGCGATAATACGCTAGCACAATACACAGAGCTAAAAAACACGCTAGAAAATAGGTTAAAAGAGTAAGATAAAATGCTAGCTTTAATAAAAGAGTAGGAATTCTAGTTTTTGCTAAAATTCTAGAATTCCTAAAAGAGAGTAAAAATGAAAAAGTTTGTTTTAGCTTTTATGCTTTGTGCATTTTGCTTTGGTGATTTTATAGAGTTTGGTGTGGTGGCAAAGAAAATGTCGCTGATGAGTGGGTAAGGGCGTCAAGCTAGTCCGCCACAACTGTAAGCTAAAGTATATCAAATTAAGCTAGACGATGATAAATACCTTGAAGATTTTAAAAATAGTGCTTACTATACAAAGGAGGCTGGATATGGTTTATCTGTGCTTAGTTCATTACCAAAAGAACATGGGCTTGAGCTTTTTTATACAACACTTAGATACCCACATTATAGTGTTAGATACAACGCCATGCATAAGCCCATAAAATACAAAGATAAATATTATGTTATAAGAACTTGGAAAAGTCTTGATCATCTTTGGAAAAATATGGTAACTGAAATGTTTCTAGAACCAGAAAACATAAAAAAAGATAAGATATTATTTGTTATGACATTGTTTGATTTACAGACTAAAAGAACAGCAGCTTGTAATGCAACTAAAAGAATAAAAAGGGAGAAAAAATGAAAAAGTTAAAAATCATTGTTTTATCAGTATTTTTCTTTGCTAGTGTGAGTGTGGCGCAGTGGGTGGATACTGATGTGAGGCTCAAAAATCAGCCCATTAAAAGCCAAGAATACGGCAACTACTGGGATGAGAGTAGGCGAGAGATCCCGCGCTTTAAAAAGCGAGATTTGGACTTTGAGAAAATGCTAGGCAAAGAAAACGAGTATTATGAAAGGGCATACAAAGAAAACGAATACAAAAAAGCCGGCAAAGGCAGAATAAAAATGCACTAAATTCTAGCTAGGGAATTTTAGAATTCCCAAGCCTTGTGTCATCCCTCGACTTGATCGGGGGATCTCATCACAGAGATCCTCGGGTCAAGCCCGAGGATGACATAGTAGGGAATTCTAGAATTCCTAAATCTAGAATTCCTAGCAAAAATCTAGAACTCCTAGTGGCTTTTTGCGTTTATATCATTTAAGAATTCTAGAATTCCATATAGAGATCCTTGGGTCAAGCCCGAGGATGACAGGGAATTTTAGAATTCCTAGAGATTGCTTCGTCTCACTCACTCCTCGCAATGATGAGAATTCTAGAATTCCTAGATTGCTTCGCTTTTTCAAAGCATCGCAATGACGCAGGGAATTTTAGAATTCCCTTTGAAATTTTCAAAAAGAATACCCCATAACCCCAAGAAAAAAGAATTCCTAAAAATTTTATAAACTCTTAACCAAAATTTAGTTAGAATATATCCCAAAATTTTCAAGGAAATCTAATGCGTATCAAAGCACAACATGCGCCGTTTATCGCGCGCAAAATAGCCTATGAGCTGCTAAAATGCGGCTTTGTAAGCCTAAAAAACGGCGGCGATGAAATCACGCAAATCGCTACTGATATCATCCTAAAAGACATAAACGCAGAACGCGCAATAGAAGAGCGCGCTAATGAGCTAATGGACGATAACGAGGGCGATATAGAGTTTATGCAAGTTGACCGCAGGGCGATGTTTGGCATGATTAAAAAAAAGCTAGCTTCGCAAATGGGCTTTGAGCTAAATCACGATGAGCGCTACTCTCACATCTCGCACGATATATTAAATACTGCGTGGAAAAAAGACGCACTTGAGTACAACGTAAGCGAAAATAGAGTAAAAAATGTGATTTACTCTGCTATTGAGGGCTATCTTAAAAACTTTGAAAAAGCGCAGCGTGCGGCTTTTGATGAGCTTGAGGGCCGAGAGAAGCTAGCTTATGGCTCGCCTGAGTATGAACTAGCCTTTGAAAAAGCCTACGAAGAACAACTAAGAAAGCACGGGATAATAGGATGAAAGCGTATATTTTTATTGAAGGTGGCGTGTTTTTGTGCGCTGATGCTTTGGGTGCTGGAGGGACTTATACTGGCGAGATGATTTTTAACACATCTATGACAGGCTATCAAGAGATTTTAACTGACCCAAGCTATGCTGGGCAGTTTATCGTCTTTACTATGCCAGAAATCGGCATTGTAGGCACAAACCAAAATGACATGGAAAGCTCTAAAATTCATGCTTGCGGTATGTTTGCAAGACGGCTAAATACCTTTGCTAGCAACTTTCGCTCTACTGCTAGTCTGGATGAGTTTTTAAAATCTCAAGGCAAAATCGCAGTTTATAACATAGACACAAGAGCCCTAACAAAGCTAATGCGTAGCCACGGAGCTCAAAATATCATTGTCTCAACTGAGATTGGCGATAAAAACGAGCTAGAAGCCCGCCTAAAATCTTCTAAAAAAATCGCTGAAATAGACTTTGTAGCCGAGGTTAGCACAAAAGAGGGCTACACGCACAATAAAGGCGTGTGGAGCTGTGCAAAAGCTGCGTATGAAAGCCCAGAAAAACTAACAAAATGCGTAGCCGTGCTAGACTATGGTGTAAAGCAAAATATCCTAAACGAACTAGTTAGTGCTGGCATCGGCGTAAGGGTCTTTGCCCATGATACAAAGGCTGACGCGTTAATAGATATGTTTAAAAAAGGCGATATTAACGGCGTGTTTTTAAGCAACGGCCCAGGTGATCCAGTTAGCCTTGGGGCGCAAATCGCAGAGATTAAAAAGCTAATAGAGGCAAAAATTCCTATGTTTGGCATTTGTCTAGGTCATCAGCTGCTCTCAAATGCCTTTGGCTATCCTACTTACAAGCTAAAATTTGGCCAGCACGGCTCAAATCACCCAGTCCAAAATCTAATCACCGGTGCTGTGGAGATAACTAGCCAAAATCACAACTACAATGTCCCTGAGAGCATAGCTGAGGTGGCAAATATCACACACCGCAATCTTTTTGATAATACAATAGAGGGCGTGGCGTATAAAAATGCTCCGGTTTTCTCAGTCCAGCACCACCCAGAAAGTAGCGCAGGACCGCACGAGAGCGAGTATCTTTTTGCGCAGTTTTTAAAAGCACTTTAAGTTTTAAGCAATTCTAGAATTTTTAGGGAATTCTAGAATTTAGCCTATGGAATTCTAAATTTTATTCTAGGAATTTTAGATTTAGTCTTAGGAATTCTAGAATTCCCTGTCATCCCCCAGCTTGACTGGGGATCTCTAGAGGATCTCTATATGGAATTCTAAATTTATTTGTGATGAGATCCTAGGGTCAAGTTAGGGGATGACAGAAAACGCAAGAGGGGATGACACAAGACTTGGGAATTCTAGAATTCCTATACCAAAATTTCAAAAAGCATTTTATAATGAGTGGCGCATTTATTTTAAACATTATTATCACAGCATTTGTTCTTTCTTTTTCGCATTGTTCTTTTATGTGTGGGGGCTTTAATGTCATTTTAGGCAGGCTTTGTGCTAGCCTTAGTAAGCTTAGCACGCTTGTAATGATGCTACTTTATCACGCTGGGCGAACCACGGCTTATGCGTGCTTGGGGGCTGTTTTTGGCTATTTTGGTGCTGGGGTGATGAGAGATGCTAGTGCTAAGGGGCTAGTGTTTTTTGGTGCTGGTGTTTTGCTAGTCGTGCTTGGAGTCTCGCTTTTGTTTCGTGGCAAAATGCTGGCTTTTTTTGAAAACTCTTTTATCCAAGACAAAATCCTAGCCCTTGCTTTAAAGCTTCAAAAACGCCGCTATATAGTGCTTCTTGGCTTTTTAAATGGACTTTTGCCTTGCGGGGTGGTTTATACATTTTTGGCTATGAGCTTTTCGCTTGGCTCGGGCGCACTCTCAGCGCTTGTGATGATACTAGCTGGGCTTTGTACTATGCCTGCGCTGCTTTTTTACGCCCTGCTCTCACGCTTTTTTACCCAAAGACTGCGCTTTATTTTTGAGCTACTCTCAGCCCTTTTGGTTTGCGCTTATGGACTTTATTTAGCATTTAAAGGCTATATGTTATTGTAGGAATTCTAGATTTTCTGGGGGTTAGTGGGTGTCTTTTTTTGGGAATTCTAGAATTCCATAAAATTCGTCATTGCGAGGAGTGAGTGAAACGAACGACGAAGCAATCTCATTTGATATTGCTTCGGAATTTTAGATGAGATTGCTTCCTCTGCCTTGCTCCCTCGCAATGACGGAATTTTAGACGGAATTTTGAATGGAATTTTAAATGAGATTGCTTCGGAATTTTGAATGAGATCCTAGGGTAAAGCCCGAGGATGACATAGTAGGGAATTCAAGAATTTCTAAACCTTGTGTCATCCCCCGACTTGATCGGGGGATCCCCCCCCCTTTTTTTTTTAATGTCGAAATTTCCGCAATGACGGAATTTTGAACGGTATTTTAGACGAGATTGCTCCTTCTTTTTTCAAAGCCTCGCAATGACGGAATTTTAGACGGAATTCTAGATTTTAGTCAAAAAGAAATCTGCCTCTATCTCCATTGCTTTTGTATTGTCTTGGCTCTGCTTTCCAGCCGTATTCTTGGTATTCTTTTGGGCAGCTAGATATTGATACACGCTGTATATCAAGCAAGTTTGAGAGCTGGCTGTCTAAAAACTTAGCTCTGCCATATTTATTTTCAGCCCTTGCCTTGCCTGCCTCGTTATAAAGCTTACAGATTCTAAGCTCCAAGTCACTTAATTTAGCAGCATTTGCCAGGCTAAAAGCACAAAGTGCTAAAATTAGTATTTTTTTCACTTTTTATCCTTTGTTTGAGTTTTTTGAGTATCTTTTTTTGGGTTTAGAAAATCTTTTAGCGCTGAGTACTCACTAGCACTAAAATACCGCCATTTGCCCTCTTTTAAAGTACCCAAGCTAAGAGAGCCAAAGGCCACACGCTTTAGATCCATCACAGGCAGGTCAAAATAGCCAAAAAAGCGTCTTAGCTCCCTGTTTTGTCCCTCTTTTATGATGACTCTAAGCCTTGTGTAAGGTCCGCTTTGACTAATTAATTTAAAGGCTAGAAAAGGCGCAAATTCCATGCTTTTTATCTTTGTTTTTGCGTGAGCGCCTTTTGTGGCATCAGCGGCTTTTAGGCCGTTTCTCATGGCCTCAAAGACTGCCTCGCCAACCTGTCCTTTAACCTTGACATAGTACTCACGTTCTAAGTCGCTTTTTTCTAGTGCGTGGGCTACCTTTGGGCTGTCTGTGAGTATGAGTAGGCCGCTGCTAGCATAGTCTAGCCTGCCTACAAAGCAAAAGTGCTTAAAGCCATTTGGCAAGCTATCAAAAACAATCTCTCTGCCTCGCTCGTCGCTGTGGCTAACGATTTGCCCTTTTGGTTTGTGATAGACTATGGCTGTAAAGCCATCCTTTTGCGTGATTTTGCGGCCGTTTATGTACACGGGCGAGCCCTCTTTATACTGCGTACCAAGCTTGGTTACTACGCTATTTCCTATGCGGACTTTGCCCTCTTTTATTAGCCCATCAGCAGCCCTGCGAGAGTAGTTTGTGTTTGCGGCGATGTATTGATTTAAGCGCATTTTATAGTCCTAGTGCTGTTAGGTCGTGGATGTGAAGCACGCCTATTGGCTTATTTTCTTTTGTGATGATTAGGATTTGAATTTTGTTTTTTTGTAGAATTTTTAGAGCGTCGTAGGCTAGAGTGTTTTCATCGCTTAGTGTTTTTGGGCTTTTTGTAGCGAAATTTAGAGCCTTTGCGCTTAAATCAAAGCTAGGATTTTCTAAGGCTCTGCGCAAGTCTCCATCGCTGATTATCCCAGCTAGTTCTTTGCTAGCATTAAGGATAATAGCAGAACCTAGCTTGCCAGTACTCATAGCTGAGATTGCTTCTTTTAGGCTGGCGTTTTCATTTACGATAGGCAGATTTTCTTTTCGCATGACATCGTAAACTTTTAAGAATAGTCTTTTGCCAAGCGCACCGCCTGGATGAAAAGCTGCAAAGTCTGTGATAGTAAAGTTTTTTAGCTTCATAAGTGATAGTGCTAGCGCATCGCCAAGAGCTAAGGTAAGCGTGGTAGACACGCTTGGTGCGGCGTTAAATGGACAGGCCTCACGCTCTATATCTAGGCTTAGATTGACATCGCTTAGGCGAGCAAGCGAGCTATTTTCTTTACTCATTGCGATGACTTTTACGCCACGAGCCTTGATGTGTGGGAGTATGGCTAGCAGCTCGCCACTCTCTCCGCTATAGCTGATAGCTAGGATGATATCATTATCTGCTATCATACCAAGGTCGCCGTGCATAGCCTCTGTAGGGTGTAAAAAAAACGCAGGCGTGCCAGTGCTAGCTGCGGTGGCGGCAATTTTTGCGCCGATGTGTCCGCTTTTGCCTACGCCTGTTACTATTAGCTTGCCTTTGGCGTTTTTTATAAGCTCTAGAGCCTTGTTAAATCTAGAATCAAGGCTGTTTGCGTGTCTTTCTAGCTCGCTAGCCTCTAAGCGCAAAATATCTTTTGCGAAGTTTAAAATATCCATTTTTATCCTTTTAATCTGCTTTATTTTAGCAAAAAGAAGTAAAATTTTTGCTATTTATTCTAGAATTCTAAAAGAAAACTTATAAAAATTTAGTAATTTTTTTTTAAAAAAAATTTTTAAATGCTTTTATGGTAGAATACCAAAAAAATTTAAAGGCTTAAAAATGCAAAAGAAAAAAATCCTTGTTTTAGGTGGCGGATATGCAGGCTTGGAGTGTACCTTGCGCTTAGAAAAACTGCTAAGAGATGATGAGGCTGAGGTCACACTAATCTCAAAGCACGACTATCACTATCAAAGCACGCTTTTACACCGCGTGGCACTTGGCACTTATAGTGCTAGAAAAGCGAGAATTTTTTATAGAAAAATTCTTAAAAAAGCCTTGTTTATCAAAGATACAATCACAAAAATAGACATAAATGAAAAAAAGGTAAATGGAAATATAGGCTGCTATGAATACGATTATTTGGTAATTTCGCTTGGTTTTGAGCCAAATTATTTTGGCATTGAAGGCGCAAACAAGCACACCTTTGCCCTTGCTACTATCAACTGGGCGACAAAAATGCGCGACGAGCTTGAGGCGAAATTTAAGGACTTTGATGGTCGTAAAGACCCAAATGATCTTAGTTTTGTAGTGGTTGGAAGTGGTTTTACTGGTGTGGAGTTTGCTAGCGAACTAGGTGATAGAGCAAAAGAGCTTTGCGAGATTTGTGGAATTCCGCCAAGTCTAGTAAAAATCACGCTAGTATCTCGTGGAGAGCAGATTTTGCCTATGTTTAGTCCAGCACTTAGTGCCAAAGCTCGCACAAAAATCACCAAAAAAGGCGTAGATATCGTGCGTGGAGAGGTGATAAAGTGTGAGAGCAATGGTGTGATTATCCGCACAGATGAGGGCGATAAAAAGATAGATGCAAACACGACTTTGTGGAGCGCAGGCGTAAAGGGCTCAAGCATAATAAGTGCTTCGGGCATAAAGAGCAAAAATGATAGAGTGCTAGTAGAGCCTGATTTGCGTATGCCGGGGCAAGAAAATGTCTTTGTGCTAGGTGATTGTGCAAGTGCTAAAAAGCGTGATATCATTCACGCTCCAACCGCGCAGCTAGCCTGTCAAATGGGTGCACACGCAGCAAAATCACTAGTGGCTCTGCTAAGAGGCAATAAAACAAAAGAATTTAACTTTAATCACAAAGGCACGGTTTGTTCTATCGGGCACACAGATGCGGTGGGCTTTGCCTTTGGCGTTGGCATTGCTGGCGAGCTGGCGGCTTTGCTTAAAAACTTCATTGAAAATAAATGGCTTTATTTTATCGGCGGTCTAGGCTTGGTTATCAAAAAAGGCCAATTTAGATTTAGAAGTAGCGACTAACTTTGGTATTTCATCATTTTAGATATTTGTTCTATGTGAAACATATTTGATTTTATCTAGAATTCCCTATGGAATTCTAGAATTCTAGGGATAGCTTTTGCTTGATATTTTTAGAATTCTAGATAAAGTAATACACATGAAAATCTCACAAATTTTAAATCAAACTTTAAGCACTTACAACACCCAAAAAAATAATAAACACAAATGCTAATAGCGATGAAATGCATACTCTAAATCTAAAAGAAAACAGCAAGGCTGGCTTTGAATATATTGTGCTAAAAGCAGCTTAGCTGAGGCAAAATCTCGCATGGAAAATGAGTATAGAGTGACTTTTAGCAAGGATACCAAGCTAGACCGCAAAACGCTAATAAGCGATATAACCTCGCAATCTAGTTTAAACTGGGACTAAGAAAATAAAGCAAAATGGCAAATTTTTTAGAGTTTTTGCTTAGAGTTTTTGGACTAAAACATTTTGGAATTCCAAAGAGTTTCTAGTATATCTACACCGCTTAAAAATATATTATTTTCTTTTTTTAAAAAATCAATATTTATTTTATATTGCTCTGGAAATTTTTTAAATTCCCTAGCCATACGCAAAGCGCCAGCACCGCACAAAAAAGCTGGTGTATTTTCCATTTCTATACTAAGTGAAGGATAATTTTCATTAAACATTTTTTCTTGTATTTTTATATCAAATAAGGTTTTAATAGCTTTTTGAGTAAGTTGTATAAAAAAGGGAATTCTAACTACTTTATAACCTAAGCCTTCATAAAATTTAGTTTTTTCGATATCATAGAGAATATTTTTGGCTTTTGTGTAATGTGGCATTCCATCAAATTCCACAATCATTTTCAAACTTTCACTTCTATAATCAGGTCTTTTACGACACAAAACCCCATTTATTTTCCCCAGTGCCTTATCGTGTATCCAGTCATTAACATTTGGAAAAATTACCTTTAAATACTCATCAAGTCCAGTTCTATGAAGTCCGGTTGCTTTATCAAGCCCGGCCATCTGTGCTATTTGGCTGGTTTCTCTGAGGTATCCCCATTTTTCCATTATCGACCGCCTTTCTCTTTTGCTAGTGTGTGGATGATAAGTCCAAGCCCCAAGGCAACCACTATTACTAAAAAGCCGATTTGTGCTATATCAAGCGTTGTCATATTTTACCTTTTCTCTTAGCTGTCCGCAAGCAGCTGAAATATCAAGCCCCTTGCTCTCTCTAATCGTACAAGTTACGCCCTTGCTTCGCAAAAAATCACGGAATTTTTGCACATCTCTCATAGCTGGACGCTTAAACTCACTGCCCTCGTGCGGATTAAAAAGTATGAGATTTACCTTTGCTTTTATGCCATTTAGCAGTTTTACTAGCGTTTTTGCGTCACTTTCGTGGTCATTTACGCCGCCAAGCACAAGGTATTCAAACATAATTCGCTTTCGCTGATCAATTGGAAACTGCCTTATTGCATCCATCACAGCAGCGATATTGTAGGCTTTATTTACTGGCATTAGCTTATCTCGCAGCTCGTCATTTACAGCATGAAGTGAAATCGCCAAAAGCACGCCTAGATCATATTCGCCAAGTTTTTTTATCTGGCTTGCTAAGCCACTTGTGCTTATAGTTTGGCGTCTTGCGCCTATGGCAAGTCCGTCATTTTCTTTTAGAATTTCTACTGCTTTTTTGACATTTTCAAAGTTATCTAGTGGCTCGCCCATACCCATATATACGACATTTACTCGCCTTTCATAAGGAATTTCATTTGCCCTTTTTATATATAGGATTTGCCCTACGATTTCGCCTGCGCTTAGATTTCGCACAAAGCCACCCTTTGCTGTGAAGCAAAACGCACAGCCCATTTTACAGCCCACTTGCGAACTAACGCAGATTGTGTATCTTGCGTGGCGTTTTAGCTCTCCATTCTCATCACTTAGCTCTTCTTTCATCGGCAGTAGCACACTCTCAACCGTCTTGCCATCATGCAGGGCAAAAAGGTATTTTTTGCTACCATCGCTACTGATTTGACATTTTATTTCACGCACGCTATCAATGGTGTAGCTTTTTGTTAGCTCAGCTCTCATCACAGCTGGTAGATTGCTCATTTGCGCAAATTCTACTGCGCCTTTTTTGTAAATCCACTCGTAAATCTGCTTAGCACGAAAGCTAGGTTTTACCATACTTTCAAGCTCTTTTTTACTAAAATCTAATATAGTTTTCATTTATATAATTCTCCAAAATATCCATGGCTTTCTTATGATTTTTTATAAAATCATTGTGAGCGTTTTCATCACAAAAGTTTGTAGCGCAAAACACTCCAAAAACTGGAATTCCAAAGCTTTTTGCTACTTTATAAACGCTAAAAAACTCCATATTCTCAGCCACTAATCCACGCTCATAAAACTTGCTAGCCACGCTTTTATCAGTTGTGATAAAATTTGAGCTATTTATTTTTGTTTCATGTGGAACATCGCAATTTAAAGGCGAATACGAAAGCCCCAAAAGCTCGCTAATTTCAATATTCACAGCAGCCTTGCTCTTTATAATATCAAAAATTTCACCCTTTTTATAAAGCCCACAAGTGCCCACAAAAATCACTTTTTCAAAACTAGAATTCCTAGCTAGAATTTTAGTTAAGTTCATAGCTGAGCTTACAAGCCCCACGCCTATACTCTTAGCAAAGTCCCAAACTTCGCCATTTCCAGCACACAAAAACAAAATATTTTTATCCATTTTTACTATCCAAAAGCTAAGAAATTCTAGAATTCCTCAATCTAGAATTCCTACACTCTTACGCTTATGCCATTTGCGCTTAGATATTCTTTTAGGGCTTTGATTTCTATTTCTTTGTAGTGAAAGATACTAGCTGCTAATGCCGCATCCGCCCCACATCTAAAAACATCTAGTATATGCTCCATGCTCCCAGCCCCACCGCTAGCGATGACAGGCACGCTTACAAGGCTAGAGATTTTGCTAGTAAGTTCTATGTCAAATCCAGCCTTAGTCCCATCGCTGTCCATGGATGTCAGTAGTATCTCGCCAGCACCAAGCTGGGCTACTTTTTTTGCCCAAAGATACGCATCAAGCCCCGAATTAATGCGGCCGCCGTTTATAAATACATTGTGCGAATTTTTTGTTTTTTTAGCATCAATTGCCACCACCACGCAAGAACTGCCAAATTTATTTGCGGCAAGTTCCACCAAGCTAGGATTTTTTATAGCAGCTGAGTTTAGGCTGATTTTATCACAGCCTGCGTTTAAAAGGCGCGAAATATCATCAATGCTGCGAATTCCCCCACCCACAGTAAGCGGGATAAAAAGCGTTTTAGCCACTTTTTCTACGATATGAATGATAGTATCACGCTCTTCACAGCTTGCGGTAATATCCAAAAAGCACAGCTCATCAGCGCCCTCATCATTGTATCTTTTTGCGATTTCTACTGGGTCGCCTGCGTCTTTTAAGCCCACAAAATTCGTGCCTTTTACCACCCTGCCGTCTTTTACATCCAGACAAGGTATTATTCGTTTAGCAAATTTATTCATTACTCAGCCTTTTTTAGCTAGCATTTTAGCCAAAAATTCTATAAAAACAAAAATGAAAAAACAAAATCCTTTTATTGCGCTAAAAAACCGCAATTTTTTAATTTACTGGCTAGGGCTTGGCATTAGCCAAAGCGGCACTTGGATGCAAAACATCGCTCAGCCGTGGCTAGCACTCATTATTACAAACGAGCCTTTGCTAGTAGGCTTTGTAAGCGCAGCGCAGTTCGTGCCGATAATGCTATTTTCGCTATTTTCAGGTGCTCTTATAGACAAAATAAAAGAGAAAAAACGCATTTTATATCTCACTCAAGGCGGCCAATGTTTGGTCTCGCTCATCTTTGCGCTTAGTGTGTTTTTTGATTTTGCTAGCTATGCTTTGGTGCTTAGCCTTGCCTTTGCTATGGGTGTATTTAATAGCCTTGATAGCCCTACTCGCCACGCTTTTATCTATGAGCTTGTCCATGATAGAGCTATTTTACAAAACGCAGTTGCGCTAAATGTAATGGCTGTTAGCGTCTCACGCATAGCTGGACCTAGTTTAGCTGGGCTTGTGATGGCTAGCTTTGGGATAGGTGCGTGCTTTTTGGCAAATACTATTTCTTTTGTGGCAATTTTTTGCTCTTTGTTTTTGGTTCATCTAAAAGCCCCAGACAAGCTAAACGAGCAAAAACAAAATGTTCTAAGTGCTGTAAAATCAGCTCTAATCTACATAAAAAAGCGAGATATTTTGCTTACTCCCTTGCTAATCTTGCTGATTTTTGCTACTTTGATACCAAATTATTCTGTGAGCGTCTCGGCTCTTGTGCGCTTTGAGCTTGGCGGTAGCGATAGCGATTTTGGCTATCTTATGGCTTGGATTGGCGTGGGTGCGCTTATGGGGGCTTTTGGGTCAGCTTTTATGAGTAGAGTTAGCTTAAAAGTCATTTATTTTGGCCCTTTTGCTTGTGCGTTTGGGCTTTTTTGCGTGGGACTTGCGCCTAGTATTTTTTGGGCTGGAGTGGGGCTTATTTTTACAGGATTTAGCTTTATAATGAGCCTAAACGCAATAAACGCTTGTTTGCAGCTGTTTTCAAGAGTCCAGTTTCGTGGGCGAGTGATGAGTGTTTATAGCTTATTTTTCTTGGGTTCTACACCGCTTGGATCGTGGTTTGCTGGCTACTTGGCTAGTGAGTTTGGCTCTAGGCAAGGGCTTTTTATTTGTTCTATTTTAACAGTGATTTTGCTTATTTTACTTTTTGCGCTAAAATACATTTTTTCAAACAAAAAAAAGACGAGATTTTCTAAAAAACCGAGCGAAATTCTAGAATTCCTAAGCTAAAATTCTTAGGAATTCTAGAATTTTTAAAAAATATAAAGGATAAAAATGAGCGAGCAAATGACAATATACGGCTACTCAAAGCTAAACGATGAGCTAAAAAATCTAAAACTAAAAGAACGCCCTGAGTGTATAAAAGAGCTTGACATTGCGCGTTCTCACGGTGATTTGAAAGAAAATGCTGAGTATCAAGCAGCAAGAGAGCGCCAAAGATTTATCGATAACCGCATAAGCGAGATTGGCGATATAATCGCAAACGCAAAAGTCATCGACCCTAGCACCTACGCCCATGATAGCGTGAAATTTGGCTCAAAGGTGGTTTTTGAGGATATGGATAGCGGCGATGAGAAGTGCTATACCATCGTTGGTAGCGTAGAGAGTGATTTAAAGAGGGGGCTTATTAGCATTGAAACACCGCTTGCAAAGCAGCTTCTTGGCAAAAAAGAAGGCGATCAAATAGAACTAAGCTTGCCAAAAGGCAAAAGCGAGATTGAGATAATTAGCATTAGCTATGAGCCTATTGATTTTGAGGGCAAAAAATGAGCATAAAGGTAGGAATTTTAGGCATTTCAGGCTATACAGGCTTGGAGCTTGTAAAGCTGATTTTAGCTCACCCGCACTTTGAGCTTAGCTATGCTGGAGCTAGCAGCGAAAGCAGGCTTAGCGAGCTTTTTCCTCAGCTAAGGGGCGTTTTTGACTTGGATGTAGAAGTAGCTGATATCTCGCAGATAAAAAAGCGTTGTGAGCTAGTATTTACAGCACTTCCGCACATGCAAAGCATGAAATACATAAAAGAGCTAAGAGAGCATGTAAAAATCGTAGATCTCTCGGCTGATTATCGCATTAGCTTAGAGAGTTTTCGGGCAAATTACGGCGAGCACACAGACGCTAAAGGGCTAAAAAATGCTGTTTATAGCGTGCCTGAGCTTCACAGACACTCTCTTAAAAACTGCTCACTTGTAGCAAATCCAGGCTGCTATCCTACAGCAAGTCTTTTAGCCCTTGCTCCCTTTGCTAAGATGATTGATGAAAAAGCCGGCGTTTTTATAGACGCAAAAAGTGGCGTAAGTGGCGCAGGCAAAAGCCTAAAAGCTAGCTCGCATTTTATTAGCGTAGATGAGAACGCAAATGCCTACTCGCCGCTTACTCACCGCCACGCAGCTGAGATAAAAGAGCATTTGGACGCACTTGGTGGGGCAGCAGATGTGCTTTTTGTCCCACATTTGCTGCCGCTAAATCGTGGAATGCTTGTAAGTGTGTATATCACGCTTAAAGAGCAGTTTTCGCAGATTAATCCCCTTGATGTGCTAAATGATTTTTACAGCAAAGAAAGCTTTATTCGCATTTGCTCCCAGCCACCGCAGATAAAAAATGTCGCTGGTTCGCATTTTGCTGACCTAAGTGCGTATAAA
The DNA here is from genome assembly GCA_945928165.1 of uncultured Campylobacter sp. GTDB lineage: Bacteria > Campylobacterota > Campylobacteria > Campylobacterales > Campylobacteraceae > Campylobacter. The sequence continues at coordinate 60,770 of CAMENE010000006.1, forward strand.
AGTGGCGATAAAATCGTAGTTTTAAGCGCAATTGATAATTTACTTCGTGGGGCAAGCTCGCAAGCTTTGGCAAATGCAAATATAATTTGTGGTTTTGATGAAAGTCTAGCCCTGCCTTGTTTGGCGCATTTTGTCTAGTGCTAGAAATTCTAGAATTCTAGAATTTCTAGCGCATATCTATAAATTCTAGAATTTCTGGCACATATCAGCACATATCTAGGAATTCTGGAATTCTTGGCAAATTCTAAACTTACGCTATGCTTTTGACTTTGTGCTAGCAGCTGCTAGGTAATTTTAGAATTCTCTGTGATGAGATCTCAAGTCGGGGGATGACACAAGGCTTGGGAATTTGAAATTGCCTAAAATTCGTCATTGAGAGGCTTTGAAAAAGCCGATCCCATTTATTAAGCCTTGAACGAGATTGCTCCCTCTGCTTTGCTCCCACCTCAATGACGCAGAGAATTCTAGATTTTTGCGAAGTTTTAGGGCCCCAAGGGTTTAGAGCTAGCCCTTAAAAATTTGTGAGCTAGATTTATCTAGCCTAAAAGCGAGAAAAAATCTAAAATTCCCAAGAATAAATTTGGAATTCCACCAAAAACGCAGATAAAGCAAGAGAATTCTAAATTTTAGCGGAGTTTTAGGGGTCCCAAGGGTTTAGAGCTAGCCCTTATAAAATTTGCGAGCTATATTTATCTAGCCTAAAAGTGAGAAAGTGCTTGAGTAGCAGCACCACCCACCCACGCCACCTCAGCCCAGACTAGTACTTTTGCAGCTTGAAGTTTGCTAAAATCATCGCCAAAAAGCCAGCGAGAGCATATCTATCAGTCATTTTTATCCTTTTTGCTTTGTGAATTCTCTAAAATTCGTCATTGCGAGGAGTGAGTGAGACGAAGCAATCTTATTAAGCCTTGTTAGCCTTGAACGAGATTGCTCCCTTTGCTTTGCTCCCTCGCGATGACGGAATTTTAGAATTCCCTAGCGCCGAGATCCTTAGCTCAAGCTGGGGGACGACATAGAACACGCAAGGCGGGCAATGACACAGCACTAAGGAATTCTAAAATTCCCAAAACGAAGTTTCTGTGAAAATTCGCCTAGCAGCCTAGCAGCCTTTTTTACTGCCGCTACCGCGAAGTTTAAACCCTGCGCAAGTTTTTGGAGTTAAGGGGACAAGCCCCCTTAACTCCTTTTTTTATTTTTAAGGAATTCTAGAATTCCTTAAAATTCGTCATTGCGAGCGAAGCGAAGCAATCTCATTTATTAAGACTTATTAAGTTTTGAGCGAGATTGCTTCGGCTTCTTCAAAGCCTCGCAATGACGGAATTCCAGCAATGACGGAATTCCCACAAGCCAATCAATCAGGCGGCCTATACCCACTTTCTTTTTTTCGCTGCTCCATCCTGTATGCATCATTTAGAGCCTCTTCGCTATCGTATTTTGTCCCACCCAAAAACTTCTCATAGTCATCAAACTGCCTTGAGCGCACGCCCCAGAGCAAAGCCCAAATCGCACAAAAAGCAAGAAAAATAGAAACCCCAAGCATCATCGCAATTGTAGAGTTCATAGCCGTCCTTTTAGTCTAAGTGAGTTTAGCACCACAAGCAGCGAGCTAAACGACATAGAAATAGCAGCAAATAGCGGGATAATAAACCCAGCCATCGCTAGCGGTATGCTAAGCGCATTATAAACAAGGCTTATGAATAGATTTTCTTTTATTACTCCAAAGGTCTTTTTTGCTAGACGCAGCGCAAATACAAGGTCGCTAAGCTCATCACGCAGCAGCACCACATCGCTAACCCCCACGCTCACACTAGCACCTGAGCCCATAGCAATTCCTACATTTGCGCTTTTTAAAGCTAGAATATCATTTATCCCATCGCCTACCATTACGACATTTGCGCTTTTTTGCAGCTCTTTTATTAGCAGGGCTTTTTGCTCTGGATTTAGCTCGCCGTGGCTTTTATCAATGCCTAGCTCGCTTGCTACCTTGCTAGCTACTATTTGTTTATCTCCACTTAGCATTAGCACCTTTAATCCCATTTTTTTTAGCTCTTTTATGCTAGCTTTTGCCCCTTCTCTTAGCTCATCATCTAGAAAAAAGCGTGCTACAAGTTTGTTATCATACATAAAATAATACTCGCTACTGCCCTCTTGCGTATCATCAGCTAGGCTAGCACCAAGGCTTTTTACAAAAGCTCTGCTTTCTATAAAAGCAGCTGACCCACCTGCGATTTTTACGCCTTTATAAGTCGCAGTGATACCCTTACCAGCGATGTTTTGGATGTTTTCTAAAGCGTCCTGCCTAAAAGGACTTAAAGCGTTTTTTAAAATATAGCTCGCTACTGCCTTGCTAATAGGATGCGTGCTAGCACTTGCTAGGGCTAGTAAAGCCCCATCATCAAAAGGCAAAAATCTTTGCTCGCTTAGCACCTTTAAGTTAGCTTTGCTTAGAGTGCCTGTTTTATCAAAAGCGATTATATCACACTTTGCTAGGGTTTCAAGCACTTTTGCGTCTTTAAAGACAATTGATCGTTTTGTAGCTGTCCCCATAGCTACCAAAGTAGCAATAGGCGTAGCAAGACTAAGCGCACAAGGACAAGCGATAACTAAGACGCTAATAGCTATACCAAAAGCATTTGCCCCACTCCACGCTGAGATATTTGCCGCGCTCCAAAAAACAAAGCTAGCCACACAAAGACCTAAAATAGCCCAGCCAAAGTAGCTAGAAATTTTATTTGCTAGCTCTTCAATCTGCGCTCTGGCAAATACCCCGTTACTTAGAAGTTTTGAGAGTTTGTTTAAAAAAGAGCCTTGAAAGCTACTTGTGGCTTTGTATATCACGCTACCCTCAGCGCACAAAGCCCCACTAAGCAAAGCATCATCTTTGCTAATGCCCACAGGCACGCTCTCGCCGTTTATGCTAGAATTATCCACGCTAGCCTCGCCACTAAGCACCACTCCATCTATCATAGCCCTCTCTCCTGAGCGTAAAAGCACAAAATCACCGCTTTTTACTTCGCTTACATCGCAGGGCTTAAACTCGCTTATGTTAGGAATTCTAAAATTGCCTAGATTTTTTACGCTCATTACTTGTTCTACAAAAAGTGAGCTTATATTTTCTAGTCCTTGGGCGGCTTTTTGTGTGGCTTTGGTTTGTAAAAACTTGCCAGCAAATATAAAAGTTACAAGCATACAAGCTGAGTCAAAATACACCTGTTCTGAGCCAGTTAGCATAGCATAAACTGAGTAGAAATACACGCTTAAAATGCCTAGGCTTACATTTACATCCATGCTGATTTGGCGCAGTTTTAGCGCACTAAGAGCTGAGCGGTAAAACACGCTTGCTGTATAAAACACAGGCGGACTTGCTAGCACAAACTCAGCAAAATGTAAGATTTTTTTTGCCCCAGTGCTAAGTTCTTCAAAATATCCGCTATATATAGCAATTGCCACCCACATTATATTCATAGAACAAGCTAGTGCCACGATAAGTCTAGCGTAATACTCACGACTTAGATAGTTTTTTGCGCTTTTGATTGCGTTAAAGGGCTTTGGGTCATAGCCTATGGCAATGATGAGATTTAGTATATCTTCAAGGGCTGTTTTTCGCTCATCAAATAGCACTCTAGCCTTGCTAGTAGTAGCACTTATGTTTAGCTCCAAAACGCCCTCTAAATTGCTTAGAGCCTTTTCATTTAGCCAGATGCAAGCTGGGCAGTGGATACCTGAAATTAGCACTTCAAGTTCGCAGATAAAAGGACTATTCTCATCACGGCGCAAAAGCTTTGAAAACATTGAGCCAGCACTTTGCTTATCAAAGTGCTTTGAGCTAGGTTTTGCTAGGTTTTGCTCGCCTTTTTTAAGTCTAGAATAAAACTCGCTAAGGCCCTGAGATTTTAAGTAGGCATAGACATTTTTACAGCCATTACAGCAAAACTCATTGCCGTTTGCATCTATTAGCGCCTCAGCTTCAAAATGCCCAGCACAGTGCTTACAAACAAACATTTATAGCCTTTTTATTTTGATTATAGCCAAAAATAAACAATTTGATTATAGGAATTTTAGATTTTGGAATATTATTTGCTAGAATTTCATAAACTTTAAAGGCTAAAAAATGATAAATGATGAAATAAAATGCACTTATGATGTCGTAAAATACCATAGCCACGCTTTTGCGCAAGCTAGTATTGATAGGCTTTGTGCCATGGCTAGGGTTTATGGTCTGCAAACTCCACTGCCAAATAACGCTAAGGTGCTAGAAATCGGCTGCGCGGCTGGTGGAAACATAATCTCTCAGGCTATAAACTATCCAAATAGCTCTTTTATAGGCATTGATCTCTCAAGCGAGCAAGTAAAAATCGGCAATGAAGCAATAGAGCAAAGCGGTCTAAAAAATATAAAACTACTTCAAATGGATGCTACAAAGGCTTGCGATGAGCTAGGAGGGGGGGGGGTATGAGTTTGATTATATAATCTGTCATGGTGTGTATAGCTGGGTGCCAGACTTTGTTAAAAAAGCGATTTTTGAAATCGGCGCAAAACTACTTAGCCCAAAAGGCGTGATGATGGTAAGCTTTAATGTCTATCCAGGCTGGAAGTATAGAGAGCCTATAAGGGATTTTATGCGCTTTGCAAGTCGTGAGATAGACTTTGAAAAAGACCCTGAGAATAAGCTAGATTTATCGCTTGCTGCACTTAGCTTTGAGTCAGCTATGTATAGGATAATGCCAGGCTGTAAAAACCTACCTAAGCTAAAAACCATAAGCGAGTGTAATCTAAATAATATCAATGAAATAGACTCTCTTAAAAAAACTAACCGCTCGTATCTGCTCCATGAGTACTTAGAGATTTTTAACGACCCTTGCTATCTAGTAGATTTTGTAGCTGATGCTAGTGATAATGGACTAGAATACATAGAAGATATAGCCTTACACTATGATTATAGCGAGATTGCTAATGATACAGTGCTAGAGTTTGCTAAAAGTTATTTTAAAGATAGAATTGCTAAGGATCAAATGTTTGATTTTTTGTATTCTACTCAGTTTCGCTTTGCTTTGCTTACAAAAGAGCAAAACAAAAATGACCTAGTCTTTAACTACGATGAAATAGATAAAAACATAAAGGACCTTCACATAAGCCTAGCTACCAAATACGAGCATCTAAGAGTGCTAACAAAAGGGCTTGCTATGGAGCGTCTAGCAAATGCGCTTGTAGATGTCTATCCTAACTCACTAAGCATAAAAGAAGCCTCGGGGCTAATAGATAAGGGCTCATTAAGCGAGCATATTTTTGATATAAACTCAGCGCTTAATGGTGGGATAAACTTTCACACAAAAGCGCAAAAAGTGCTAAAATATGAAGTGGGCAAAACAAGGGTTATAGCTAGCTACAAGAGCTTTATCAAATACCTAGCAAGGGATAAAAATCATATTCTAGGCTTTGTAACACCACAAAATAAAAGCGCGAACTTTGGCGAGATAGACTATGAGCTTCTTTTGCTACTAGATGGCAAAAACACCAAAAACGACATAGTAAAAAAACTAATAGAAAAATGCCAAAAACAAGGCATAACCCTAAAAGAAGAAAAAGATGGCAAGATTGTCAGCTACAAAACAGTAGCCGAGCAGCAAGCGTATTTTAACAAAGCAGTAGATATCTTCGCTAAGGGCTTGGAAGATTATTTTATGTTTGAGGAATTTTAGAATTCCCTGCGCCATTGCGCTTAAATCCCAAAAGTGCTTAATGCCATTGCGCTTAAACCTTTGCGGGTTGCGTTTAAAAAGTCCCACTAAGCACATAAACGCTATTTAGGTAGATTTGCCACGATAGCTTTGTATTTTTGCGCTAGTTCGTAAAATTCTAGATAGCTCTCCACCCACTCAGGCGTTTTGCCTTTTTGTTTCCAGCCTGCTACGCTTACATAATTGAGCTTTGTTAGATTGCTAAAATCACGCTTAGAAAGTCCTAGCTCTTTTAGTTTATTTTCAAAAATCTCATTATCCATAATAATTCCTTTAAAGTTTTAGGGCGAATTATAACATAAAAATAAAAAAAATTTATATTTTATAGCAAAAAATATAAATAATTTTTATAAAAACTATTGACAAATATAAAAAAAATTGATATAATTACACCACGAATATAAATTTTTTTTATATTCGTGTTATTTAAAATCCCATTGTTGAAAGGAGGTGATGAAAGAGAATGAGTTGCGAAGTTATTTCGCTAATCACTGCGCTTGTTTGCTTACTCACAGCTGTCATACAGCTAATCAAAACACTTAAATAAGCAAACAATTCGCCAAAATAGCCGCTCACGCAAAAATGCGTGGGTGGCATTATATACAAAAACGCTTGCCAAGTCAAGCCAAACTAAAAGGATGAAAAATGAAATTTACAAAATACAGCACAGGCGCAAATGCCTTTTATGAGACAGCAGAGATAAACGGCTTAAAAGCTGTTATCCACGGCACAAACGCCATACACACTTTTGATATAAAGCTCGGCGCACGCTTTAAAATTACTATCGCAAAGGATGTTAGCAATATAAAAGATTTTGAAGTTTATCAAGTTATGCTAAGTGATAGACTAAAAACAGCAAAAGCCCTAGCAGAACATTTCTTAAATGTTTGGGCAAAAACCACTAGCAAGGCCCTCTAATGTTAAGTATAATCTCACTTATCATAGCCATTAGCGCATTTGCGCTAAGCGTGCTAAATATTATAATAACACGCAAAAAGGAGAAAAAATGCTACTAGATTTTTTTGGGAAGCATTGTGAGAATGTAGTAGAGATCATCGGCTGGGCTTCTTGCTTAGCTGTGATTATTTTTCACTAGATAACCACAAAAGCGCAAGCACGCTTCTCGCACGCCCCAGCCAGCTAAAATGGAAGAAAAAATGAAAAATCACGCCCACCCAAACCCAGCTAGCAAGCCTAAAACCCACTAAGCACGCCAAAATACACTTAGAATTCTAGAATTCCAAAACTAGAATTCTAGAATTCCAAAACTAGAATTCCCTAGCACGCCCCACCCAAAAACTAAAAGAATTCTAGAATTCCAAAATAAAAAAATCTAGAATTCTCAGCCTTGCTAGCCAAGTGCTTTTAGTCTAGTTTATAAATGCTAGGTTTTTTAGCTCTTAGCTTATAGTAGGTATCTACCACCTTTTTTATAAGCTATTTAGCAGAGTTTTTGCCTACGCCAACACCTGCTAGGTAGGCAAAAACCGATGATATGATTGTAGTTAGTATGCCTATGCCGATTTCTGCTTTATCAGTAGCTATAAAATAAAGCCCAAAGCCTACAAAAACAAACACAAGCACAGTAACTACACCAAAAGCGATATTCCATTGTTTATTGCTAGTTTCTAGCTGTTTTATAGCAAAGTCGTATTGCCTTTGGTCGCTTTTATCGCTTAGCTCTATTTGTTTGTTTGCTATTTCTTGTCTATTTAGCTCTAGCTCTACGAGCTTATTTACATTTACAGGTATTTTGGAGCTATTGTCCATAATAGCTCTTTTTTCGTTTTAATGTATTTGTATATATACTGGCTAGCAAAATATCTACATTTAATAACTCTACATTATAGCCATAGTTTTTGCGAACTATTCTATAAGCGTTTTGCTTGTCTTTATTTCGCAAAGAGCTTAGCTTGGCTCTTGCTTCACTTAGCCTTTTCATATTCATCTTTCCTTTTTTTGTGTGACTACAATTATAACAATATTTTTTAAGTTTTTGCGAAAAAAGGCTTAATTTCTTTTCTTTGCTTTTTGGCTTAGAGTTTTTGTTTTATCTATTTTTCGCATTTTTACAATCACTCTACTCCCACACCTGCCCAAAAAGCCCACGCTCTCTTTTATCCACGCTAGCTCCCACAGCCCTAGACGCTAGCTCAAAATACTTCTTATCTTGCTCACAGCCTACAAACTCTCTGCCTAGCTCCCTAGCCGTGATATAGCATCACAGTCCACCTTCATACGCAGCATTTTCGACCGCTGCTACACGCTGGGCTTCATTTTGCGCTGCTAGCACTGCTGCTTGCTGAGCTGCTGCTGCCTCTACCACGCTAGGATCAGCCGCTGCCTGAGCTGCTGCTGCCTCATCTGCCTGTGCTTGCGCCACGCTAGCCTGAGCTTGTTTTTCTGCAATTTGCGCTTGCGCGGCTGCTTCTTGTTGCGCTATTATTTGCGCAAAAGCCTCATCAATTTGCTCAATTGGTGCATTTTCGCCACGCAGCAAAAGCATTATGTCTTTTAATAGCGGAGATATTAGCTTTGGATCACTCATGCCAGTTTGTGCTAGCACGCCTAGCAAGTTATTTAGCTGATTTACTTCCATTTCGCTACTTATTGTAGTGCCAAAGCTAGTTTTTATATCAAAGTCTAGCCTAGTATTTGCTCTTTTAGCCTGCGAGCCTAGCAGGCTTATTATATTTGGATTTTCAGTGATTGCTATTAGCTCTTCATCACTAGCATTTTGATAGATTAGCTCTACAAAGTCCCTAGCATAGCCATTTAGCATAGTATCAGCTAGGGTTTGGAGCATGGCTTCTATTCTCATAGAGCTAGATGCATTTACTACTTGCAAAGCCCCCATCGCGCGCCTATCACTTGGGCTAGTTTGCCCTGTCATTATAGAGTTTACGCCAGTTGCTCTTTCATACTCATCTTTTAGCACGCCGATTTCTTCGCTTATGCTCATTGCGCTATTTACAGGTTGTAGTGGCATCACAAGAGAGCTTACTTGCTCGCCTTGTGCGGTCTCTACTCTTATGATTTTTTTATTCTCATATATATCATTAATGTTGACGGTACCTTTATTAGCGCAGATTATAAATTGCGGGTCTATTATACGCTCAATTAGGTCTATTTTTTGATTGCGCTTGATATTATACTCAGCTTGTATTTCGCCCACGCGCGCTGGCAGACAGCTACCATACACGCCTATATACATATCATCTTTTGCTGTTAGCTCCGTGCTTCTTAGCACTGGTGGCATAGCATCTAAGCAGTAGCCAAAATGAAAAGGCAGTCTATCAAATTTTGCTTCTCGCACCTTTTCTTCTGCGATAAAGGTGTGTAATAGCCAAAAAGTCCTGCCATTCTCAAATTTGCGTTCATATAGCTCTTTTGTTATTACTCTGCCGATCTCATTTTGTGCCACTGCGTGCGGGTCTTGGTGAGTGTATAATCCACTTTCAAATTTACTTTTTAGCTCCACTTTACTTTGACGCCATTCATAAGCTATATAATCAACATCGCTAATATCGGCTGCTTCTGTATCAAAGGCAATATCTGCGATAGGTATATGCTTAGTTCTCACGCAGCCGTCAGTCCAGTATAGCTGCACTACTCCAAGAGGCAGATATATAGCTGAGAGCACCGCACGGCTTAGTCCTACTTTATGGCTTTTATCTTGCCAGTGTTTTTTAACTAGCGCATTTAGCGTGTTTTGTAAGATTTGGTCGTGTTCGCTACGCATACCCACTCTACGCACTTCAATAGGACAGCCCGAGCTTAAAAAAGAAGTTTTAAAAATGCTGTGTATTATATCGCAAGTGGTTTTGATTAGCGGCACATACAGCCTTGATCTCTCTAAGCTATGAGGGGTTTTGCGCCTTTTTGTATCATCCTCATACATTGCGTGATAGGCTCGCTCACACTTGCTAAAAAAGCCCCAATAACTTTTTTGCTTATTAAAAGCTCTTTGTATTTTTTCTAGTTTATTTTTCATTTTTTACACCTTGGAATTTCAATTGGCGTTCTTTGTTCGCAACTACCAAAATAGCTAGGGCTCAGGCACCACACTATCAGGGCTACAAAAGCAAATAAGCAAAGAATAGTTAAAAGATTATATATTTTCTCACTCACTTTTAGCACCTTTACACTCTTTTAATTAGTAAATTCTAAAATTTGCTCTTCGCTATTTTCTAGGCTTTATGATAATTTGACATCGTTTTATTATTTTGTTATACTCACAAAAATTAAGGGGTGTAGCGTGACAATAAAAGAAGCTTTTGCTTTATGCCAAGAATACAAAAAAACTCAGCCAAATCTAACGCACCAAGTAGCGTATTCAAGCTATAAAGGCTTTTATGTAGATAGCAAAACGCCTGAGCTTAGCTATATAACCGAAAGTTTTAGATTTTTTAACCTTTCTAGTAAAAATTTTAACGCACAAATAGGCATTAAATATGGCATCTAATATCATAGAACAAGAAAATCTAGCCGAAATCGGCGATTTTATAAACAAAATTGAGACTAGCAAACAGCAAAGCACACTCGCACAAATTTAAGCCATAAACAAAGACAATGAAAGACAATACGATTACGCACTTAAAAAGCTAGTAAGCAGTGACAAAAAATGGCAAAATTCTTTTTATTTTGCTAGTGCTATTTGCGCTATACTAATAATTTTTAGCCTTTATCTTATATCAAACGACAAAGATAATATAGGCTTAGGCATTTTAAGTAGCACTTTAACAGCACTATTTGGCTTTTTAGCAGGCATCGGCATAGCAAAGAGTAATATTTAAAATTCCGCCAAAATTCCCGCTTGCTATTTTCTAGGCTCTTTTAGCTGTTTATTCTCGGCTCTTGCGTAGTTTTTTATGCGCTTTGCTTTATTTATTAGCTCTTTGCTTTTTTCTAGTTCGCCGTCAGCTTTAGCGTTTTTAGCAGCTTTTAGGGCTTTATTGTAGCTAGCTTGATAAGCTTTTTTTACTCTCATATCTCTTATACCAACCATTCTTAGCAGCAACTCTACTGCGCCTATATCATTGCCACGGCTGTCTTTTGCTACTGGTAGGTGGTATTTTTGGGCAATTTTTAGATTATCCATTATTTCATTTACTAGCATTTTGCCAAAGCCTTGAAAGTATCTACCCCCTCCAAGACTAGGCAGATAATTTCTAGTGATCTCTTCTGCTATTTTTGCTACTGCTTTAAAGGTGCTATCATCTTCTTTTATGAAGTTATAGCCAAGGGCGGTTTTACCTCGCATAATATCAGTAAACGAGCTAAAAAACCCACCGCTAAAAACCGAGCTTAAATCCCCAAGCCTAGCACCAGGTAGAATTCGTCCTAAGTTTATGTGATAGTCATCCTTTACTCTTAGCCAGGTATCCAAAAAAAACATATTTGGCACTCTTCCACCAGCCCACAAAAAATTACCATTTCTAGCCCATTGTTCCAAGCTAGCGTCTTTTTGTTCTCTATCAAAGAGGCTAAATCCACCAAGTCCCCCAAAAGCAGCACTCATTATGGCGTATCTATGCGGATTTTTTAGTATATTTTTTGCCACCATTGGCACAGATTTCCAAGTGTATTGTAAAAACGGCGCAAAGCCAAATCTATCTAGAAATCTAGCAGCAGAGTTCCAGCGCGCGCTATAATCCACATATTCATAATTTGCCTTATTCATAGCACTCTCGCATCTTTCTTGCCACATTCTTTTATATGCTGGGTCGTCTAAGTATTTGTCTATATCAAACTTTTGCCCATTAATTTTCTCTTTTTCCATTATCTTTTTAAAATGCGCTAGCTTAAAGACGCCATCTTCCATGTTGTATAGCTCGCGCGCAAACTTGCCTACTTTGCTACCTTTTGTCATATAAAGATTAGTTGTAAGGGCGTTATTCCACAATTTTTCTAGCTTGCCTTTTTTGCTAGGTAGTAAGTCTGCGGTATTTTTTATGCCAAGGTCTAGTTCGTCCATTATCATAGATAAGCCATTTTCATGCGCTACCCTGCGCCATTTTTTAAAGCTCTCTGTCCCACGCACCGCTTGCTGCGTCATATCAAGCGCAGCTATTACATCGCCTTTTAGCCCAGCAGTCCATAGATTTGAGAGATAATTATACAGGTGCGTTACTGGGTTTTTTACAGTTAGATTTGTTTTTATATGAGCTACAAAGGCATACCAGTTTTTTAGCACTTCATTTGTTTTATCAGCTACAATTTGCGCTGATTTTATAGCATCATTTAGCTCAGGGCTTACATACCGCCCAGCCAAAGCACCCCAGCGCATACTATCAGCGAATTCTTTACCACCCTCGCCCTTTGCCATACCAAAACGCACCCAGCCTTCAACTGGCTTATCGCTAGAAAAGCGCTCTGCTAGCTTTTGGAGGCGTCTTGCTTTTTCTATTTGTATAAACTGCTCTTTTATAGTATTTATTATCGCATACTCATCTTTCATAAGCCCAAGCTCTTCAAGCTGGGCTTTGCTTAGCTCTTTTCTTTTAAACTTCTCGCCTAAGCCGATTTTATTAAAATGCGCTTCTATCTCTTCCTCACTCTTTTTTAGCAGTGGCTCAAAGTAGTGCTTTACATAGTTTTCCATGCTATCTTCTGCCCTTAGCACGCCAAGCTTTACTAGCTCATCTGCATTTGCTTTGATTATATTTTTTAGCGAATTTGCAGCAGTTCTTGTATGCTCTGCTAACTCGTCTATGCCTTTCCAGCCGTGTAAATACTCATAAATATTTGATATTTCATCTTTATTAAAGCCTTTTAGCTTTTGTAAGTTATCTTTTAGATTTAGCTCCAATCTTTGGCGAAATATCCCCCAGCTATGATCTAGTTTATCCATTAGCTTAGTATGCACCCCAGCTTTAAAAAAGTTTTCTACTTTTTTATCATCTAGTGGGACGCCAAAAGCCTTTGTGATTTTACTAGTGCCTTTGCCAAGTGCAGTAGAGATTTTATCGCCTGCTGCATCAAAGATTTCATCTATTGCTTTATCGTAGTTTTCTACGCCGAAAACTCGCATAACTTTATTTACTTTACTTACTGAGTGTTGTAACTCATCACCCCTTAAAGCCCTTTGTATATTTTTATCCACGGCTTTTGCTATATCTATGCTATCATCAAGCTCGTCAAGCTTAAAAAACTCATCTTCAAGATTTCTTATATCAGTTTGCACGCATAAGCTCATTTTTTATCCTTTAATCAACTATTTACATTCCACAGCACATTTTCATTCCCCTTAACTTTTTCTAGTTCTTTTCTCGCTAGATACAGCTCTTTTTCTAGCTTTGCGAGTTTTATTAAATGTTCTGTTTCTCGAATTTCTAGATCAAACGCAGTTTTAACACGCAAAACTTGCATTTCAAAAGTTTCTTTATCTTTGCCGTTTAAAAAATCAAAATATCTCATTTTAGCACCACCTGTTTATTATTCATTAGTAGAATTCTAAAATTCCCCCTTCGCTTTTTTATAGCTTTTAGCATAGCCCTATGCTGTCTTTTACTTTTCCGTTTTCGTCTAAATATAGTTTTTTTAGTTTTTCATAGCGCGCTGGATTGCTTTTTGCGTTTTCTAGCGTTTTCATAATTTGCGCATCACGGCTTAGTTTGCTGTCTTTGCTATCTTTTAGCTTATCTAGCTCGTCCTTGCCTTTTTGGCTAAGTTTTGCCCTTGCCTCATTTGCGCTTTTTAGCAGCTTATCTCTCATCTCATAGCTAGCTTTTAACTCAGGACTGAAATTCTCTCTCATAGAGAGCTCTTGACCTTTTATATTAGAAATAGCAGAATTTAAATTTGGATTTTTAAAATTCATAGGCTCTTTAAGATTTCTATCAGAATAGAATGTTATAATATCATCAGTAGCCCTAGGTTGTGGTAATTCGGCGGTCGTCGCGTCCCTACGGCTACTATCAGCAACAACTCTAAATCTAACCCCTTCTTTATTTTCCCATTCGTAAATTCTAGCTCCATTATTATCTATAAAAGGCTCTTTGTTTATTTTTATATATTCTCTTAAAGAATTACCTAAATTCATAAGCTCTTCATTAGTTATATATCCAGTTTTGGTTTTATCTGTTAAATGTCTTATTTTAATATGCTTAGCCCCTTTATCTCGGCTACTGTTAGCATATCTTATCGCACTATCTATATTTTCTAAATCAGTTTTAATATAAGTTGCTTTTTTATCATTAAAAGTTACATTATACACGCCACGCATTTCCTTTTGCTTAGGTGTATAACTCGCAATTTCATACCCATAGAGATCAGTAACTATGCGTTCATTAGGGTCTATATCCATTGTTTTTAATGGATATTCTTTGCCATTAGTGCCTAGTCTCGCTTGGACATTTCTAGCCTCTGCTTCGCCAGCTAGTTTTTCATATTTTTCATAACCCCACTGCTTAGGCGAACCACCATTGCTAAATTCTTCTATATGCTGGACTGCGTGCTGTATCTCGTGGTATAATGTGCTCTTAAAAGCATGGGGTGCCAAATTAAAATCAACATAAATATCTCCTAAAACATCACTCGCACGATTATACCTATATTCGCCATTCGCGCCATTATTACTATTTAGTGCACGTACTCTTATGTCTTTTAGCATAGGATAAGCTTTAAATAATGGCTTATCGTCCAATATATCAGCTAAAAAGCCCGAACGAAATTTATATTTAGATTTGACTTCGCCTAGCGGATTATTCATATATTCCCTATATAATTTATCATTTTTTAAGCTGCCATTTAGAAGCAAATCCTTAACTTTTAGGGTGTAATCTTTTCTATAATATTTAGCGTTTTCTTTAAACTTTTCATAATCAACTTCGCCATATTTCTCCATTGCTTTTAAGTCTTTTTGCGTTTTAATTTCTTTTTCAAAAAAATCGCCATCATTTTCGTATACAAATTCTTTTTTTAGCTCTCCGCCTTTTGGATTTATCTCAAACTTCCAATTACCATCTATATCTTCATACCAGCCAGTTTTAGCCCATATTTGGCTCTCATCTGCTCCATTTTTTGCCATATCCTTAGCAGTTTTTAGCTTGGCTTTGTTTGCGCCTAGGGCTTTTTCTCCACCAAAAATAAAGCTAAATTTATCCTTTGCGTTATTCATGCGCCCTAGCACGCCACCTAGAATGTCAGGGCGATCATTTAAAAGCCGTGGAAAATCGCTAGCCATTTTTTCACTCGCCCTAGCAAGCTGCGGGGCTAGCTTTGTAGCGTTTTTGTTTAGTAGTTTCATAGCCCCAGTAGACCCACCAAAACCAGCTAAAAAGCCCATTATAAAAGCCTGTGCTTTTTTATTAGGGTCATCTTCGTTTGACATAGCGATATTACCACCAGCTACGCCGCTGCCTACATTTAGCAAAGCCTTCTGCAACGCCATAGTGCTAAAGCCTTTTTTAAAGCCCCCGCCACTTTTTATATCTTTTAGGGTAGAGTTTTTATTAAATAATTTAGCTCTAAAAGCTTCAAGTTCCGTGGCATCACCCCATTTTTTATGATGGAAAACGACATTACCACCTCTTGATTTTGTTACTCTATCACTTGCTGCGCTTAAAAATTTTTCATACTTTTCTTTTAGCTTAAATTTTACTTCATCCCCAAGATTAAGCTCATCAATTTTTGCTAAATCATCTGTGTATTCTTTTTTTATGCCACCTGCGCTTGTATTTATCGTGGTCTCAAAATGCCAAAGGGCTTTTTTATCTAGTTCCCACTTACCAAGGTCTTGTTTTTGTGTTATTGTTTTTTTAGCAGCACCAAGCTCTCCGCTTTGCGCTATTTTATGAAATTCACTTAAAGCAGGTTCAAACTCGCCTATTACATTGTCAAAAAGTTTTCTTGTCTCATCTGGGCTTTTTTGATAAGCATCAACTAGCAAGTCATCTAATTTATTTTTCGCAAAAAGCTTGAAATTTGCAAAGTCATTAACTATCGCTGCTTGCACTACTCCCTCATCAGCCATAAAGTTTTTAAATATTTCATTTTTTATTTTACTGCCAGCTGAGATTTCAGGCATTTTGCCAGTGCTTTTTATATTCTGCCCACTTTTATTAGCCGTTGTGGTAGCTTTTGGCTTTGGTGCTTCATCTAATATTTTTTTGGCTCTCATTAAAGCATTTAGGGCTGTTTTTATTTTTGTAGCCATAAGCTTATAATTCGTCCCACCAGCTAAATCTAAAATAGCATTTGTATTTACTTGCTTTAATGCCTTATTTAATGTTTCATCTTGCTCGTTGTTTAGGGTCTTTTAAAGCAGGTTCAAACTCGCCTATTACATTGTCAAAAAGTTTTCTTGTCTCATCTGGGCTTTTTTGATAAGCATCAACTAGCAAGTCATCTAATTTATTTTTCGCAAAAAGCTTGAAATTTGCAAAGTCATTAACTATCGCTGCTTGCACTACTCCCTCATCAGCCATAAAGTTTTTAAATATTTCATTTTTTATTTTACTGCCAGCTGAGATTTCAGGCATTTTGCCAGTGCTTTTTATATTCTGCCCACTTTTATTAGCCGTTGTGGTAGCTTTTGGCTTTGGTGCTTCATCTAATATTTTTTTGGCTCTCATTAAAGCATTTAGGGCTGTTTTTATTTTTGTAGCCATAAGCTTATAATTCGTCCCACCAGCTAAATCTAAAATAGCATTTGTATTTACTTGCTTTAATGCCTTATTTAATGTTTCATCTTGCTCGTTGTTTAGGGTCTTTAAAGCTTTTAGCCTAGATATTTCATTATATAGACCTGAAATGTAATTTGGTGCTTGGTCTAGAATTTCAAAGGCATTATTTTGTATAGATTGTGCTTTTGTTAAATACCCCTTTTGCCCTTGTGTGACATTAAAATATCTCATATATTCATCATTATCTAATAACCCATTTGTCGCTTTATATGCTATTTCTTGTAACTCTGCTAACTCTTCGTAGGCTTGTATATCATTTTTTAGCCTTTGAGTAAAGTCTTTTAGGCTTAAACTAGCTATTTGTTTATAATCATTTTCAAATAATCCAGTATATTTACCTATATTTTTAATAGCATTGTATGCTTTTGAAAATTCTGCTGTGAATTGGGCTAAATTTGCTTGATTTTCAGCTTGACTTTTTACGCTAGAAGTGGTAGAATTTGCTCGTTGGTTGGCTAAAGGTTCTTTAGCTGTAAAAGTATCGTGGTAGGAAGTCTCGCTACTTCCCAACACTTTTTTATTATTATACGCCGTAATAATCCAGTTATTTTTGCCTTGATTATCCCAACCTTTACTAAGCCCAACTTTAAATTCGCTGTTGCCTTTTTTATAAATAATTGTATCTACGCCGTTTTTGCTCTCTATCTCGCCTTTTTCTATAATCTCATTTAAGCCATTTATCAATTTATCGTGCGGTGTATCGCCATTAAAACTAGCAAAGTCATTAAGGTGCTTAGCTTCTATCTTGCTAAGCCCATAGCCTTTTATATCGCCGTTTGCGGTTTTAGCTTCGCCCCACACTAAATCAATATCGCCATTTCCGCTTAATTTCTCTAGCTCTTTTCTCTCAAACGCCCCAGCCACTTGACCTTGCCTTTCAGCAAAAAGCTTTCTAATCGCATTTGCCCCACCGTGATAAAACTCAGCGTAATTAGTGCCAAATTCTTTAATTGGCGTGATATTATGCTTTATTTCAAAATTTCGTCTAGCTTTAATGATAAAATTTTGAGTTTCTTCCACGCCTTTCCAGAGGGCAGCATCTATATCATCTTGAATTCTAGAATTTTCAGTATTTTTTGCTACTTCATCACTAGAAATTCTAGAATTTTCAGCTGTTTTTGGCGCTACTAGCCCTTTTTTATACTCAGCCGTGCCTAGATGAAAGTCCCTTGTAAGCAGATGGTCTAGCACGCCACTTGCTGCTGGGTCACCAGTTAGAGCTTCTAGGCTATTTTCTAGTTTTATAGCTAGTGCAACATCAGCCTTGCCAGACCTTAGCTTTGCTACATCACTTTTGCTTATGCGTATTTCACGCTCTGGATTATCTATGCCACCGCCGCCACCAGTGCGTAAATATCTCTGGCTTTGCGGTTCGTAAAATACAGTAGGCTTTGAACCGCCAACTTTTTCGCCTTTTAGCTCTCTAGCTAGCGTATTTTCACGCATTTTTAGCAGGTTTTCGTATGCTGGATGCGTTTTTAGTCTATTAAACTTCTGCTCCAAACTCTCAGCCATTTTTGTAGCCATTAGCTCTTCATAGCTTTTGTGTCCGTATAAATACGCATTCCCATAGCTTAGCTCCACGGCTTCATCAGGGCTTAGATATACAACCTTGCGTCCGTCATTTAGAGTAATATCTGCCTTTTGTCCCTGAGCTTCCCAGGCACTAAACGAGCGTTTCATATCATCGCTAGCTTCTTTGCCCTCATACTTCATTAGCTCTCTGCCAAAGCCATTTTCAGCCACTTCAAACTCTTTGCCGCTTTTCTCGCTTATGAATTTAGCAGTCACATCATCTAAGTCTTGATTGCCTATGCCTTTTTTTAGCATTTCATCATTTTTTATAGCTTGTTCTTTTGCGCTATTTAGTATTTGGGCTATGCTTTCGTTTTTAGCCTGGTTTCGCACATTATTAGATAACTCGGCTATTAGCTCGCTCTCGCCTTGTCTCATCACAGCGTTATATGCATTTATATCGCCTGTTTGGAGTAGGGCTTTTGCAGCAGTTGAGTTTCTGCCACTTATACCAGCTTTTAGTAGCATGTTTATTACTTCTGCTGACGACGCACCAGCATCTAGGCTTTTTAGTATCATTCTGCCTGCGTTTTTGCCTAGCAGTCTAGCATCATTTGGTAGGCTTCCGCCGTTTAAAAACTTTGAATATTCTAGCAACTCAGGACTAGCATTTGCTAAAATTTGCTTATTTGCTAGCTCAATTTTTTCAGGCCTATTTAGCATTGGATATTTTTTAGCTACTTCGTTTAGGATATTTATGTTATTAGCATAGAACTCTATTGCGCTATCATTTATCTTAGCGATATTTGTGCTGATTATTTGCTCTGCTGTGGTGGCGGCTTCATTTGCGCTATTTTCAGCCAAAAGCATTAGCTTTTTTGCCCCTGCGCTTTGTAGCTCGCCTTTTGCGATCTCAGTAGCGATTTTGGTTAGTTCTGGTGTAGTGCCATTAAATACTATATTATTTACTCTATTTTCATCAGAAGGGGGGATGACACAAAGCTTAGAAATTCTAGATTTTATTGCTAGGAATTCTAGTTTATCTGCTCTAAGATTTTGACTGTATCGGCAATAGCATAACCAGCAGTGGCGTCTTGGCGGATAAAATCATCCATAAAGGCTTTTTTGGCTATTGCCATATCAAGTTCTTTATCCGAGCCCTTTTGATATGCGCCTATGCGGATTAGCACTTCATTTTCTTTTAGCATTGAGTAGTAGCGTTTAAACTTTCTGGCGTTTGCTCTGTGCTCTGGGCTTGTTACATCGCTCATTACACGGCTTGCTGAGCTTAGGATATTTATAGGCGGATAAATGCCATAGTCTGTAAGCGAGCGATCAAGCACGATATGCCCGTCCAAAATCGAGCGACTTTGATCAGCGATAGGATCACTCATGTCATCACCCTCTACAAGCACGGTAAAAAAGGCTGTAATTGAGCCCTGACCTTCTTCTTTGCCAGCCCTTTCCATGAGCTGTGGCAGCAA
This sequence comes from uncultured Campylobacter sp., assembly GCA_945928165.1. Lineage (GTDB taxonomy): Bacteria > Campylobacterota > Campylobacteria > Campylobacterales > Campylobacteraceae > Campylobacter. Next base: position 80,195 of record CAMENE010000006.1, read on the forward strand.
GGTCAGCGAACTAGGCGGATAGCCCTTGCTAGTAGGCGGCTCGCCAAGGGCTAGGCCTATCTCACGCTGAGCCATAGCAAAGCGAGTTACACTATCCATGATAAATAGCACATCATGCCCTTTGTTTTTAAAGTACTCAGCCACGCTCATCGCACAAAAGGCTCCGTATTTTCTCATAAGCGAGCTATCATCGCTAGTAGCTACTACCATAACAGTGCCCAAAAGATCTCCGCCAAGGTTTTTTTGTATAAACTCAGGCACTTCACGCCCACGCTCGCCGATTAGCGCAACTACCTTAATCGGTGCTACGCAGTGCTTTACTATCATACCCATTAGAGTGCTTTTTCCCACGCCTGAGCCTGCAAAAATGCCTAGTTTTTGTCCCTTGCCGCAGGTCAAAAGCCCATCAATTGCCTTAACTCCCACGCTAAAAGGCTCATCAATTAGCCCGCGCTTCATCGCATCAATGGGCGCTTTCATAATAGGCACGCGCTCAGTAGAAAAAATCGGTCCTTTGCCGTCCTTTGGTCGCATAAAGGGATCTACCACTCGCCCCAAAAGTCCCTCGCCAACCGGTATACTCATACCAATATCACTAGCATAAACTCTCTGGCCTATCTTAAAGCCCTCTACAAAGCCAAAGGGCGAGACAGAGGCACCCCCTTCGTAAATCTGTGTAACCATGCCAAGCTGACCAGCTCCAGAGCCCTCAATCTGGACTATATCGCCAATTCCAGCATCTAGCGCTGAGACCTCTAGCATATTTGCGCTGATTTTAGTAATAACGCCAAAAGAGCCACTAAGGTTTATTTTGGCTGAGTTTAGCTTGTTTTTAAGGAGTTCTAGCGACATTTTATTACCTATTTTTGCCTAAAAAATCATCTTTGGTTCATTTTCTTTGTATATATAAAGAACTTTTATTGTATCATTTTGTATTTTAAAAACTATAATGTAGCCTTTAAATATCAAATCTCTTATGCTCTCATCATTTGCTAGCGTGCTTTTGCGGCAGCGTTTGGGCATAAAATCAAGACTATAGATTTTTTCCATTAGTTCATTTTGAAACCTTAAAGCCCTTTGCGAACTATCCAAAGAAATAAAACTTACAATATCATCAAGTCCTTTATTAAAAGATTCTTTAAAGTCAAATTTCATTGTCCGCTTGCTTGTTTTTGTTCTTGTGCTATTTTTTCTAAAAGTCTTTGTTTTCTAGCTTCTAGTATTGTCTCAAACTCTTCTTTGCTATAAGTTTTTAGCTCTCCACGCTTATCACGCTCTAAAATTTCAGCTAATTTTTGCTTATGGAATTCTAGATTTGGGTTCATTTTTTAGCCTTTATCTTATTTTAATTAGATCAAAAAACTCTTTTCTTGTTCGCTCATCTTTTATAAATATCCCACGTAGGGCTGAGGTGCTTGTAATAGAGTTTATTTTTTGAACTCCACGCATTTCCATACACATGTGGCGTGCTTCTATCATCACGCCCACGCCTTTTGGTGCAAGGCAGTCTTGTAAGGCACTTGCGATTTGTTCTGTCATTTGCTCTTGGATTTGAAGGCGGCGAGCGAAAATATTTACCATGCGCGGGATTTTAGAAAGCCCCACGACCTTGCCATTTGGTATGTAGGCCACATGCGCTTTGCCGATTATCGGCAGCAAATGATGCTCACAAAGGCTGTAAAACTCAATGTCTTTAATAAGCACCATTTCACTTGCCGAGCTTGTAAATAAAGCAGAGCCTAGCACTTCTTTTGGATCTTCTTTATAGCCACTTGTTAAAAAATCAAAGGCCTTTGAAACTCTCTTTGGCGTATCAAGTAAGCCCTCACGCTCAGGGTCTTCGCCAAGCAAAGAAAGGAATTCTCTAACTAAATTTTCTTTTTTATCCATGTTAAACCTTATAAATTTTTTAGCATTTTACAATAATTTGCTTGGTTTATGTTAAAATAAAGCAAAATTTTGCTAAGATTTTGGCAATTTTTATTTCTAAAAATAAGGTAAAAGCATGCAAGTAAACGCAAAAAATGTAAACAAAGCAAACGCAAAGGTAAGCACAACAATCAGTGCTGATGTGCTTGAAGCAAAAGTAAATCAGCTAGCCAAAGAAGCAGCAAAAACAGCAAATATCGCAGGTTTTCGCAAGGGTCATGTCCCAGCTTCTTTGATGCTACAAAAATACCGCAAAAAAATAGAAGGTGATGCCAAAAACAGAGTGCTAGGCGATATAGTAAGTGGTGGTTTAAAAGAACTTGGCAAAGGCCTAAATGATACTATTGGCGAGCCACTTGTTACTAAATTTGATGAGAAAAACGGCAATATTGATGTAGAAATTACAATTTCTTTCCGCCCAGAAGTAGATATAAAAGGCTATGAGAGCTTGCTTCCAGCTTATGAGGCACCAAAAGTAGAACAAAAAGAAATCGATGAGCGCATTGATAATATGCTAAAAATGTTTGGTAGCTTAGAGAAATCAAGCAAAGAAGAGCTGGGCAAAGGCGATTTTGCTAAGTTTGACTTTGAGGGCTTTGTAGATGGCAAGGCTTTTGAGGGCGGCAAGGCTGAAAACTACACCCTAGAAATCGGCTCAGGTCAGTTTATCCCAGGCTTTGAAGATGGTATGATAGGACTAAAAGTAGGTGACGAGCGTGATATAAAAGTAACATTTCCGGCTGAGTATGGCGCAGCTTCCTTAGCAGGCAAAGACGCTGTGTTTAAAGTAAAACTACACGAAATACAAGAGCAAAAAAAGGCTGAGCTAAATGAAGAAACGCTTAAAAAAATCATGCCAAACGAGCAAAACCCAAGTAAAGAAATGCTAGAAGCTAGCATAAAAGACCAAATCCGCACTAGCAAGTTTATAACTCTACTAAATGGAGAGATAAAAGATAAATTTGCCCAGGCTTTGACAAAGAAATTTAACTTTGATTTACCAGAAAATATCGTAGATCAAGAAATGAATGTCCGTTTTCGCAACGACTGGTATAGCTTTAGCGATGATGAGCGTAAAAAATACCAAGAAGATAAAAAAGCCCTTGAAGCTAAACTTGAGAGCTACAAAGAAGAGGCTAGCAATAGCGTTAAGCTAACTTTCATCATCGATGAGCTAGCAAAGATAAATAAAATCGAAGTAAGCGACCAAGAGCTAATCCAAACTATATATATGGAAGCATACCGCAGCGGCAGAAATCCAAAAGAGCATATGGAATACTACAAAAAGGGCGGCATGCTACCAGCTGTAAAAATGGCTATAGTTGAAGAAAAGCTATTTTTACATCTTTTTCCACTGCCAGAAGATGAACAAATAGAAAAAGCTAAAAAAGCTAGCAGCGTTAAAAAAGCAGCAGAACCAAAAATAGCTGCTAAAAAAGCCGCAGAAAGCTCAGAAGAAAAGCCAAAACGCGGTAGAAAGAAAAAAGAGAAATAATAATGAGCTATCTAATTCCTACCGTAATCGAACGCACCAGCAAGGGCGAGAGAGCTTATGATATTTACTCGCGTTTGCTTAAAGACCGCATTATTATGCTAAGTGGCGAAATAAACGACCAGGTCTCAAGTGCAGTTGTAGCACAAATGCTGTTTTTAGAAGCAGAAGATCCAGATAAAGATATTTATTTATACATAAATAGCCCGGGCGGCGTGGTTACTAGCGGACTTAGCATTTATGATACAATGAACTACATTAAGCCTGATATCTGCACTATTTGTATAGGTCAGGCTGCTAGCATGGGAGCGTTTTTGCTAAGCTGTGGGGCAAAGGGCAAACGCCACGCCCTGCCAAACGCTCGTATCATGATACACCAGCCACTAGGTGGGGCAAGAGGACAAGCTACTGATATAGAAATCCAAGCAAAAGAAATCTTGCGCCTAAAAGAAGTGCTAAATGCAGCCCTAGCCCAAAACACAGGACAAAAGCTAGCAAAAATCGTAAAAGATACTGATAGAGACTTTTTCATGAGCGCTGCTGAGGCTTGTGAATACGGCATTATAGATAGTGTATTAGAAAAATCACTAGATAAATAAATCTAGAATTCTAGAATTCTAGAATTTAAACTAGAAATTCTAGATTTTAAACTTAGAAATTCTAGATTAGAAATTCTAGATTTTAAACTTAGAAATTCTAGAATTCTAGATTAGAAATTCTAGATTTTAAACTTAGAAATTCTAGAATTCTAGATT
>CAMENE010000007.1:0-81588 GCA_945928165.1 uncultured Campylobacter sp.
AAGGTTTAGGGCATAGCCCTTATATCTTTGCGAGCTAGGCTAGATTTATCTAGCCCAAAAGCGAGCAAAATTCTAAAATTCCAAGAATAAATCTAAAATTCCAAGAATAAATCTAAAATTCCAAGAATAAATTTAGAATTCCTAGAGATTGCTTCGGTTGCTTTGCTCCCTCGCAATGACGGCGATTTCCGCAATGACGGTGATTTGATGAGATTGCTTTGCTTCGCTCGCAATGACGAAAATTCTAGAATTCCAAGAATAAATATAGAATTCCAAGAATAAATATAGAATTCCAAGAATAAATATAGAATTCCTAAAATAAATTTAGAATTCATAGAGATTGCTTTGCTCCCTCGCAATGACGCAGGGAATTCTAAATTCTTTGTGATTAGATTGTCCGGTCAAGTCGGACAATGACACAAGGCTTGGGAATTCTAGTTTTATGCTCGCTTTTAGGCTAGATAAATCTAGCCTAGCTCGCAAATTTTATAAGGGCTACGCCCTAAACCCTTAGGGGCTGTCGCCCCTAAAACCCCGCTAAAATTTAGAATTTTATCTCGCAATGACGGATGAATTTAGAATTTATTCTGATGAGATCCCCCCGATCAAATCGGGGGATTTTTATAGAGATTGTCCGGTCAAGCCGGACAATGACACAAGGCTTGGGAATTCTAGTTTTATGCTCGCTTTTAGGCTAGATAAATCTAGCCTAGCTCGCAAATTTTATAAGGGCTACGCCCTAAACCCTTAGGGGCTGCCGCCCCTAAAATCCCGCTAAAATTTGAGTATTTTTAGGAATTCTAAAATTCCTTAGCTTTTGGGGCAAAAAATAGCTTAAAATAAACTTAGCACTAATGCGTAAAAATTTTTTATTTTTTCGTATTTTTTACTCAAAATTCTAAAATTTAAAGTAAAATTCGCTTTTTAATCTAAAAGATAAAAGCTAAACAATGAAAAACCTTAATCTACCAAACACAATAGCAAGTATTAGAATACTACTTGCGCCTTTGTTTTTGTTTTTACTGCTTCAAACAAAAAGCACAGATGATGCTGGGGCGATTTCGTGGCTAAATTATTTTGCTGCGCTTGTTTTTAGCATCGCTAGTATAAGCGATTTTTTTGATGGCTATATCGCTAGGGCCTGGGATCAGCGAACTAAGCTTGGAGAGATTTTAGATCCGCTGGCTGATAAAATGCTAATTTTGGGCGCATTTTTGGGACTTGCGATGATTGATAGGGCAAATGTTTGGGCTGTTTATATCATACTTGTGCGTGAGTTTTTTATAACAGGTTTTCGTGTGGTCTTAGCAATTGAGAATATCAGCATCAAAGCTAACTTCGCTGGCAAGCTAAAAACTACTTTTCAAATGATAGCTGTGGGTTTTTTAACCATGCAGTGGGTCTTTGGCGAGCTACTGCTGTGGATAGCGGTGGCTCTTACTCTCTACTCAGGCGCTACTTATATAATAAGCTACGCAAAGCACAAATAGGATAAAAAATGAATAAGGAGCAAAAAGGTATTGCCTTTGCGCTTAGCACATTTTTTATGTGGGGCGTTTTTCCTGTGTATTTCAAGCTTTTAGCAGATGTGGGTGCGGTGCAGGTGCTTGCTCACCGTATCCTGTGGTCAGCGATTATCCTTTTTGCCTTGCTTTATTTTAGCAGCAAACTACGCCAAGTCTTTCGCCTGCTCTCTATAAAAAAAGTAGCTCTAAATCTACTAGCAAGCGGCGTGCTAATTAGCATTAACTGGGGCGTTTATATCTGGGCGGTGGATCGTGGGCAGATACTAGAAACCAGCCTAGGATATTTTATAAATCCGCTTTTTAGCATTTTGCTTGGCGCTATTTTTCTAAAAGAGCGACTTAGCAAGGCTAGCAAAATCTCGCTTTTTATCGTAGTTATCGCAATTTGCGTTCAAATCTACGACCTTGGCAGCCTGCCTTTTATTTCGCTCATACTCTCAGCAAGCTTTGCTTTTTACGGGCTAATTCACAAAAAAGTGCGAGTGCCTAGCACGCATGGGCTTTTTGTAGAGACTATGCTTACCTTGCCTTTTGCGCTTGGGTTTTTGCTGTATTTGTGGAGCGTGGGAGAAGCAAGGCTGGATTTTGATAGCACAGGATTTTTGCTAGCTTTTAGCGGGGTGGTAACCATACTGCCGCTGCTAACCTTTAATAGCGCGGCAAAATACCTGCGCCTTAGCACACTGGGATTTTTTCAGTATTTAAGCCCTAGTATTAGCTTTTTGCTGGCAATTTTTTTGTATAATGAGTCACTTGGCATACTAAAACTTGCTAGCTTTGTGCTTATTTGGGCAAGTTTAGCAATAAATATAATTTATAATCTTAAAAAGCATTAGGAATTTTAGAATTCCCTACTATGTCATCCTCGGGCTTGACCCGAGGATCTCTATGCTAAGGAATTTTAGAATTCTCTGTGATGAGATCCCCCGAAGGGGTCGGGGGATGACACAAGGCTAAGGAATTCTAGATTTTTAATCAAGTGCTGTAGCTGCAATGTCGTTTTTGTTTCTGCTAAAGGCTTCGCTTGGACTTAGATAGTCATTTTCTACTAGAATTTCAGCAGCTTGCTTAAACACTGGCAAAGCACTCCAGCTAGCAAAATAATAAGGATAAGGTCGCATCGGCTCTCGCACCAAAACGCCTATTGTGTAGTTATGTCCCGCATCATCGCTAGCAAAGCCAAAAAAGCTTGCGTTATAACGCTTGTCGCTATATCCGCCTGTGGTGGCGATGTGTGCGGTGCCTGTTTTGCCACCTAGCACTAGCCCTGGGATTTTTGCTGCTCTACCTGTGCCGCTTGGGCTATCTACTACTTTTACTAGTATAGCTCGCATTTTATCAGCAGCTTCTTTGCTAAGCACTTGTTTTGGCTCGCTGTTTTGTAAAAAGTATTTTTTAGCATCACGCTCAAGGTGAGAAAACAGCCTTGGCTCCATCATCACGCCGCCGTTATTTATAGCATTATACGCACTTAGAAGTTGCATAAAAGTAGCTTGAATTCCATAGCCGTAGCTTAAAGTTGCCTTATAAGTACGGTTTTTTAGGTCACGTATTTGCGGGATTTTGCCCGTTTGTTCGTGGCTTAGATCCACGCCTGTCTTTTGCGCAAAGCCGAAGTTGCGCAGACCATTGTAAATGCTAGCATCATCAAGGCGCTCAATGACATTTATCATACCGATATTTGAGCTTTGGATGATGACTTCTTCAGCGCTTAGGTTGTCTGCTTTGTGGCTATCTGTGATGGTGCGTCTGCCTAGCTTATATTTGCCGCCGTAGACATTTATATTCTCAAGCGGATTTATTTTGTTTTCTTGTAAGGCAAGTGAAAATATAATCGGCTTCATAACTGAGCCCATTTCATAAGCATACTCGCTAGCTGATGAGTTTAGGGCTTCGTAGTCTTTTTGCGTGATTGCGCCTGGATTGTAGCGTTTGGTTGATGTTAGGGCTAGAAGCTTGCCTGTTTTTGCCTCCATTACAGCTAGAATTATTTCTTTGGCGATTAGACTTTTGGCTCGTTCATCTATCATTTTTTCTAGCATTTGTTGGATACGAAGATTTATGTTTAGCACTACATTATAGCCATCTTTGCGGCGTTTTAGTTTGCTCTCGCCTGAGAGGATTATGGTATTTGAGAGATCTCTTGGGCCTTTTAAACTCTCGTTTGTGATATCATCAAGCTGGTCTTGGTAAAACTTTTCTATACCTTTTACGCCGCTTGCTTTGGTGATTTTGCCCTTTTGTTTTTTGCTTGTATAGCCTATTAGTGGCGTGAGTGTATCGCCTGCTATGTAGCTGCGTTTTTCGCCACTTTCTGTTACATCTAGGCCTTGGGTGGTGACTATGCCAGTTTTTGGGTCTTGATAGGGGATAAAGACTTTTGTGCGATAAAGCTTGCGCGCTAGTTCTCTAAGGTGAGCTGCATCTTTAGCATTTAGATCTTTTGAGAGCGTTACTGCGCCTTTGCTCTTTAGGATTTTTTCTACTTTTTTAGGATCAGCCCCACTATAAAGGCTATATAAATTTATAAAAAGCTCTTTTTTGTTTGGGTCTATGTTGCGAGTGTTTACGACAGCTGAGTAGAGCTTTTGGCTTGTTGCTACGCTAAATCCATCGCTTGTAATAATATCGCCTCTAAGAGCTGAGTCTTCATCTGAGCTGTTTAGCTTTGGTAGTGAGCGATCAAGTGTTATTCGATAAAGCGTAAAACAGACAAACACAGCTGTAAAAAACGCAATACAGATAAAAATAAGATAAACTCTACTTTGACTTGTATTCATGTCTAAATTATAATAAGCTTTGGTTAATGCTGGTTAATTTAAAAGTGTCCGCAGACTGAGCCAGCCTATCGCTAGCAAAAAACTACGCAAGTCCCATCAAATAAGCAATAACAGCATAACAAAGCGCAGAACCTAGCATAGCAGCTGGCACTGTGATAACCCACGCTAGGCCTATTGGTTTTAGCATAGCCCAGTTTGCGCTTTTGTTGTATAAGCCGATGCCTAAAACTGCGCCGATTAGCACATGTGTTGAGCTAATTGGCAAGCCCATTTTTGTAGCTACTAAAATAACAATAGAACTAGCTAGCTCTGCGCTAAATCCTGTTGAAGGCTCGATATTTGCAAGTTTATTACCCACTGTTGTGATAACTTCTTTACCTAAAAACCAAAGCCCCACCACAAGAGAGACACCAAAAGTAGCCATTGCGATAAATGGAATTGGTGATTGTGAGTTGATTGAGTTAGTTTTTAGCACATCCAAAATCGCTGCAAATGGACCTATGGCGTTTGCGATATCGTTTGCGCCGTGGCTAAAAGCAAAGCTTGAAGCCGTAAAGATCTGAAACCAGCCAAAAATGCGGTTAATGCTTTTTTTAGGATTATTTCTTTTTACCATATTTACAAGCGCAAAGATAATAAGATAAGCACAAAGCCCAATAACAAAGATTATCCAAAGCGTCTCAAAAAGGCTAAAGCCAAGGTTTAGGTGCTGAAGTCCTTTAAATAGCAAAGATGAAGCAATAACCATAGCAGCACAAGCTGCTACAATCGGGATATTTAATCTCATGTGGCTATCAACATCTACTTCTTTTTCAGCTTTTTTCATCTTACGGATTTGATTTCTATACTCGCTTTTTGTAGATACTGACATTTCTAGGTCGTCTTCGTCATCATCATCTACTGAAGCTATTTTTCTAAGTGTTGCAAGCTGTTCGGCTTCGCTTTTAGAGCGAAGTTCTTTGAAGTATTGATTTTTGTATGTTTTACGCTCTTTTTTTAGCTCACGGACTTGTTCGTATTTTTTCTCACTTGGCGTGATGATTTTTGTTTTTATAAAGCCAAAGATAAGAAAAGCTATAATAAGTCCAGCCATAGGGCTAATAAACCAGCTAGCAACGATGCTTAAAAGCTTGTTCCAATTTATCATCCCAGATGTTTCCACCCAGCCACCAAAATGCATCATACCCATGGTAATTCCAGCACCACAAATACCACCAACGATAGAGTGAGTAGTGCTTACTGGCATACCAAACTTCGTAGCGATAAACAGCCACGCACCAGCACTAAACAAAGCCCCCATCATAACAGCTGCAAAAGACATAGGCGGCACATTATCGCTAATGGTAATAATTCCACTTCTAATGGTATTTGTTACTTCTCCACCAGCAAAAATCGCACCACTTAGTTCAAAAACAGCAGCAATTACCAGAGCTTGCTTGATTGTAAGCGTCTTAGAACCCACGCTTGTTCCAAAGCTGTTTGCCACATCGTTTCCACCGATGTTAAAAGCCATAAAAATACCAAAAAAACTAGCTAGTATGAAAAGCAATAAGTGATTGCTAGGTATATAGTTATAGCCCCAAACTAAAAAAACACAAATTGAAATAATAAAGAACATTAAAGCAAAAACATTATCTTTTGCTTTTAAAAAGCCCGCACTCAAAATTTCCTCCTTTTTTACTTAAATCGTTTTTTTGTTATTAGCTTGTATTACTGCGTATTTTACAGCATTTATATAGCTTGTAATGTTTGCAAGGCCTTTGTAAGCGATATCAAAAGCTGTGCCGTGGTCTGGGCTAGTGCGGACAATAGGCAAAGCAAGGCTTACATTTATAGCACTATCAAAATACAAAGCTTTTAGCGGTGCTAAGGCTTGGTCGTGATACATAGCTACTAAGCGATTTGTCCTTTTTAGCGCAAGTGGATTAAAGGCTACATCAGGCACGAGTGGACCGCTAAAAACCTTTGCGCCCAAAGCTTTGTTTGCGATTTTTATGGCTTTTACGATTTTTTCGTCTTCACGCCCTAAAATGCCACCATCGCCTGCGTGAGGATTTAGCCCCAAAACGCCGATTTTGCTAAACCCGCTAGCTTTAGCAAAGCTTAGCAAAAATCTTGCTAATGCCTTTTTTTTAACGCTTTTTGGGACTGATTTTAAAGGCTGATGATCGGTAAAAAGCCCCACAAAAAGCTCCTGGCAGCCTAGCATCATAATAGCATCACGCTTACAAAAATCACTTAGTGCCTCTGTGTGTCCGTGGTATTTAATACCTGCTTTTGCCCAAGCTTGTTTATTTATCGGCAAGGTTACAAGAGCGTCTGCTTTATGATTTTTTACATTTAAAAATGCGTTTGCAAAGCTTACAAAAGAAAACTTGCCAGCTTTTTTGCTAAGTTTGCCTGGTTTTAGCTCAAAGTCCTTGCCACACTCACAGCTTATAAAATCATCAGGAATTCTATATCCAAGCAGTTTGGCTGCCCTTTGAAGTAAGGCTTTGTTTATAAAATAAAGTGGCTTACAAAATTGCTTAATTTCATTGTGAGCTTTTAAAGCTATTTCTATGCCTATGCCGTTTGGATCGCCTAGGCTAATTGCTATTTTTTTCATTGTATTTTCTTTGTGTTCTCTTGCGTAGCCTCATCGGCTAGTTTCATACTCTCAATATACTCATCAATATCAGCCATGTCCTCATCACTAAGACGGAGCATAACCTCGCCTTTAAGATCAGCTAGACCATAAATTCCTTTTTTGCCAAGAGTGCCATCACGATATGATTTCATCATTTGCGCTCTCATGCCATAGTCTATAAGCTTGATTGGTGGGACTTCTTGCATATATGATTTTTCAGCTCTTTCTCCGTGACAGACTACGCACTGCTCAAAAAGAACTTGCCCACGAACAATGCTTTGGGCTAAGCGTTCTTTTTTCTCTAGTTCTTCGTTGCTACATGCGATAAAAGTTAGAAGTACGCTTGCTAAAAGTAGTGTGTGCTTCATGTTTTTACCTGTAAAAAATTTTGCTTTGGCATTCTAGCAAAAAATTATAAAAAATATATTTAAAAATGAATTTTCTCTTTAAGCTTACGAATAAATTTAAAACTTTATGTTAAAATTACACTTATTTTTTAAAAGTAAGGCTATGAATACTCTAAGATTATTTATTATCAGGCATTTAAGCGTTTATTACATGCTTATTGCTTGTTTTGCGTTTTCTTTGATGGGGGCTGCCTCAAAACTACTTAGCGAGCAAGTAAGCAGCGTAGAAATTGTGCTATTTCGCAATATTATAGGATTAGCATTTGTCCTAGCTGCGCTATATAGACACCGCAATTTTGGCAAAGGTGGTGCGCCGTGGCTTTTTGTTTTTCGTGGGGTTATTGGCTCACTTGGACTTCTTTGCTTTTTTTATAATATCGCTCACATCGAGCTTGGCACGGCTTTTACCTTTCAAAAAACAGCACCGATTTTTATAGCTATTTTTTCATATTTTGCGCTAAAAGAAAAACTATCAAAACTTGGCTGGGTAGCGATTTTGCTAGGTTTTATCGGTATTGTTTTTATAATGAAACCAAGCGGAAATATGGGGCTAATTGATAGCATAATAGGACTTAGTGGTGGCGTGTGCATGGGGCTTGCTATGACTAGCGTGCGAAAAATGCGAAAATACTACTCGGCAGATATGATAATACTATCATTTATGATTTTTGGTGCTATTCCTATGGCTATTATTTTAGCCCTTGGCGAATACACCCAGAGTTTGCCTGCTTTTGTGATGCCTGATAGCACCGGCTTGGTTTTAGCACTTGGTGTGGGGCTGCTAGGCTATATATACCAAGTATATATGACAAAATCTTATAGAGCCACTAGAAAAGCAGGAATTCCAGCTGCTGTTAGCTACGCTGATATCGTATTTAGCATGATTTTGGGCGTTTTACTAGGCGATGCTTTACCTATGGGCTTTGCCTTGCTTGGTATAGTCGTGATCATATTTAGCGGACTTTTAATAGCAAAAGAAAAATAATGAGAGAGTTTAATCCATTTTTACTTCGCCACCTTGGCATTTATTATATGCTTATTGCTAGTTTTTACAATGCTTGCCTTGGATTTTTGGCTAAAATTTTAAGTCAAAATCTTCATAGCTTTGAAATAGTTTTTTGGCGCAATCTAATAGGGCTTTTTATCGTGCTTTTGGCGATTAAAAAAGATAGAGAGTGCGATTTTTTGCGTGGTGGGCATATGTGCTTACTCTTATTTCGTGGATTTATCGGCGTTTGCGGTATGGCTGCGTTTTTTTATAATATCGCAAATGCTGGGCTTTCTATGGCTTTTGCTTTTTACAAGACAGCACCTATTTTTACAGCTTTGATTGCTGGATTTTTCTTTGCGCAAAAACTGCGAGCCCTTAGCTGGTTTGCTATATTGCTTGGCTTTGTTGGCTTTTTGCTAACAACGCAGCCAAGCGGTGGATTTGCGCTAACTGATATTGTTGGCATCATAGGCGGTCTGTGCTCAGGCGCAGCACTAGCAAGCGTCCATGAGCTGCGCAAATACTACAAAGCAAACTCAATCGTGCTTTCATACATGATAGCAGGGACTTTACTAATGGCGGTTTTGCTGATTTTAGGCGAGCTTTATCCAAAGGGTAGCGGGCTTTTAAAAGGCGTGAAATTTAGTTTTCCAAATGCTTATGAGTGGCTGCTTTTGGGGCTTGTGGCACTTGGTGGGTATTATTTTCAGCTTTATCTTACAAGGGCTTTTGCTGCTTCAAAAAAAGCTGGGATAATAGCTAGCATTAGTTATAGCGATGTTATTTTTGCTATGATTTTTGGGCTGTTTTTGGGTGAGGCTTTGCCAAATTTCATCGCACTTTGTGGGATTTTTGTAATTGCACTTAGTGGCGTGCTATTAGCTAAGCAAAAATAAACTATAATCACAAAAAAAGGATAGAAAATGATTTTAATTGCTGGGCCTTGCGTAATAGAAAGCCGTGATTTTATTTTACAAATGGCAGAAGAACTAAGAGAAATTGCTAGTTTGCCAAATGTGGATTTTTACTTTAAATCTAGCTTTGATAAGGCAAATCGCACGAGTATTTCAAGCTTTCGTGGTCCTGGACTTGAAAAGGGCTGCCAGATACTAGCCGAGGTTAAAGAAAAATTTGGCTATAAGATTTTAACAGATATCCACGAAAGCTACCAGGCTGGCCTTGCAGCAAAGGTCGCTGATGCCTTACAAATCCCAGCGTTTTTGTGCCGCCAGACTGACTTGCTTGTAGCAGCTGCAAAGACTAATGCTTTTATAAACATAAAAAAAGGTCAGTTTCTAGCCCCACAAGCCATGAAGCACAGCCTAAAAAAAGTGCTAGAAACTCGTGGTATTAAAGGGGAACCTAGCTATGAAATCTGCTTTGAAAACAAAGTCTGCCTTTGCGAGCGAGGCAGCAGCTTTGGTTATGGTAACTTAGTAGTAGATATGCGAAGCCTAGCTATCATGCGTGAGTATGCACCTGTAATCTACGATGCCACTCACAGCGTGCAGATGCCAGCAGGGGCTGAAAAAACTAGCAGCGGGGATTCTTATTTTGCGCCGATTTTGGCTAGGGCTGCTGCGGCTGTGGGCGTGGATGGGTTTTTTTATGAAACGCACATAAGCCCAAAAGACGCTCTAAGCGATGGGGCAAATATGCTTACACCAACGCAATTAAAGCAAAGCTTAAAAGAAGTTTTTGCGATTAGAGAGGCTTTGGAATTCTAGAATTTTAACTTAAATTCGGCTGGCTTGTGGGTGCTTTTTGCCACACTAGAGCCACGATACTAGAATTGCCTAGAGTTAAAATTTTATTTTTAAAAGCTTATTATACTCAGGGTCGTAGCGAAATGTAATTAAGTTTTGCATTATCCCAAAAAGACACATAAAAGTAATAAAACTACTGCCACCATAGCTATAAAACGGCAGCGGCACACCCACCACCGGCGCAAAGCCGATAGTCATTAGCGTATTTACGCTAACATAAATAAAAATTAGCATAGCAATACCAGCACTAACTCCACTAGCAAAATGATCGCGTCTAAAACGCCACGCCAAGGATAAAAAATGCGCAATCAACGCCCCATAAAGCCCCAAAAGCACAAGCGCACCCATAAAACCGTGCCTCTCAATCGTATAAGCAAAAATAAAATCGCTAGTAGAAATTGGCAAAAACTTAAATTTACTTTGCGTAGCCTCATCCTCGCTTTTGCCCCAAAGTCCGCCATTGCCGATAGCAATCACACTTTGGCGCACCTGATAGCTAGGCTCGCCCAAAAAATCAGCAATGCGCTTTTTTTGATAATCTCTAAGCCCGTAATCATAAAGCACCGGCGCAGAGATAGCTATGATCGCTGCTAGCGTGATCCAAATGCGCTTATCTACGCCAACTAAAAATAAAATTCCATATCCACTAATAAGCAAGATTAACGCTGAACCAAGGTCAGGTTCTTTTAAAATCAGCGCAAAAGGCACCATAATATAAAAGCTAAATTTCACAAAGCTTTTTACACCATAGCCATCTGGGTCTGGCGGACGCTTTTTAATAAGATAAGCAATCATCATTATAAACGCTGGTTTCATAATCTCGCTAGGCTGGATGGTAAAATGTACAAAAGGGATTTCTAGCCAGCGCTTTGCGCCAAGCTTACTAACGCCAAAAAACTCAACCCCCACAAGCAGCACCACACAAAACCAGAAAAAAAGCGGTATTAGCCACTCTAACCTGCGCAGCGGCAACAAAAAAAACACCAAAAAAGCCACCGCCCCAAAGCCAAAATACACAAGCTGCTTGCTAGCTAAAAAATCGCTACTATCGCTAATTAGCATATGAGAAAGCACGATTATAGGTATGATTAAACAAGGCGAAATAAAGTCAAAATGTGACCAAAGCCTTCTATCAAGCAAAATCAAAATTATCACCTTAAAGCAAAAAATTCTAAAAAAATAGCTAGAATTGTAGCAAAAATTTAGGATTTTATTGTGAGTGATGAAATTTTATTTCAAAAAATCGTCTGTAATGATGCGCAAAGGCTTGATAGTTTTTTGGCTAGGTTTTTAGGCGAGGTTTTGCCCGGGGCATCTCGCTCTAGCATTGCAGCAGCGATAAAAGCAGGACTTGTAAGCGTAAATAAAAAGGCTGTTTTAAAGCCAGCTCATAAACTAAAAATAAACGATGAAGTGCTAGTAAAAAAATCTAGAATTTCTAGTGAGAATTCTAGAATTTCTAGTGAAAATTCTAGAATTTCTAATGAGCTTTTTGAAAAAATCAAAATTATTTATGAAGATGATGATATTTTGGTAATCTCAAAGCCCTCAGGTCTAGTAGTCCACGAAGCTAGCTCGCTAAAAGGCGAGAGCACTTTGGTGGATTTTTTAAAGCAAAGCAACAGACAGCTAGCCACGCTTGGCGGAGAGTTTAGAGCTGGGATTGTCCATAGGCTTGATCGCTATACAAGTGGCGTAATGGTCGTAGCAAAAAGCGATTTTGCTAGCGCACAGCTAAGCTCACAGCTGCAGCAAAAAACTGCTTCTCGTATCTATATCGCACTTTGCGATTTGCCACTTAAGCAAAATTGCGTAGTAGAAAGAGCCATTGGCAGATGTGAAAACAACAGGCTAAAAAAGGCTGTCTATCCGCTAGGTAAAAACGGCGCAAAATACGCAAAATCAGCCTTTTGTAATATTTTTTTAGATGAAGTTCAAAACTCGCAAAACTCACCTAAAAAAAACACGCCAAATATCATCGCAGCAAAGCTCTTTACAGGCAGAACGCATCAAATAAGAGTTCACTTATCTAGCATAAATCGCCATATTTTAGGCGATGTTTTATATGGTTTTAAGGGCTCTTGCGATATAATCAGGGTTTTTTTACACGGCTATATTTTAGAGCTAAAACACCCACGCACAGGGCAAATGATGAGCTTTTGCGCAGCTTTAGAGGATGATTTTGCCGCGCTTATTGGCGTGGATACAAGGACTTTAAATGAAAAACTTACTAAAAACTTTATGCTTTCTTGCTTTGAGCCTATTAATCAGTGGCTGTGCCTTAGCTAGCTTGCAGGCAAGCAAGCAAAACACGCTAAATGCACAGCTTGCTACTATCTCAAACTTCAATACAATTAGTGAAATGACGCAGATTGCCTTTGAGTGGGAGAGAAGCGAAGATCCAAAAGTCGCTGGATACAACCTATACCGCGCCAAATACGGCGGCAAACTACAAAAAATCGCAACCATAAACGATAAATTTAGCACGCACTATGTAGATACTGGGCTTGAGCCAAGCACTAGCTATCAGTATGCTATGAGCACTTATGACAAAGACGGCGCTCACTCGCAAATGGGCAGCATATACACTATACAAACTCTCCCCGCTTTATCTGCTGTGGACTTTGCTCAGGTCATCACAAATTTGCCTTTAAGAGCCAAAATCATTTGGTCTCCGCATGAGGATTTAAGGGTAAGTTCGTATGTAATAGAGCGTAGCAAAGCAGGCGCAAATAACTGGAGCAAAATCGCTGAAATAAAGGGCAGACTAAGTGCTGAGTATATAGATAGCGGATTAAAGCCTAAAGAAAGCTTTGATTACAGAGTTAGAGCAAAATCAAGTGATGGTGTGCTAAGCAAACCAAGTGAGGCGCAAAACTCTACTACAAAGGCTCTACCACTACCAGTAACAAATCTAAGCGCAAGCTTAAACCAACCTAAAAAAATCACGCTAAGCTGGCAAGCCCCAGCCCAAGATGATATAGACCACTATGTAATTTACAGCTCTCGCTCAAAGTTTTTGCCAGTAACCAAGCTAGGTAGCACAAAAGAAACTAGCTATGAGGATTATGTAAACGCAAATGGTTCATCTAGATTTTATAAGGTGACAGCTGTAGATACTAGTGGCTTAGAGGGGCAAAAGCCAAGCTCTAGCGTAGAGGGAGCAACCCTAAGCGCACCAGAACAGCCATATATAATAATGTCATCTTATACAAACGGAGGCATTGATATAGCATGGAATCCAGTCCCAAGAGCACAAAAATACATAATCTATAAAAGCTCAAATCTAGGTAATGAGGCTATAGAAGTAAATGATACCCGTTACTTTGATAGCAATATTCAAAGCTCTCAAAAATATGAATATAAAGTCTCAGCCATAGATGAATACGGCTTGGAGAGTGATAAAAGCAAAGCTGCCAAAGTAGAGTTACAATAATGCCAAATTTCGTTTGTAAAAAACTAAGTAAACTTGAATTCCCAGCTAGCATAAATGGCTGTGAGTTTAAAAGCTCTTTTGAAGAGCTTAGAGATGGCAAGAATACTGGTAATTTTTTAGTTCTTACTGCTTTTGAAAATAGTGCTTTTTTCATAAGTATCTCAAAAAAAGCAAATGGTGAATATGTGGTAAAAGGCGATAAAAATACAAAGCCAACAAACACTGGCCACCTTCACATGGCACTAAATACTTTTAAGCAAAACTATGCCTTTGATATCATTAGTGATACTACAAGTAACAAAACAGCGGCAAAAATGCCACTAGTGCTAGAACCTGAAAGGCTAGCAAATGTGCTAAACGGCAATGAAAATAGGCATGGATTTGATTTTACTACTCTTTTTGGGATTTGGAATTTAGAGTATTTTAAAGAAATTCGCCTAGAAATCGGCTTTGGGTCTGCCTCTCACCTGCTTTACCGTGCAAAAGAAATGCCAAATGTGCTTTTTGTAGGTGTAGAAATCTACCGCCCAGGTGTCGCAAAAGCCAGCAAAATGGCAAATGAAATGGGACTAAAAAATGTGCTTTTTACAAACGCTGATATCCGCCAGCTAAGCGAGATGTTTAAAAACGACCTTTTTAGCCTAGTTTATATGCACTTTCCAGTGCCATGGAATGAAAGCCGGGGCCGCCGTGCTTTAAATAAAAACTTCGTCCAAGAACTAAATAGAATTCTCATCCAAAACGGAGAGTTTGAGCTAAGAAGCGATGATAAAGAGTTTTTTAAAGACGCAGTAGAGCTTTTTATGCAACTACCTAATGCTAATTTGCGTATAATAAAAGACCGCCAACTTGAGATAGTTAGCAAATACGAGGCAAGGTGGAGAGAACAAGATAAAGATATTTATGATATGATTTATATTTGCGATAAAAATACAGATTTATTACACAAATGCCAAAACTTTGATTTTAGTTTTAGCTCTCCAAAAGATGGCTTAAAAGACGAATTAAAAAACAACTTTAACACAGCTACTTTGAAATTTGATGACTTTTTTGTGCATTTTTTAAGCTTGCATGTAGGGTCTACTGGCTTGCTGCTTAAAGTGAGCATGGGCGATTTTTACGCAGCATGTAATGTTTATTTGCTGATAAATAAATACATAAATTATATCTTTGCCCCACCAGCAACAAAGGCAAACGCAAAAGCTCATGAGAAATTAAAGGAAATTTTGTGCAAACAATAATAGAAGCAAAAAATCTAAGCATTTGCTACGAAAAATCTCAGCCAATTATAAAAAACGCTAGTTTTAGTATAAATGCAAAGGACTTTGTGTTTATAACAGGCAAAAGTGGCTCTGGCAAAAGCACGCTAATTCGCTCATTTTATGGCGCCATGCCCTGCGCTGGTGGAAGTCTAATGGTCTGCTTAAAAGAGCTAAATAACATAAGCTCTAGCTCACTAGCAAAACTCCGCCAAAAGCTAGGGCTTATTTTTCAAGACTTTAAGCTAATTGATGAGTGGAGCATAGAAAAAAATGTAATGCTACCACTACTTATAAAAGGCTACTCAAAAAACATATCAAAAAAACAAGCCCAAAAAATGCTAAAAGTAGTAAATTTACTTCACAAAGCAGATGCTTATCCTATGCAGCTCTCAGGTGGCGAACAGCAGCGAGTAGCAGTAGCAAGAGCCCTAGCGCACAATCCACAGCTTTTTTTATGTGATGAGCCAACTGGAAGCTTAGATGAGTACTCAAGTGAAATTATTTGGAAGCTACTTCGCTCAGCTAGAGAAGAGCTAAATGCCTCTGTCATCGTAGTTACTCATAGAATTCCCACAAACCTACGCATGAGCTACCGCCACTTTGAGATAGAAGATGGCAAAGTAAGAGAAATAGGCTAGAAAATGAGAAGTTTAAAAAACCATTTTGGCGTGATTTTACCTCTATTTGTGCTACTTTTTGCTATAGAGTTTAGCATTGTAGCTAGCAAGATTTTAAGCGATTATGAAAGCTCAATGAGTGATGAGTATAATATCATCGCAGTTAGCCAAAAAGAGCTTAGCGATGAAGTTTTTAAATCTAGAATTCCTAGTTTTAAAAACGCAATTTTACTTGATGCTAAGCCTGTTTTAGACCGCCTAAAAGGGCAAATGAGTGATAAAAACCTAAAAGAGCTAGAAAATTCCTTGCCAAAGTTTTATTCAATCAAGCTAAATATCTTGCCTAGCCCTACTTTTATGGCAAAAATTGAGCGTGATTTACTAGGCATTGAAGGCATTAGCAAGGTAGAAACTTTTGCTAAAACTCACGATAAAGTATATAGAATGCTAGTGCTATTTAAAGCTGTAGCTCAGGGCTTTACAGCACTTATTGCGCTTATGGGAATTACGCTGATTTTCAAGCAAATGCGCATTTGGCTTTACGAGCACAGACGCAGAATAGAGGTTATGAGTGATCTTGGAGCTTCATTTTGGCTAAAAGCATCTAGGCTATACAAACTAGCCATAGGTGATAGTATAGTAGCGACTGCGCTGGTTTGTGCTATATATATTTTTGCTCCATCTTTGCTTTCATCTGTGCTTTTTAGCGTAGGATTTAGTATGCCAAGTATCAATATAATAAATGATGCAGTAATCTTGCTAGCTGCTAGCGTGAGCATTTCTATCATCACAGTTAGTGTAGTAATGCTTGCTTCAAAGGCTTCTTATGATTTTTAGGACTTTTTTGCTTATTTTGGCAGTGTGTGCTACTCTTTTTGCTGCTGGGACAACAGCAAACAAAACCCAAAGCACCAAGCAAGACCTAAAAACCAAAGCTGAACAAGAAAAAAAGCTAAACAAAAAGCTTGACGAATTAGCAAAAAGCATACTAAGTGGCGAAAAAAATGTCAAAACAACAGCCGAACAAATCTCAATCCTAAGCGTGCAAGTAAAAGAACTAGAAAGCAGCGCAAAAGCAGCTGATGCCTCGCTAAATACGCTAATAGCGCAAAACAAAGACCTAATAGCCGAACAAAAGCGCATAGAAAGCGCCCTGCTAGCTATCATCTCAAAGCGTTTTGCCTACGATTTAATCGTGCCAAAAAACTACATAGAGAGCGAAGAGAGCATTATCTCAGCTGAAATTTTAAACTCCCTTACCAAAGACTCACAAAAACAAGTAAACAAAATCGCCAAAGACTATAGTAAAACAATAAACTCTATCAAATCCCAAACCGATAAAATAAGTGCTATAAAGCTTGATTTAGCAGAGTTTCGCAGCAAGCAAAACAAGCTAATCGCCCTACAAACAAAGCAAAAAAAAGACCTAGCCAAGCTAAAAAGCGACAAGGATAGCTACGAAAAAGAACTAAGCACTATACAAGCTGAGCAAGACGAGCTAAGAAAAACCCTAGAAAAACTAGCAATAATCGCTAAAAACGAAGAAGAAGAAAAAGCCAGAGCCCAACAAAAAGCCAAGCTAGAAGAAGCCAAAAAAGCTAAAAATAATGAAAAATCAGCTAGCCAAACCAGCAGCAAAACAACAGCCAAAAACGATGTGCGTCAAATAGGCTCAAGCTACCAAATGAGCCAAGTCAAACGCTACACCGGCGCAAAAACTATAGCACCGCTTGAAAAATTCACGCTAAAACAAGCCTTTGGCGACTATACTGACCCTATATATAAAATCAAGATTTTCAACGAATCAGTCGTGCTTCGCTCAGCTTTGAGAGATGCTGTGGTAAAAAATGTGCTTGATGGCAAGGTAGTCTTTGCCAAAGAAACCCCTTTGCTACAAAAAGTAGTGATTGTAGAAAACAAGGATGGCATACACACGATATACGCGCACCTTAGCAAAATCGCCCCAACCATAAAAGTAGGCGCAAGGCTAAAAAAAGGCTATGTGATAGGCAGGGTTGAGCAAGACCTGACCTTTGAAGTCACGCAAAAAAACTACCATATAAATCCAATGGAACTAATCGCTAGCAAGTAGAAATTCTAAAATTATTAATCTAGAATTCTAGAATTTCCAAGTCTAAAATCTAGAATTTCTTATTAAAATACAACTAAGAATTCTAGAATTCCTTAATATAAAAAATACCCCTAACCCCCAAAAAACCTAAAAATTCTAAAATTCCCAATCTAGAATTTCTTATAAAAATACAACTATAAATTCTAGAATTCTTAATCTAGAATTCCCAAGTCTAAAATCTAGAATTTCTTATTAAAACACAACTAAGAATTCTAGAATTCCTGCAAACTAGAATTCACAAGTATAAAAACTAGAATTCCTTATAAAAATACAGCTATAAAAACTAGAATTCCCAATTTAGAATTCCCTAAGATAAAATACCCCCTAACCCCCAAAAAACCTAGGAATTCTAAAATTCCCAAAATCTAGAATTCAAAAATCTAAAATCTAGAATTCAAAAATCTAAAATCTAGAATTCCCAAGTATAAAAACTAGAATTCCTTATAAAAATACAGCTATAAAAACTAGAATTCCCAATTTAGAATTCCCTAAGATAAAATACCCCCTAACCCCCAAAAAACCTAGGAATTCTAAAATTCCCACAAACTAGAATTCCTTATAAAAATACAGCTAAGAATTCCAGAATTCCTTAAACTAGAATTCCCTAATCTAGAATTCTTAAACTAAAATTCCTTATTAAAACACAGCTAAGAATTCTAGAATTCCCACAAACTAAAATTCCCAAGTCTAAAATCTAGAATTTCTTATGAAAATACAGCTAAGAATTCCAAAATTCCTTAAACTAGAATTCCCAAGTCTAAAATCTAGAATTTCTTATTAAAACACAACTAAGAATTCTAAAATTCCTAAAAAATACCCCCTAACCCCCAAAAACCTAAGAATTCTAAAATTCTCACAAACTAGAATTTCTTATTAAAATACAACTAAGAATTCTAGAATTCTTAAACTAGAATTCCCACAAACTAAAATTCCTTATAAAAATACAGCTAAGAATTCTAAAATTTCCACAAACTAAAATTCCCTAAGATAAAAATACCCCCTAACCCCCAAAAAGCCTAGGAATTCTAAAATTCCCACAAACTAGAATTCCTTATTAAAATACAACTAAGAATTCTAGAATTCCAGAAGATAAAAATACCCCCTAACCCCCAAAAAAACCTAGGAATTCTAAAATTCCCACAAACTAGAATTCCTTATTAAAATACAGCTAAGAATTCTAGAATTCCTGCAAACTAGAATTCCCAAGTCTAAAATCTAGAACTCCTTATTAAAACACAGCTAAAAATTCTAGAATTCCCACAAACTAAAATTCCCAAGTCTAAAATCTAGAATTCCTTATTAAAATACAGCTAAGAATTCCAGAATTCCTTAAACTAGAATTCCCTAATCTAGAATTCCTTATTAAAACACAGCTAAGAATTCTAGAATTCCCTAAGATAAAAATACCCCCTAACCCCCAAAAAACCTAGGAATTCTAAAATTCCCTAGAATTCCTTATTAAAATACAGCTAAGAATTCTAGAATTCCCTAAGATAAAAATACTCCCTAACCCCCAAAAAGCCTAGGAATTCTAGATTAGTTTTTTATCGCTGGCTCAGCCTTGCGGGGCTGCCTACTGGCTTAGTTTTTTATCGCTGACTCAGCCTTTTTGCTGTCCAGCCATTTGGTGGTGCTTTTTAGGCTTAAAGCCCAGCCGCTTTACAAAAACTTTTACACTATTTTTGTGTGGCTTGCGCTTTGAAAATTCAGCGCAAAATTTTTGCAGCCGCTAGCCACGCTCCCCCACAGCACACTCCCCCGCAGCTAGCGCAGCGGCTTTAAAACTAAAAATCGCTCACCCAGCGGGTGCGAAGCAAAAAATCTTGTAGCTTAGTTTTTTACTGCCACTACTGCGAGTTTTAGAATTCCCAAAAGAGAATTCCCAATCTAGAATTCCCTAAGATAAAAATACCCCCTAACCCCCAAAAAGCCTAGGAATTCTAAAATTCCCACAAACTAAAATTCCCACAAACTAGAATTCCTTATTAAAATACAACTAAGAATTCTAGAATTCCTAAAAAATACCCCCTAACCCCAAAAAGCCTAGAAATTCTAGAATTCTTAAACTAAAATTCCCACAAACTAAAATTCCTTATAAAAATACAGCTAAGAATTCTAAAATTCCCACAAACTAGTCTAAACGCTCTTTACAAGTCTGCTATCCATAAGAGCTAGACAAACAGATAAATTGCTCATCATAGGCTTTAACTCAATATCTTTTTGTTCTTTTTGCAGTTTTTCACAAAGCTTTAAAAAGTCCTGATAAGTCTGCCAACCATCTATAATTTCAGGTTTGTTTGCCCTTAAAACACTCAAATCTTGCTCTAAAATTTCTTTTAAATCAAAGGCAATTTTTGGGTGTTTTTCTAAATATTCTAGCAAATCACTTGCTTTAAATTTCTTTGTATTTTCAATCTTTGCTTGTTCTTTTATTTCATTTGTTAGCATTTTTATATACTTTTTAGCTTTTTGGAGCAAATTAGGATTTTTCAGCAGCTTTATAGCATCTTTTAGATGGATAAACACTCTCATCACATCATCGCCTAGCTCAAAAAGCTCGCTGATATCTTGGTCGCTTGCCCTGGCACTAAGGTCGCTAAAAGCCGTGGAAATAATAAACTCTACACTATTTTCCACCACTTCTTTGCTAACTTCGTCCATATAATAAGCACTTTTATCAAAGCTTATTTTTCTAGCATTTGAGCCATCAAACACACTCATTTCATCATTTGCATATACTCTAAGTGGCAAAAAATGCTTATAGTCACTCACACGCTTCTTATAAAGCCACCTATCTTGTTCTTTTGGCGCATCAATGCCAAAAAACTCCGCCACTTCCTTCATAGTATCAAAACATTTATCGCCTATAAAATCATTAGTTTGCTTTAATTTAACAACTTTCAAACTACCTTTTAGCAAAGCAAACATAAGCGCATTATGAAAGTTTTGTGACCCATCCATTATCCAGCCCTCAGCACTATTTATATCAGGCATTTTTGGGCGTTCTATCATCCAGTCTTTTACATTAGGCGAGCTGTAAAAAATATGATTTTTAGCAAACTCCTTTGGATCAGTATCTAAAAACACACCAAGAGGCACGCTCTCATCGCTGTCTTTAAAGCCAAGTTTGTCTAGGCAGTGCGGACAAGCAGAGTGTGATTTTATAATTTCTAGTGGATCTTTTACTACATGCAAAGCCTTGCTAGCATCAACAAGACTAAAAAACTTCACTCCATCTTTATCCAAGCACAAGTCACTAAGCTGTAAAAACGAGTATTTAATATCTCCTCGCTCTTTTAATTGCTTTGCTAGTACTAGCTCGTTATACATGCGGATATAATTGCCTTTATTGCCCTTATGTTCGTCTTTTTGGCCCTCAGTTTCTCTTATATACATTGTTCGCAAACCACAGCCGCAAAGATACAGAAATGCAGGAATGGCTGAGTGCAAGCCACTAGCATGCGCTCCAAATACTACAAAATCATAGTATTTAGGCAGCGGCAGATTTAGCACCCACGCATGAGAGGCATCTGAGCTTACATAGTCCATGACAGCTGGATTAATGAGCGGTGGAAAAGGATTATGAGCCCAGTTTTGCTTAAACTCATCGCTAGATATCCAAGCAATGATATGCTTAGTGTATTTTTCAATTATTTCTTTATTTTCATCGCTAGCTTCGATTTGGGCGATTTGACAAATTTCTTCTATACTCATAGCCTACCTTTTTTTTGTAAAATAAAGCTCTTATTATACCCCCCCCCCCCATTAAAATAAACTTAAAAATAGATAAAATTAAGTTTATTTTAATATATCACAGAAAATTCTAGGGAATTCCAAAATTGCTACAAATTAGAATTCCTTATTAAAATACAGCTAAGAATTCTAGAATTCCTACAAATTAGAATTCATACAAACTAAAATTTCTACAAACTAGAATTTCTTATTAAAATACAGCTAGGAATTCTAGAATTCCTACAAACTAGAATTCCTACAAATTAGAATTCCTACAAACTAGAATTCCTACAATCTAAAATTCCCTAAATAATTTTGAAAATATAAAAATAAGGTAGAATAAAAAGAAAGAATCTAGAATTCCCTAGGAATTCTAGATTTATTTGATTAAAAGAAATTATCCCCTAGCTTCTTTTGCGTATTTTATGCCAAGCTCGTAGGCTTTTTCGTTAGCGGCTTTTACTTTATCAGGCACGCTATCAAGCATTCTTTGGCGCACTTTTTCCATGTCCATTACATGAGTAAATTCCATAGCCACACCAAGTGCTACCACGCTTTGAGTGATCACATTTCCTACTTCATCTTTGGCAATTGAGATGATAGGAATATTGTAGATTTTCCAGCGTTTTTTGTCTTCTTCGCTTGGTTTTACTAGGTTTGGTTCTACTACGATTATGCCGCCTTCTTTTACGCCGTCTTTAAAAGCATCATAGCTTTTTTGCGCAGTAGCAAGCATAAAGTCTATCTCGCCCTCGTTTGCATAAGGATAAAGCACCTCATCATCGCTTAGCAAAATATCAACCTTTGTAGGACCGCCACGCACTTGTGAGGTATAAGTGCTTGCTTTTATTCCATATCCGCCATCAGCGATTTTGGCAGCTGAGAGAATTTCACCTGCTAAAATAACGCCCTGACCGCCAACACCAACAAATCTTAATTGCGTCATTTTGCTATCTCCTCAAAGTTAATTTTGCCCTTAGTAGCAGCTGCTTCTTGAACCATAGAGTATGCTTTGCAGTATTCTATGCGGCTCTCGTCTTTGTGAAGCACACCAAGTGGGAATAGTCCTTTGCGCTCTTCTTCGCTCATATTCTCAAATTTTGATTTGCTTACAGTTCTACTATCTACCCATTTTACCGCTTGGACAGCCTCGCCCATTTTGTTTTTTCTACCTAGGTTAATATGGCAGTTAGAAAACACATCAAAAAAGCTATATCCCTCGTGCTTAAAGCCCTCTACAAATAGTTTTTCAAGCTGAGTTGGGTTAATGATGCTTTGGCGACCTACAAATGACGCACCTGCTGCAATAGCAAGCTTAGCTGCATCAAAGTTTGGATCTATATTTCCCCATTGTGCTGTAACAGTCCAAAATCCTTGTGGAGTAGTAGGACTTGTTTGGCTATTTGTTAGGCCGTAGATGAAGTTATTTACTAGAATGTGATTTATATCTATGTTTCTGCGACATCCGTGGATTGTGTGATTTCCGCCGATTGCCAGTGTATCACCATCGCCACTTACTACGATTACATGTTTTTTAGGATTTGCTAGCTTAATTCCAGTTGCATAAGCAATCGTGCGTCCATGAGTGGTATGAACTGTGTTGCAATTAACATAGCTACTCATGCGCCCTGAACAGCCTATACCACTTACTAGGCACACATCGTCCATATCCCAGCCCATCGTATCGATAGCACGGATTATGCTTTTTAGAATTACACCATCGCCACAGCCCCAGCACCATAGTGTAGGCATTTTGTCTATGCGCAAATATTTATCATAATTAAATGCCATCTTAAAACTCCTTGATTTTAGCTAGAATTTCGCTTGGGCTTAGCGGTCTTCCGTTTGCTTTAAATAATGTTTTCATATCATCTCTTAGTGTGCAGCGCACGATTTCGCTGTAATATTGCCCCATATTTAGCTCAGATACTAAGATATTTTTGAATTTTTTACCGATTTCTTTTAGCTTTTTTTCTGGACTTGGCCATAGAGTAATAGGTCTAAATAGTCCTACTTTTATACCTGCTTCTCTTGCTTTGTTTATCGCTTCTTTTGCCGCTAGGCTAACGCTTCCGTAGCAAATCACACAAATATTAGCATCATCAAGCTTGTATTCTTCGTAGTTGTCTATCTCATCTAAGTGAGCGTGGAATTTGTTAAATAGACGCTTGATATTGTAATCTACCATCGCTCCATCTTCTGTTGGAAAGCCTGTTGGGCCGTGGTGAAGTCCTGTGATGTGATAGCGATATCCTTTAAAGAAAGGATTTAGTGTAGCTGGCTCATCTTCTTTTGCCTCGTAAGGTTTGTAGTCTTTTGGATCGCCTTTAAACTCACGGCGCGGCTCGATTTTTATCTCGCTAACCTCTGGCAAGAAAGCTTTGCCTTGCATATGACCGATAGTCTCATCAAGTAGCAAGAAAACCGGAGTGCTAAATCTATTTGCCAGATTAAATGCTCTAATAGTCTCAGTATAAATCTCACTGATATTACCAGGAGCGACTGCTAGTGAACAGATGTCGCCGTGGCTAGGGCTTTTTGCTTGTAAAATATCGCCTTGTGCTACGCGAGTTGGAAGTCCAGTTGATGGACCACCACGCATAACATTTACTATAACAAGTGGAATTTCGGCAATAAAGCCAAGACCGATTTGCTCAGATTTTAAAGAAATTCCAGGACCTGAGCTAGCTGTCATCGCCTTTGCTCCGCTCATCGCAGCACCAAGTGCTACTGAGATACCTGAGATTTCATCTTCCATTTGGATAAATGTGCATCTTTGTTTTGGTAAAAGCACGCTCATTTCGTGAGCTATTTCACTACTTGGAGTGATGGGATAGCCGCCAAAAAAATTACATCCGCACTCAATAGCAGCTTTTGCTACAAGCGCATTTCCTGTTGAAATTACTTCTCTCACATTAGCCCCTTAGTCGATTTTGCGGTAATGATTTGCTCTTACGGCCTCTGCTCTTGCTTTGCCCTCTGGTGTTAGCTTAGCAAACTTAAATCCCTTCTCAGCTACATAAATAGCAAAGTCTGGGCAGTGAAGCTCACAGTCTCTACATCCTATACAGCTCTCTGGGTGTACTACTTCAATTAGCGTGCCTTGGATGGCATGAGTATCTTCTTTCATCGCCAAAACGCCTGCTGGACAATAGCTAACGCATATATCGCAGGCTTTACAGCGACTTTCGTCTACCCATACCGCTTGGTTTTGCGGTTGTTCTACCATAACTGTTCCTTTTTAAAAATTTTTCGCAATTCTAGCTAAAAAACCTTTAATCAAAGTAAAAAATTTAAACTTAATTTTTTAATTTTATATTTTATTAAGTTTTTTTGATATTTGCGTTACTTTTTGTAACAAAAAGAGCAAACAAAATCTAGAATTCCTTAAAATTTTAAAAAATTTAAAAGCATTTATATTTTTTTGCTAAAATCTTTGCGTTAAATTTTCTAAAAAGGACTTAAAATGAGTGATATCATCTACACTTACACAGACGAAGCACCACTACTTGCAACCTATTCGCTATTTCCGGTATTAAAAGAATATTTAAGCCGTGGCGATGTTAGTATTGAGACTATGGATATTTCGCTAGCTGGTAGAATTCTAGCTTCTTTTAGCGACTATCTAAAAGAAGATCAAAAAACCCCTGATTTTCTAGCTAAACTTGGGCAAATGACGCAGGATTCAAAAGCAAATATCATCAAACTTCCAAATATCTCAGCTTCTATACCACAGCTAAATGCAGCTATCGCTGAACTAAATCAAAAAGGCTACGCAGTCCCAGCATACCCAGCAGAGCCAAAAGATGCCAAAGAAGAAGAAATCAAAGCTCGCTACGCAAAAGTGCTAGGATCAGCTGTAAATCCAGTGCTAAGAGAAGGCAATAGCGATCGCCGCTGCGCCGCTGCTGTAAAAGAATACGCAAAAGCTTTCCCACACAAAAACGGCGCTTGGGATAAAAGTATAAAAACAAGAGTAGCTAACATGAACGGCGGTGATTTTTATTCAAACGAAAAATCACTAATTGCTAGCGGGGCTAGCGAGTTTAGCATAAAATTTAAAGGTGCAAGTGGCGAAAAAACGCTAAAAAGCGGTATCAAGCTAAATAAAGGCGATGTGATAAGCGCAACTTATTTAAGCGCAAAAGCCCTTGATAGCTTTATTGAGAACAGTATTGCTGATGCTAAAAAAGAAGGGCTTCTTTACTCAGTTCACCTAAAAGCTACAATGATGAAAGTAAGCGATCCTGTTATCTTCGGGCATTTTGTAAGCGTGTTTTTTGCTGAGCTATTTAACGAGTTTGGCGAGCAGCTAAAAAACCTTGGCGTAAATGCTAATAACGGACTAAAAGACCTATTTGCCAAAATAGAAAATAGCCCTATAAAAGATAAAGTAATAGGAAAATACAATGAAATCCTAGCCATTCGCCCAGCCCTAGCTATGGTTGATAGCGACAATGGTATAACAAACCTACATGTACCAAGCGATATTATCATAGATAACTCAATGCCAAACATGATAAGAAATAGTGGCAAAATGTGGAACAAAGATGGCAAAGAGCAAGAGACTTTGGCTGCAATCCCAGATAAAACCTACGCTACGATATATAGCGCAATCATTGATGAGCTAAAAACAAACGGCGCACTAAATCCAGCTGTGGTAGGCTCAGTATCAAATGTAGGTCTAATGGCAAAAAAAGCAGAAGAATACGGCAGCCATGATAAAACCTTTATTGCCGAAGAAGACGGCGAGTTTGTGCTAAGTGATGGCAAAGAAAGCCTAAGCTTTAAAGTAGAAAAAGGCGATATATGGCGTGCGATGATAGCAAAAGATGAAGCTATCAAAGACTGGGTAAAACTAGCGATAAATAGAGCAAAAGCCACTGGTGCTACTGCAATTTTCTGGCTAGATGAGAAAAGAGCCCACGATGCTAATATGATAAAAATAGTAAATGATGAGCTAAAAAAATATGACACCGCAGGGCTTGATATAAGAGTGCTAGATTATGAAAAAGCAATGAAAGAAAGCCTAGCTATCATGCGCACAGGAAAAGACGCTATTAGCGTGACTGGAAATGTTTTGCGTGATTATCTAACAGATCTTTTCCCTATCATGGAGCTTGGTACTAGTGCTAAAATGCTCTCAATCGTCCCGCTTCTAAATGGAGGTGGATTATTTGAAACCGGAGCTGGTGGCTCAGCACCAAAAATCGCTCGCCAACTACTAGATGAAGGACACCTTCGCTGGGATAGCTTGGGCGAGTTTTTAGCACTTGGGGCAAGCTTAGAACACCTTGGCAACACTACTGGCAAAAAAGGCGCACTAGTACTAGCTAGCACGCTTGATAAAGCAATCGCTAGCTATCTTAAAAACGACAACTCACCACGCAAAAAAGTAGGTGAAAACGACAACCGTGGCTCTCACTTCTACCTAGCACTTTACTGGGCAAATGAGCTTGCTAATAGCGAACTAGGAGATAAATTCAAAGGCTTGGCTGAGTTTTTAAACGCAAATAAAGAGCAAATCGCAAACGAGCTAAACGGCAATCAAGGAAGTCCAACTGATGTAGGCGGATACTATAAACTTGATGATGCTAAGGCAAATGCTGTGATGAGATCATCAAAATTATTTAACGATGCTTTAAGTAAATAAATAGCTAGTGGCTAATTTGCTAACGGATTCTTACGCCTATTGCAGCTGTGGTGACGCTTAATGAATTAGCTGGCGGCTAAAATTCGCTGGCGGGGCTTGTGGACGCCTTTTACTGCCGCACGCTTTGATGAATTAAGTATTCTATCCGCAGCGTACGGCAGCAAAATTCGCTAGGAAACACTTACGCCTATTGCACCTGTGGCGGTGCTCAATGAATTATATATTCTATTTTCGCACCGCCACAGGCACACTAGACGCAAGTACCGCGCCTTTTATTTTAACAGTCGCTGCTGCGAGTTTAGAATTCCTAGAATTCTAGAATTCCCTAGTAAATTCACAATAAATTTCTTAAAATATTTTGAGAGATTTATTGTGAATTTATTTTTTACATATTATAAAAAAGGCTCCAAGATTTTTGAGTGATTTTCGCTCTTAACGCCGCAGCGCTGGCCGTGGGGCGGCGTAGCGGTAGCGTTTGCGAAAATTTTTGCCGAATTTTTTGCTTCGCACCCGCTGGGTCAAGGCGATAGCCGCAGGAAAATGGCAAAAATATTTCGCATAAGCCGCTTGGCTGCGCAAGGCTTTAAGAGTGAAAAGCACCACCCAACTGGTGCGTAGCAAAAAAGCTGAGCCTTTAAAAAGGCTTTAAAATATGAAAATAGCAATAATCGGCGCAGGCAATGTCGGCGCAAACGCAGCTGCTTTGCTCATCGCTCGCAAGGTAGCAAAAAAAATCGCCCTTGTAGACATCGCCAAAAACCCTACCCTAGGCAAAGCACTAGATCTAAATCACATGGCAGCCCTGCTTGAAAATGATACAAAAATCAAAGCCAGCGATGAGTATAAAATCATCAAAAACGCTAATATCTGTGTGATCACAGCAGGTATGCCCCGTAAAGTTGGGCAAAGCCGTGCTGATTTGCTAGCCACAAACGCTAGTATCATAAAGTACGCAAGCAAGCAAATCGCCAAATACGCCCCAAAAAGCGTGATAATCGTAGTTAGCAACCCACTAGATGCTATGACCTTTTGCGCTTACAAAGCCAGCGGTTTTGAGCGTGGGAAAGTCTTTGGCATGGCTGGCGAGCTTGATAGTGCTAGGCTTAGATTTGAGATAGCTCAGCACTTTGGACTAAAAAACAGCGAGTGTAAAGGGCAGATTTACGGCGAGCATGGAGAAAACATGAGCGCTATAAACCTAAGCGCAAAAGGGCAAAAAATAAGCAAAAATCTAGCCTGCAAGCTAGAAAATCTAGCCAAAAAAGGTGGCGCAAGGATAATTAGCCTGCTTGGCTCATCAGCCTACTTTGCCCCAGCAGCAGGAATTCTAAAAATCTGCGAAGCCCTAAAAGCAAAAAATGGTAAAGTGCTTGTCTGCTCGGCATTTGATGAGAGTGGCTATCCTTGTGGTAGGGCTGTGAAATTTGGCAAAAAAATCAAGATTTTAGCTGATATTTGCGAGCTTAAAACCGCAAAAGAAGCTATCGAAAAAGACTGCGATTTGCTAAAAATCTAACAAATATTAAAACAAATCTTAAAACAGGATCAAAAATGAAAAAAATCTTAGTACTTCAAGCAAAGTATAATAAAGCCGCAAACGCTGCTATGATGAGCATTGTAGCAGGTCTAAGCGATGAGAAATTAGATGCTAATTTAGGGCTTTTTTACAAAAATCTAAGAGCTGAGCTTGCTCATGTCTTAGGCGTTCAAGTATCTGTTTTTGGCGCTGTGTTTGCTAAATGGGCTGGCGTGAACTGCGCTGATATTTTAAGCCAGATAAATGAGTATCTAAGCCTTAAAAATAAGGGTGTAGCAAGCATTGCTAAGCTTTTTGCCGCCTGTGATGAAAAAATCATCCAAATCATAGAAAAAACGCCAGAGCTAGAAAAAATAGACGAGCTAAGCTTTCCAGGCATAACATTTAAAAAATCTCGCGCAAATCTAATTTTGGCTCTGCTAAATCACAGCACCCACCACAGAGGCATAATAGGCGCCCAGCTTGAACTACTTGGAGTTTCAAATGACTTTAATGGCATGTTAGGCTACGAGCTGTGATTTTAGAGCTTAGGAATTCTAGAATTCCCTAGTCTTTGTCATCCCCCAGCTTGACTTTCTTTGTCATCCTCGGGCTTAACCTGAAGATGACATCAGCCTTGTGTCATCCTAGGGCTTGACCCGAGGATCTCTATAGGGAATTCTAGAATTCCCTGTGTCATTGAGGGGAAGCAAAGCGACCGAAGCTAGAAATTCTAGAATTTCTAAGTAAAATCTAGAATTCCCTAGTCTTTGTTATCCCCCAGCTTGAGCTGAGGATCTCTGCTCTAGGAATTCTAGAATTCCCTGTGTCATTGAGGGGAAGCAAAGCGACCGAAGCTAGAAATTCTAGAATTTCTAAGTAAAATCTAGAATTCCTAGGCAAATTCTAGAATTCCTAAATAAATACAATAAAAAGGTCAAAAAATGCAAGAAAATAATATAAAAGACACCTACGATAGCGTCCCTTATACCTCAAATCCCTTTGCGATATCAAGCATTTTTCGCTTAGAAGCAATCGCTAAAATGAGCGGTTTTGACCCAGCCCCACACGAAAAATGCTGTGTTTTAGAGCTAGGATGTAGCTTTGGTGGCAATCTTATAATGAGTGCTCTGCGCTGTCCTGATAGCCAGTTTATCGGCATCGACCTCTCAAGCGAGCAAATAGAGCGTGGCTCAAAAATCGTAGAACAAATGGGTATAAAAAACCTAAAACTCATCCAAGGCGACATCAGCCAAATCGCTACGGGGGGGGGCAGCAGCCAAATCCCAAGTGGCACAAAGTTTGAT
The DNA here is from genome assembly GCA_945928165.1 of uncultured Campylobacter sp. GTDB lineage: Bacteria > Campylobacterota > Campylobacteria > Campylobacterales > Campylobacteraceae > Campylobacter. The sequence goes on from CAMENE010000007.1 coordinate 29,754, forward strand.
TATATCATCGTTCATGGCATTTATAGCTGGGTGCCTGATTTTGTCAAAGATGCTATTTTTGAAGTGGGCAAAAACTACCTTAGCCCGCACGGACTAATCTATATCTCATACAACACCTACCCAGGCTGGAAAGGCAAAGATGTATTGCGTGATCTCATGCTTTTTGCCGCTAGTAACGAGACAGCGCTTAGCATAGCAGCTGCCAAAGACATCGCAAAAGCTGAAATAGACGCAAATGGCGAGCTAAGTGCTAAAAACAAACTAGCTATGGCAAAGGGCTTTTGTACTGCGTTAGTGGACTTTAGCGAAAAAATCGGTCAAGATGAGTGCTACAAGCTTGGAATCTCACGCCACACAATAAACTTTGCTAAAGAACATGTGCTGACTAATAACCCAGAAAAAGATTATTATGTGATGCACGAGTATTTTGAGACCTTTAATGACCCTTGCTATTTTAAGGATTTTGTAGCAAAGGCTAGAAGTCATGGGCTAGATTATATCGCTGATACGCATTTGCAAACGCACTTTTCACAGATTTTTGAAGCAATTCCAGCTAGCATGATGCCAAATGACCGCATTATAAAAGAGCAATTTGGCGACTTTTTGTTAAATAAGGCTTTTAGATGCTCTATTTTGGGACTAAAAGAGAGTGTTTTAGAGCTTTTTGAAGCTGGCGGCGGGCTTGATGGTGGTGTGAAAAAAAGCGTGCTACAAAACTTGTATTTTCAAGCTGGCTTTGAGTATCAAAACAGCCCAGATGACAAAATAGAAATCATCTCAAAGCTAAACAAAGCTCATAAAATAAATCCTGAGTTAAAATGGCTTTGCGATGAGTTTAACGCTCTTTATCCAGGCAGCCTTAGTCTAAAAGACCTGCTAGAAAAATACAGCCAAAAGCAAGATATCATCTGGACTAGCCTAGCGCACTTACTAGCACTTGGCGTGATTGACTTTAGCGCTGCGCCCCTAAGAGCTATAGGCTATGAGGGCGCTAAAACCAGACTAAAAGAGAGTTTGCGTGGCTATATAAGCTACTTTGCTAACACTGATGCGCCTGTCATCGGTGCTGCTAATGAGCTAAATGCGCTAATTTCGCTAAGTCCGCTTGAGGCAAAAGTGGCACTTTTGTGCGATGGCAGGGATCTTGGCAAGATTTTAAAAGGCTTTAAGGATATAATCAAATCAAAGGGACTTAGCCTAGTTCAAATACAAAACGGCAAGCAAGAAAAATTAGAAACTCCAACTGACGCTGCAATAAAAGGCATTTTGGATAATATTTTAGAAAAACTTAGCCACGCTGGGTATTTTGAAAAAATCTAGAATTCCTAAGCCTTATCTCATCCCCCTACTTGACTTTCTTTGTCATCCCCCAGCTTGACTGGGGGATGACAAAGCAGGGAATTCTAGAATTAGAATTCTAGAATTCCTAACTACTTGTGTCATTGTCCGGCCCCTTCGGACAATCTCTATAAAAAACTGTATTTTTGCTTTTGTGGGATTAAAAGAGCTAAGGAATTTTAGAATTCCCTAGCTCTTTAAGCTAAATATTTTAGCTTATGGTTGTGATCCTTCTTCTGTTTCTTGTGTTGTTGGTGCTGTATAAACTGTTGTGCTTGAGCCGATAGTTACAGCTCCCACTCCGACTGGTTTAGTAACACCAACTACAGTTGACTTAAAATAAGCTTGCATAGCATCTGACTCTACGACTTGTTTGCAAACACCAGTTGCGCTGCTATTTTTAGCAATGAGAATGTGAGCTGGTGATTTGTCATCTTTTTCTGCAAGTTGTAGCCTGATGCATTCATCATTATCACCAACTTTTAGGGAAGCAGCTTCAGGTGCGCCAAAGATAGACGCTTGTTGATCAGCACCTTTTAGAGGCACATTTGTGATATCTTTCCATTTTGCGCCAACAAAGTTTCCTTTTACTACATAATAAGCACTAGCATCGCTTACTAGTGTGCGTATGTTAGCAACAGCTGCTGAGATTTCTGCATCTTCTCTTGTAGCAGCTAGGCGAGGTATAGCTACACTAGCTAGAATTCCTAAGATAACGATAACAAAGATTAGCTCTATCATCGTAAAACCTTTTTTCATCTTTTATCCTTTCTTATGTTAATTTAAAAAAAGGAATTCTAGAATTCCCTAGCTCTTTAAGCTAAATATTTTAGCTTAGATTTTTGAGTAGTTTGATTATTTTGAATAAACTCTTGTGTTTGAGCCGATAGCCATTGTACCAGGAAGAGCCTCTAATATTTTTGACTCAGTATAAGCTTTTATAGGTTCTGCAGCTAGAACTTCTTTGCAAAGATCACTTGCTTTAGAATTTTGTGTATAAAATTTAATGTAAGCTGGTAGAGGGCCAAGCCTATCTACTAAGGTAACACCTATGCACCTATCTCCACCTATGTATAGCGAAGCTTCCTGAGCAGTTGATTGAGTAGTGACAGGAACACCACCATGATCTTTTAGAGGCACATTTGTAATTTCATTCCATTTAGCATTATTAAATGTACCTTTTACTGTATAGTAAGCACTAGCATCGCCTACTAGTGTGCGTAGGTTGGCAACAGCAGCTGAGATTTCAGCATCTTCTCTTGTAGCAGCTAAGCGGGGAATGGCGACGCTAGCTAGAATTCCTAAAATAACGATAACAAAGATTAGCTCTATCATCGTAAAACCCTTTTTCATCTTTCATCCTTTCTATTAATTTAAAAGGAATTCTAAAATTAAGAATTCCCTAGCTATTTAAGCTAAATATTTTAGCTTATGATTTATTTTTATTTATTTAGCGGCGCGACTGTTGCTGCCCCCCCCCATTGTTGTTATTGTTGTTGGTTGATGGTTTTGTATAAATGCTTGTGCTTGAGCCGATAGGCATAGCACTATCTACACTACCTGCTTTTGAGGCAAAATAAGGTTTTAGAGGATCTGACTCTAGAACTGTTTTGCAAACACCATTTGGACTAGATTTTTTTTCAAATTTAATGTGAGCTGGGCTACCATCTACCAATGTAACACCGATGCAGTCATTAGCATCACCTACTTTTAGATTAACCTTAGTTGTAGCAGTAGTATCACCAGCAGAAGTAGCGGCAGTACCACTACTAGTAGTAGTTAGAGGCACATTTGTAATTGCACTCCATTTAACACCATTAAGGGAACCCTTTGCTGTATAATAAGCAGTAGCGTCGCTTACTAGTGTGCGTAGGTTAGCAACAGCAGCTGAGATTTCCGCATCTTCTCTTGTAGCAGCTAAGCGAGGGATGGCGACGCTAGCTAGAATTCCCAAAATAACGATAACAAAGATTAGCTCTATCATCGTAAAACCCTTTTTCATCTTTTATCCTTTCTTATGTTAATTTAAAAAAAGGAATTCTAGAATTCCAAAATTCCCTAGCTCTTTAAGCTAAATATTTTAGCTTATTTTGTTGCTGGTGGATAAACGCTTGTGCTTGAGCCGATAGCTATAGCATTAGCAGTTTCCCCAACTTTACTCTCTATATAAGCTTTTACGGGGTCTGAATTTTGAACTTGAGTGCAAACAGAACCACCACTTTCTTTACTAAAGACAATGTGAGCTGGTACAGCGCCATTTTTCTCTACCAACCGAACACCAATACAGTCTTTACCACCTGCTTTTAGTTTAGCACTAGCAGTGCCGCCAACCGCATTACCAGTAGCACTGCCTAGAGGTACATTTGTAATATCACTCCATTTAGTAGTACTACCAAATTCACCTTTTGCTGTATAATAAGCACTAGCGTCGCTTACTAATGTGCGTAGGTTAGCAACAGCAGCTGAGATTTCAGCGTCTTCTCTTGTAGCAGCTAGGCGAGGAATAGCTACGCTAGCTAGAATTCCTAAAATAACGATAACAAAGATTAGCTCTATCATCGTAAAACCTTTTTTCATCTTTTATCTCCTTTATTTGATTTAAAAAAAGAATTCTAGAATTCTTAATTCCAGAATTCCCTAGCTCTTTAAGCTAAATATTTTAGCTTATTTTGTTGCTGGTGGATAAACGCTTGTACTTGAGCCGATAGGTATAAAACCTTTATTAGCATCAGTTTTACCAGTTACATTTGAGGTAAAATAAGGTTTTAGAGGTTCTGAAGCTAGAACTTGTGTGCAAACAGCAGTTACGCTACCCTCTTTAGTAATTACAATGTGAGCTGGTGTAGCGCCATTTTTCTCTACCAACTGAACACCGATACAGTCTTTACCACCTGCTTTTAGCTTAGCACCAGTATTTGTAACATCATTAGTAGCACCGTTTAGAGGTACATTTGTGATATCACTCCATTTAGCGGTGGTACTACCAGTAGTATTAAATGAACCTTTTGCTGTATAATAAGCAGTAGCATCACTTACTAGTGTGCGCAGATTAGCAACAGTAGCTGAGATTTCAGCATCTTCTCTTGTAGCAGCTAGGCGGGGGATGGCGACGCTAGCTAGAATTCCTAAAATAACGATAACAAAGATTAGCTCTATCATCGTAAAACCTTTTTTCATGGCTAACTCCTTTTAAGTATAAAATGATTGTATTTTACTATTTTAATTGTTAAACTTTGCTGAAAATTTGTTAAAGTTTTATTAAATTGTTTTTGCTAGGTAATTCTAGTTTGCTTAGCGCAGAGATCACCCAAGGGTGCTGGGGGATGACATAGTAGGGAATTCTAGAATTCTCAAGGATAAATCTAGAATTCCCAAGGATAAATCTAAAATTCCTAGAGATTGCTTCGCTTCGCTCGCAATGACTAAAAATCTAAAATTCTCAAGGATAAATCTAAAATTCCCTAAAATACCCCCTAACCCCCAGAAAAGAACTAGCTTAAAAACTCTTTTAAATCTTTAAAAATCTCTTTGTTTAAAAACAAAAATGCCCGAATTTTGCTAGGGATTTTTAGCACTCTACACTCTTCTTTAAACTCTTTTTTTAACACAGCAGTTTTTAGCGGGGCGATGAAAACAAAAGTGCGGTTAGCACAAAGTGCAACTTTATGAGAAAGCACGATTTGCCCTTCGTTTTTCAAAGTCTCAGCAGCCACAGCCCTAGAGTCCGCGCTTAGCAAAACACCTAGTTTTTTTAGTGCTTTATCGGCTAGATTTATGGCTTTTTCATCATTTTTTAGCACAAAAAGCCCCCCACTCTCAAAGTCAAAATCGCCCAAAAGCACCTTTTTATCAGCATTTAAAGCCTCAAAAGTCCTTGCAGCACCTGCAGCAAAACTAGAAATAAACTTATCGCTAAAATTAGCCCTTATATAATTTCTCTCAAAACTCTCATCTTTGTTGCTCTCATCGTTAAAATATTTTATATCATTTTGGCGCAAAAATGCTAGTATTTCGTGCTTTGGCGTGTTTTTAAGAGGGCGATAAATATTTATTTTTTCTCCATTTTCTAGCCTCAAACTCTCATCAAAGCCAAGCAAATTAGCAAGCCCAGCACCCTTAGAAAATCTCATCAAAAACCATTCAAAATAGTCATTTAGCTGGTGGGCTAAAACAAGCCCCTCATATCCATGCTCTAAGCAAAGCTTTTTAAAAAAATCATAGCGCAAAGCCCTAGCCTTGCTTTCAAAATTGCCGTTTTTTAGCTCTGCGCTTTTGCTAAAAAATCTCTTGCCAAAACGCCCGCAAAGTGCTTTCGCGCTTGCTTCTTCAAGGTCGCTGCTAGCTCTTGTTTTGTAGTTAAACAAAGCGCAATCAAAGCTAATGTTTTCTTGCAATAACAGATAAAAAAGTGCCGTGCTATCGCTACCGTGTGAAAAGGCTAAAAGTAGTTTTTTGCCCCTTAGTTCGCTTAGGAATTCTAGATTTATCATTTTATTGCCAAATTTTCTAAACCAAACTTGCTAAACCAAATTTTCGCTCATACCTTGCTAGCTGGGAGCCAAGTCCGCCAAGTCCGCCTTGGTGGATATAAAGCACAGGCTTTGAAAACACACTAAGATTTGCTAGCAAAGTAAGCCAGCCCTGAGGGTCGTAAAGCAATTCAAAAGTAATGCTGGTTTGTTCTTTTAGCCTTTGCCAAATACGCAAAAATTCTAGTTTTAGCTCGCCAAAATACGCATTAATAACTGGGGGCAAAATACGCACCTTTGAGTCTGGCACAAGCGCAAAAATCTGCTTTGCTAGATACTGGGGACTGCCCACACAAGGCGTGGTAAATACGCTAAATCTAGAATTCCTAGCTAAAAAAGCAGCCGATGCCCCAGTCCCACTTGGCAAAAATATATCAAAATCACAGCCTAATTCTGCGCTAAGATTATCAATCAGCCTTGCTTGGCTTTTAAAGCCCTGCTCGGCTTCTTTGCAGGCTACTCCCTCAGGGATAAAAAGCGTGCTGGGGCTGTTTTTTAAGCTATTAAACTGGCTTTTTTGGCTTATAATTTTCATGCCATTTTTAAGCGCAAAGGCAAAGTTGCCACAAGGATTTTGCGCTAAAAACGAGCTAATATGCGTAGGATGATATAGGAATTCTAGATTTTTTAGCTTAGCAAAGCTGCTAAGTGCTGACATAGCATTGCTTTGAGATGAGCCGTGGCTTAAAATACAATTAAAAGCACTCAAATCAGCGTGGAGAAAAAACTCTAATTTTCTAGCCTTATTGCCATTAAACTCTGCATCTATTATATCATCTCTAAGCACGAAAAAATCACGATTTTCAAAGTGAATTTGGCTAAAAAACTCACTCATTTTAAATCTCTTTTAAGGCTTTGGCACAAAAGAAAAACTTAAAAGCTCATTTTGCGCTGAGAGTGGAGCAAAGACTAGCTTGTCTTTAAAAACAGCAGATTCTTTAAAAGCATAAATCAATCCAGCCAAAGCACTAGCTCTCTCAAGTGCTAAAAGCGCATCATCAATGTCCTTTGGCGCAGGCACAGCCACTGTGATAAAAAGCACTCTCTCAAAAATCTCAGGATCCAAAAGCACGGCAAAATAAGGCTCAATCAAACTTTTTAAAGTATCTTCATTTTTTAGAGCTGAGCCATCAAAAAACTTATCTGCGCTAAGTGCTAAAGAGCCAGTTTTGGCATCGATTTTCTCACTAAGCTCAGTATCTTTTAAGCGTATTTTAAGATTAGCGATGATTTTTAGGCTATTTTGATTTGTTTTTGTGGCGCTTTCATCTACGATTGGCACTGGTTCTTTTTGCCTGGCTTCATTTAGCTTGCTTTCTAGCTTGCTTAGGCTTAGTTTTAGCTGATTTATCTCACTTTCTTTGCGACTTAGCAAATCAGCTGTTTCATTGCTATCCTGTTTTAGCTTTAAAAAGCTAAGTGAGATTTTGCTAGCTAGCAGCTCGTTTGTAGCGTTTATTTCAGAGATGAAATCAAGCAAGGTTTGCTGCTCTTTTTCTAGCTTATAAGCTTCTAGCAGCAGTGCTTTTCTATCTTCTTCTATGGCTTGATTTATAGCTTTTGTGCCATCTTGTAAAAACACAAGCTTAGCGCTAAGCGCGCCAAAAATCAGCAAAAATATAAAAAACAGAGCCAAAAAAAGCCCTGAATAACTTAACCAAAAGCTAGTGTGTTCGTTTGGTCTCACTCTTGGGCTCTTTTTTCTTGAAGATTTGCTAGGGCGTCATTTGCTTCTTTATCTAGCTGGGCAATGCTCTCTCTCAAGTCTTTTATAGCATCAATGCTTTCTTGTGCGTCAGTGCTTTCATCATCAAAGGTCTTGCGAAATGCTTGCATGCCATCAAACATTGCTGATCTAAATCCATCAAGCACCACCCTTTGATTATCAAGCAAGTTGCCACTAAAATGCTCTAATTTCATCTCAAATCTATCCACATTTTCACAAAGCGAGCCTATAGCACGCTCCAAGCGTACAATGCGCTCATCGCTGATAGTTTGAAGTCTAGCGTAGTTTTGCGCAAAGCTTTCTTGCATTTCTTTTAAGGTTTGATTAAAGTTATAAAGCACATTTATAATCTCGCTATGGACGCGCGCCATATCTTTTTGCTCTCTTTGGGCTTTGCTAAGTCCTGCCATGGTTTGCTTTAGCTGCTCGCCACTTAGTTTTACGGCTTGTTCTTCATTTTTCATTATATTCGTGAAGTTTTCAAATTTATTTTCAATCACTCTATCAAGTTCTTTGAAAAACTCTTGATTGCTTACATAGCCAAAAATTTGGCTGATTTTAGCAAAGCTATCAATGGATTCTTGAAGTTGGCGGTGTTCTATCTCCTCCCTGCTCCAAAAAAAGCTCCTTGTAGCAAGCTTTTGGCGGTTTATAACAACCCTAAATCTACTTTGCCCAAAACGCTCAAAAAATATCCACCACAATGCTAGTAAAAGTCCATAAATAGCCACATAAAAAGCAGAGCTCACAGAGATAAAAAGCTGTGCTATCTCAAACTCAAACTCCTTTGCATCGCTAAAAGCGAAGTTTGGCAGTCTTAGTGCGATACACACAAAAACACCAAGCACGCCAAGTATAGAAAATGTAGCTGAGGCGACATTTGCAAAGCTGTCATTTCGCACAAATCTAGTATAGTTTCGCACAAAATCGTCAAAATCGCCGTTTGATTTGGTCTCTTTGCCAATGGTAAGCAGGGTTTTTATGATGAATTCTTTTAAGTCTTTTTTAAACTCTACTTGCTGTTGTTCAAAAATATAGCAACCAAATCTAGCATTATGTCTAGCAAAAAACAGAGCAAAAAGTAAAATCACGCCCATTAGCACAAGGGCTGTTTTATCAATGCTTGGCCAGTATCCGCTAAAATGCCCAAAAGCAAAAAGTCCAAGCACCAAAACAGGCAAAAAAACAATCTTACCGTAAACTATGATACGACTGCCAGCTCTTCCTTCAGGCAGGTTTAAATCAATCTCATTTTTATTCACAATGCGCCCTATTTTTTAAAAAAATTCTCAAAAAACAAAAGTTTTTGTACTTTGAGAATTTTTTGATTATCTTAAGGAATTTTAGAATTCCTAATAAAATTCTAGAATTCCTAATAAAATTCTAAAATTCCTAATAAAAATTCTAAAATTCCTAATAAAAATTCTAGAATTCCTAATAAAAATTCTAGAATTCCTAATAAAAATTCTAGAATTCCTACTGGGAATTCTAGATTTTAGATTAAAATATTTTAGTTTCTACCTATACAATTTAACTCTTCAAAAGCTCGTTCTAGTCTTTTTACTATACTAGCCTCGCCCTCTCTTAGCCATTTGCGTGGGTCGTAGTATTTTTTATTTGGTTTATCATCGCCTTCTGGATTGCCGATTTGACCTTGTAGATATCTGTGGTTTTTGGCTTCATAATCTCGCACTCCGTCCCAAAACGCCCATTGTGTATCAGTATCAATGTTCATTTTGACAACGCCGTAGCTAACAGCATCTTTGATGTCTTTTATATCGCTGCCGCTGCCGCCGTGAAATACAAAGCTTACAGGCTTAAAAGTGCTAGCACCAAGGTGCTCTATCACATATTTTTGAGAATTATCCAAAATCTCAGGGCGAAGCACTACATTTCCTGGCTTATAGACGCCATGAACATTGCCAAAGCTAGCTGCTATACTAAACATAGAACTAACCTCACTTAGCTCTTTTATAGCATATGCCACATCCTCTGGCTGAGTGTAGAGCTTGGCGTTATCTACATTTGTGTTATCCACGCCATCTTCTTCGCCGCCAGTTACGCCTAGTTCGATTTCTAGAGCGATATCAAGCTCGCTTAGCTCTTTTAGGTATTTTTTGCTGATTGCTACATTTTCTTCTAGGCTCTCTTCGCTAAGATCAAGCATATGAGAGCTAAAAAGCGGTTTGCCATTAGCAGCTCTATACTTGCGGTTTGCTATGATTAGAGCATCTATCCACGGCAAAAGCTTTTTAGCAGCGTGGTCGGTGTGAAGTATAACAGGCACGCCATAATGCTCAGCTAAAAGATGCGTATGATGAGCCGCAGCTATCGCACCTAGCGCATCGCCAACGCCTACTTGGCTAGCTCCATTTATGCCTTTGCCAGCATAAAATGCCGCTCCGCCATTGCTAAGCTGTATGATGACTGGTGAGTTTACCTTTTTTGCAGTTTCTAGCACGGCATTTAGGCTGTTTGTGCCCACTACATTTACAGCAGGCATAGCAAAGCCTAGTTCTTTTGCATGCTCATAGAGCTGGCAAGCTTGACAGCCAGTTAGCACACCAGCCGGGACTAATGATAATGCTCCCATTTTTCGCCTTTTTATTTATACTCGATTTTTGCGTTTTTGCGTAGATTTTCTACTTTTTTAGCTAGATCGCTTTGAAGTTTTTGTGCTTTTAGGTTGCCGATTATATTATCTTTAACACGCTCAAAAGTTAGTGTTTGTTGTGCTTTTGAGTCTTGTTTATAGATGATGTGATAGCCAAATTGTGATTGAACTGCTTTTTTTGTCATCTCACCGTTTTTAAGAGCAAATGCTGCATCGCCAAATGCTGGGACCATTTGAGTTTTTGCAAACCAGCCTAGCTCACCACCAGCTACTGCTGAGCCTTTGTCTATTGATTTTGCTGCTGCGATCTCAGAAAATTTTGCGCTTAGTGCTTCGCCTTTTAGTGCGCTTAGTTCTTTTATTATAGCATCAGCTTCTGCTTTGCTTTGAACCAAAATGTGTTTTGCGCGAACTTGCGCAGGGATGACGAACTGATTTTTGTTTTGGTTGTAGAAGTTTTGTGCTTCAGTGTCACTGATTTTAATAGAGTCAAATTGTTTTTTCTCCCAAAGCTGGATTAAAACATTTTCTTCTGCTAGTTGAGCTAGAGTTTTATATTCTTTTGAGTTTTCAACTTTTTCTTTTTTTGCTTCCATTAACACTAGTTTGCGATCGATCGCACTATCTATTAAGCGTTTTCTAGCATCAGCTGGCATTTGCTTTAGCTCGGCTGGGTTTGGGCCAAAGATAGCATCATCGATACTCTCGCCATTTACTACAGCTACTGGAGCAGCATTTAGAGCGCCAGCAAGTGCTAGCATTGCGATTAGTGATTTTTTCATTTTTTTTCCTTTTTGTAAGTTTGGGCGCAAATTATAGCACAATTAAAGAATTTTTTGGTAAACTACGAGCATGCAAAGTAAAAAAAATGTAAAAATTATCAAAGAACGCCTTTTGGAGCATTACCCAAGCGCAAAAACCGAACTTGTTTTTAAAAACAATTTTGAACTACTTGTGTGCGTTATGCTCTCAGCCCAGTGTACCGACAAGCGTGTAAATCTCATCACGCCAGCGCTTTTTGAGCGTTATCCTGATGCAAAAAGTCTAGCAGCGGCAAACTTATCCAGCCTAAAACTGCTTATAAACTCGTGTTCGTTTTTTAACAACAAAGCGCAAAATCTCATAAAAATGGCGCAAGCTCTGTGTCAAAAGCACGCAGGAGAGGTGCCACTAGATGAAAACGAGCTAAAGGCTCTAGCAGGCGTGGGCGTAAAAACTGCGCATGTGGTGCTAATAGAAGCACTTGGGGCAAACTTCATGGCTGTTGATACGCATGTTTTTCGCATATCAAAAAGGCTTGATTTGCTAAAAAACGCTAAGGTGCCAGAACAAGCTGATGCCGAGCTAAGTGAGCTTTTTAAAACTGATTTAAATAGACTTCATCAAGCAATGATAATCTTTGGTCGTTATACTTGTAAGGCGATTAAGCCTCGGTGCGAGGGCTGCTTTTTAAGCGAGTTTTGTAAAGAAAAAACAAATAAATTCTAGAATTTCTAGCAAAATTCTAGAATTTCTGGGGCTTATAAATAAAAAAGCCCTAAGGAATTCTAGAATTCCTAGTAAAATTCTAGAATTTCTTTATTCATAAAAGTCCTTTTAATCAATAAATTTAGCGTGATTTTTCCACTTTCAAATTTAAATATATATAAAATTTTAAAAAAATTAAAATAAAATTTTAAATTAAAATGAGAAAAATATTAAATTTTAGTTTAAATTAAAATTATTTTGCTAGAATTACAGGCTTAATTTCCATAAAAAGGACAAAGCATGAACAAAATGAGTTTAAACGCTAAAACAATTAGCGTAGTTGTTCTACTCTTTATTGTACTTGTAGTCGCACTTGGCGCTTATTCGCATGCAAGAGTAAAATCAAAAACAGTTGATTATTTTAGTGATATTCAACACCTAGCACTAAGTGCTTCTCACACAACCATAAATATCACTATGAACATAGAAGCAGAGCAGCACCTAAGAGCTCTTGGTGATTCTTTGGCTATTCACGGCTTACAAAACATTCGCATTATAGAAGATGATGTAATAGAGCTAATCCGCTATCCTAAGGCTTATGTAGCATTTGAGTCTGGTAGTAGTGCTGTAAGGTGGCTAGATAGAGACTTCCGCCCTGCTAACATTGCTTGGGATGAAAGCACAGATCTAAGAAATCAAAAATGGTATCAAGCAGCAAAAACATCTGACAAACTATATATCAGCGAAGTTCATCAGCTAGAAGATGGTCCTTTTGCAGGTCGCGTAGTAGCTAAAGCAGCTTTGCCGATGAAGAAAAATGGAGCTATTATTGGTGTTGTGGCAGTTGATATTTTTGTTGATGATTTTCAAACAAGATTTAGTAAATTTGTTAGCAAAACACTTCCTACTGAAAATATTTTTTTACTAGATGCTACAGGTAGAATTTTTTCACATAAAGATGATGGTGTTGTTCGTACTCAAACAAACGGTAATCTAAGAGAAAAGATAGATGCCGCTCTTAGAGGCTCAAACAGTGCTACTGGCACATTTAAGTTTACAAACTTTCGCGATGAGGAAGCAACAGCAGTTTATCAAAGATTTGATTTTGGTTGGACTGTCGTCTCATCAGCAGAAGATAGAGACTATAACGATACTTTAAATGAAAACTTATTAGCTCAGTTTATTTCTGTTGTAGTGCTTTTAATCATCGGTGCGATTTTACTATATTTTGTATTGCGCTACTTCCTAGCACCTATCGCTGTGATCGAAAAAAGTGTAGCAGATAGCTTTAAATATGTAAATCACGAGCTTTTGGCTGCTCCAAAACTACTAAATATCAAAACAGGCGATGAGTTTGGCAGAATTGCTGCTATGATAAATAAAAATATCCAAAGCACAGAAGCTGGCTTCAAACAAGATAGCAGTGCTGTGGAAAACGCAGTTTCAGTAGCTCAAAGCATAGAACAAGGCAATCTAACAGCTCGTATTACTCTTAATCCAAATAACCCAGAGCTAGTTAAACTTAAAAATGTGCTAAATAAAATGCTTGATACTCTTCAAGCTAGAGTTGGTAATGATATGAATATCATACTAAAAACCTTTGATGAGTATAAGGCACTTGATTTTAGAAATAAAATTGAAGGCGCAAAAGGTGATGTTGAGCTTACTACAAATGCTCTTGGCGATGAGATTATCAAAATGCTACGCACCTCTGCTGGCTTTGCTGGGGCACTTAGCACACAAAGTGAGGAGCTAACATCAAGAGTAAATGCTCTAAGAAACAGCTCAGATGAGCAAAACAAAAATCTAAAATCTAGTGCTGATCTGCTAGCAAATATCACAGTATCTATGTCAAATGTAGTTCAAAAAACTAGCGAAGTTGCCACTCAGTCTGAGGATATCAAAAATGTAACTGCTATCATCCGTGATATCGCTGATCAAATCAACCTGCTAGCTCTAAATGCTGCTATTGAGGCTGCAAGAGCTGGTGAGCATGGTAGAGGCTTTGCTGTTGTTGCTGATGAAGTAAGAAACCTAGCTGAAAAAACTCAAAAATCACTAGCTGATATCGAGAGCAACACTAGCATACTAGTTCAAAGCGTAAATGACATGAGCGAGCAAATCCGCATCCAAAGCGAAGGCATTGAGAGAATTAACGAAAATGTAGCTAATATAGAAGTTCATATGAATGAAAATGCTACTATCGCTCACGACTCAGCTGCTATTGCTAGCGAAGTAAGCAAAATCGCAAAAAGCATCGTAGAAGATATTGAAAAGAAAAAATACTAAGAGTTAGCTTCTAAGCTTTTGTGGGGAATTCTAGAATTCTTTTATAAATCTAGAATTCCCCAAATATCAAACCCTAAGGAATTCTAGATTTTTGCTAGGAATTCTAGAATTCCTTAGGGCTTTTTTATTTATAAGCTCTAGGAATTCTAGATTTTTTGCTTCGCATCCGCTGGCTCAGGGTGCGGGGGTATTTTTAGTCTAGGAATTCTAGAATTCCCTTTTTATTAATAAAACCTTAAAAAAAAATATTAGTTTAAAAAATTATTTTTTTATAAATAATAATTAAATATAATTACGAAAATTTTTTGTAAAGGGGTAAAGATGAAAGACCTTCAAAACTCGCTTGATCTTCGTCTAGCACAGCTTCAAGCTTTGCCAAAGATGAAAGACGGCTCTATAATGGACGCTCTTAAATCTCATGGCTTTTCTCGCCGTGATTTTATGAAATGGGCTGGTTCTATGACTGCTTTACTAGCACTGCCTGCTAGCCTAGCACCAAGCCTAGCAAAGGCTGCTGAGATGGCAGATCGTCTGCCTGTTATCTGGTTACACATGGCTGAGTGTACAGGATGTTCTGAGAGCCTACTTCGCAGCGATACGCCAAGTATCGATAGTCTTATATTTGACTACATTAGCCTTGAGTATCACGAGACTGTGATGGCAGCTAGTGGCTGGCAAGCAGAAGAGAACTTAGAGGGCGCGATAGAAAAATACAAAGGTCAATATGTGCTAATGGTAGAAGGTGGAATTCCAGCCGGACAAAACGCCTTTTATCTAAGCATAGGTCCAGAGGGCAAAACTGGCGAGGCACATGCTAAGCACGCAGCTGAACATGCGGCTGCGATATTTGCTATTGGCACCTGTTCTAGCTTTGGCGGTATCCAAGCAGCAGCTCCAAACCCAACTGGCGCAATGCCACTTCACAAAGTAATAAATAAACCTGTTATAAATGTCCCTGGCTGTCCACCAAGTGAGAAAAATATAGTAGGAAATGTGCTTCATTACTTGCTATTTGGCACTTTGCCAGCACTTGATAGCTATAATAGACCAAAATGGGCTTACGGAAATAGAATTCACGACCTTTGCGAGCGTAGAGGACATTTTGATGCTGGCGAGTTCGTAGAAGCCTTTGGCGATGAAGGCGCAAAAAAAGGCTACTGTCTATACAAAGTCGGCTGTAAAGGCCCATATACATTTAATAACTGCTCACAAGAACGCTTTAATAGCCACACAAGCTGGCCTATCCAAGCAGGTCACGGCTGTATCGGCTGCTCAGAGCCAAACTTCTGGGATAACATGGGACCATTTGAAGAGCCTTTGGGAGATAGATTATATAAAAGCGTATTTGGCGGACTTGGTAGCGACGCCGTGGCTGATAAAATCGGCATAGGTGTGTTAGCTCTAACTGGTGTAGCGATAGCTGCTCACGCAGTAATCGCAAGTGCGAAAAAAGCGGAGGAATAAAACATGGCACAAAGAATAGTAATAGATCCTATCACACGCATTGAAGGACACTTGCGCATAGAAGTAATGGTAGATGAAAATAATGTAGTCCAAGAAGCATATAGTGGCTCAACTCTATGGCGTGGAATCGAGCAAATCGTAAAAGGCCGTGACCCACGCGATGCTGGCTTTATGACTCAGCGCATTTGTGGAGTTTGTACCTTTTCTCACTACCGAGCTGGCGTAGAAGCAGTAGAAAACGCCCTTGGAATTCAAATCCCACTAAATGCTGAGCTAACTAGAACGCTGATGAATGCAGCACTATTTTTTCACGATCATACGGTGCATTTTTATCAACTCCACGCACTTGATTTTGTTGATATCGTTAGCGCTCTCTCAGCCGATCCTAAAAAAGCAAGCGATGAAGCCTTTAAATACTGCTCTACTCCATACGCTTGCGGTGCAGACCAGCTAAAAGCAGTCCAAGACAAAGTAGCAGCCTTTGTAAAAAAGGGCGCACTAGGACCTTTTGCTAACGCATACTGGGGACACAGCACTTATCATTTCACACCAGAGCAAAACCTTATTGCTCTAAGCCACTATTTAGAGTGCCTAAAAGTACAAAGAATAGCAGCACAGATGATGGCTGTCTTTGGCGGCAAGCAACCTCACCCACAAAGCCTAACTGTTGGCGGCGTAACTTGCGTAATGGATCTAAAAAGCCCAGCAAGACTAGGTGAGTATATGGTTAAGTTCCAGGAAGTTGCTGATTTTATCAACCGTGCTTACTACCCAGATCTAGTAATGGCAGGCAAAGCCTACGCAAACGAAGTAAGCGTGCTAAATGATGTGGGCGTGCCAAATCTGTTTACAAGCAGAACCTTTATGGTAGGCAAAAATGACTATTTATTTGATAGCGGTATTATTATGAACGGCGATATAAAAAATGTGCTTGAAGTAGATGAGAGCAAAATCACAGAAGAAGCCACTCACTCATGGTATAAAAATGACAAAGCACTACATCCATACGACGGCGAGACTGAGGCAAACTTCACAGGGCTTAAAGATGAAAAAACACTAAACGCAAAAGGGCAAATGGCTGATAGCAAGGTATTTGACCATGCTGGCAAGTATAGCTGGATAAAAGCACCACGCTATGACAGCGAGCCTATGCAAGTAGGACCACTTGCAAATATCGTAGTAAACTACGCAAAAGGCAATCAATATGTAGCGCCTGTTGTAGAGAAATTCCTAAGCGATACTGGCTTGCCACTAGGCGCAGTGCTTAGCACGCTAGGTAGAACCGCAACTCGCATGATAGAAGCAAAAGTAATAGCTGATAACGGCCTAAAAGCCTTTAACAACCTAGTAGAAAATCTAAAAGTAGATGATAGCACCTGCGCACCGTATGTAATAGATAAAAACAAAGAATACAAAGGTCGCTACATAGGACATGTGCCAAGAGGAACGCTAAGCCACTGGTGTCGTATAAAAAACGGAGTGATAGAAAACTGGCAAGCAGTAGTGCCAAGCACATGGAACGCATCTCCAAAAGATGCTGCTGGCAAAATGGGTAGCTATGAGGCTTGTCTAATAGGGCTAAAAATCGCTGATCTAAAACAGCCGCTAGAAATCATCCGCAAAATTCACAGCTACGATCCTTGTATCGCTTGTGCTGTACATGTAATGGATATGAAAGGCAATGAAATCAGCCACTACAAAGTAGATCCAAACCTAATCTAAGGGGCGAGAATGAAAGAAGTATATAAACACGGAAGTGGTGATAGCAATAGAGAAGCTATTTATGAATTTTCTATTGGCTTTCGCTTTACTCACTGGGTGCGTGCTATAAGTATAATCGTGCTTACTGTAAGCGGTCTATATATCGCTTATGTATTTGCCGCACCTGTGGTAACTGGCGAGCCTACAAACTTCATGAACGCTAAATGGCGTGCTGTGCATGAAGTGGCTGGATTTGTCTTGCTTGGCTGCTTGATTTTTAAAAGCTATTTGTTTTTCTTTGATAAAAAAAGTCATGGTGAAAGAATAAGTATAAAAGATAGCTTTAATATCAAAACTTGGGTAGCACAAATAAAATATTATTTATTTATAGGCGAGCACCCACACCTAAAAGGCGTGTATAATCCACTACAATTTGTATCTTATGTGGTATTTTATTTGCTTATGATAGGACTTTGCTTAACTGGGTTTATTTTATACGCAAATAACTATCACGAGGGCTTTGGTGGGCTTATTTATGAGTATATGAGAAGCTTTGAGGCGATGTTTGGTGGTCTAGCAAATGTGCGTCAAATTCATCATATTCTTACTTGGGCTGTGGTGATTTTTGTCTGTGTTCATATCTATATGGCTGTCTTTAACGCTGTAAAAGGCAAAGACGGCGGCATGGATGCGATTTTTAGCGGCTATAAGTACATAAAAGACGGAAAACGCACTTGAAAATACTAGCTCTTGGTATAGGCAATGTGATGTTTGGCGATGAGGGCGTAGGCGTTCATTTTATGAAAATGATGAGCGAAAACTACGAGTTCTCATCGCCAGAGCATACCTTGACTTTCCTTGATGGCGGGACAATGGCAAATCATCTTACCCCTATCATCGCTGGCTATGAGTATCTCATAGTTTGCGACTGCATTGACGCAAATGATGGCTTGGTGGGCGATGTGTATTTTTTTGACTTTGAGGATGCTCCAAATGCTATAAAATGGAGTGGCTCAGCGCATGAAATAGAAATGCTTCAAACCCTACAAATGATGGACTTGCTAGGCGACCGCCCAAAGACTAAGATAATAGGCGTTATCCCAAAACGCATAGAGCCTATGAGCTTTGAGCTAAGCTCTGAGCTACAAAACGCCGTGCCTGTAATGAGCAAGGTGTTTTTAAAAGAACTAGGTGAGCTTGGTTTTACTTGTGATAAAAAGGCTGATTACAGCATAGCTGACATTGCCAAAAAATGGCAAGAAAAGCAATTTTAAAAGCAATTCTAGAATTCCTAAATTATTTTAGAATTCTAAATCTAGAATTTCTTAGAATAAATTCTAGAATTCCTTAGAATAAAATCTAGAATTCCTAGCTCCAAATTCTAGAATTTGCTAAAAAATCTACATAAAGCCTAAAAATTCAGCTAAAATTCCCAAAAAGGAGCAAAGATGACAAGACTAATGATAACAGCCGATAATGCTACGCTAGAACAAATCGTAACTATCGCTCAAAACATAGCACACAGAGATAATAAAGAAATAAGAATAAATAGCTTTAATGATGAACGCTACAAAAGCTATAAAACCGATGTAGAAGCAATCAAAAAAGGCGAGCTAAGCTCAAAAAGCCTAGATGAAATGCTTGAAGAGATAGAAAAATGGTATTAAAGCTAAGACCGCGCTATGAAAACACCGATTTCATCGCACTAGGCAGTCCAAGCAAAGCCAAAGAATTCGCAAAAAATATTTCTATCAAACTAAAAATCTTGCTAACATTTCCACACATCGGCAGAATGCGAGATGAAAATATTAGAGAACTTATCCATAAAGGCTATGTGATACCATACTTTATAAATGATGATGAAATAAACATCCTTGGCATTTACAAAGAAAACGAGTGGAGAGAATAAAAAGCCTAAGGAATTCTAAAATTGCCAAAGAGACCTCCCCCACACCCCCTAAAAAAATCATACAATTACCTAAGGAATTCTAGAATTCCTCATAATTTTTGCTATAATCACGATATTTGAATTCTAGAATTTAAGGCGTTTTGATGACTTTACATTTTACTTTTTATAGCAAGGTGCATCATATTGCGTTTTTTGTGAATTTTTGGGCTAGGCGATCAAATCTACGCTATGCTCTGCGCCAAAATGATGATAGCTGCGAGCTTTTTATACAAGGCAGCGAGAGTGAGCTAGCGAAGTTTAGCGATGAGCTAGCTAAGATGCCTACTTCGGTGTTTTTAAAAGACACTAGCGTCCAGCTTTGCCATGAAGTGCCTGATATCCCAGCATTTAGCACGGATTTTAAAAGCGCAAATATCACGCCATATGCCTTAGAAACTAGCAAAAATGAGTGCGGATTTGAGAGCGATGAGGATTTTATAAAAACAGCAAGCCAAGCTCTAAAAGCTTCTCAAAATGTGAGCTACAAAGGGCTCATTATCTCAAAGCTAGAAAACTTTGATTGCGATTATATCATGCCTACAAGACTAAATCTCTTGCCAAAGATTTTTATTTGCGATGAAAAAAATATGATAGCGCTAAGTAGTTTTGAAAAGCCAGTTATTCGCCTGCGAACGAGTGCGCTTTTTCGCCAAAATCACAAGGATGCGCCACTATTTTTTGGGGTAAGAGCGCCTTTTGATATAAATCTTTTTAAACTAGCCCAGAGCTTAGAGGGCATAAACTTTTTAGCTATAAAGGACTCAAATCGTCCATTTTGCGCAAACTTGCTTGAGCACCAGCTTTGCGTGATTAAAGGCGGAGAGTTTAGTCCAGTCATAAACAGCCAAAACAAACTAGCAGCGCTATTTGCGCTAGTTTTAGCCGAGTATAAAATCAGCCCTCAAAACTGCGGACTAATTTATTTTAGCAAAGAAAATGCTGATTTTATCAAGGTTTTCAAAGCTGATAGCCAATACGAAATGCTAAAAATCAATATCCCTAGCTCATACGAAGAAATATATGAAATAATCAGCTCTCGCTCAGCTCTCACTAACAATTTTAAGGCAAAATTCCCTCTAAAAACCGGCAAAATAGACCGCCCTGCGAATTTCTACTCGCTATTTTGTATTATCGCTGAGATTTTAGGCTTTAAGCATGATCCACTTGACCTTGGGGCTGATTTTAACGGCGCAAGGGGCGTTAGGATTGATTACAAAATGCAAAGCAAGAATGAGTTTGATACAATCAGCCTAATTGCTTCAGCGATGAGTTTTAGGCTAGCTGGCGCTGATGAGAGAAATATCAGCTTTGGGATGATTGAGAGCCTTGTTAGTTTCATTGACAGCTATACTGACTTGCTAAAAAATGAGCTAGAATGCGAAGATTTTATACTTTTAGGCTCGCTGTTTGGCTCAAAGCCACTTGGCGAGCTGGCATTAAAACACACAAATGCTAAACTAAGTGAGATTTATCCGCTTGAACTGCCTTAAAATCACGCTAAAAGGGCTAGTCCAAGGCGTGGGTATGCGCCCTTTTATCTATAATCTCGCACTCTCTCTTGGCCTAAAAGGACAGGTCTATAATGACGATAGTGGCGTCCGAATCAGCCTTTGTGGCAGTGCAGCAGACTGCGAGAGCTTTTTATCTAACCTTAAAAAAAATCCACCCCCACTTGCTCGCATTGATGAGATTATTTGTGAGAATTCAAGCGAGATTTTTGATGATTTTAGAATTATTAGCTCGCAGCAGGCGCAAAAAATCGCACCGATTTTAAGTGATTTTGCTATTTGCGCTGATTGTGAGGCTGAGTTTAGAGACCCTAAAAACCGCCGTTATCATCACGCTTTTATAAATTGTACGCATTGTGGACCACGCTTTTCTATCATCTCATCTTTGCCCTACGACCGCAAAAACACTAGCATGGCAGAGTTTAAAATGTGTGCTAGCTGTGAGCGTGAGTATAACGACCCTTTAAATCGTCGTTTTCACGCTCAGCCTACTTGCTGCCCTAACTGCGGCCCAAAAGCGTTTTTAAAAGATTTAAAAGGACAAATTTTAGCTGGGGGTGATAGTGCTTTTAGCACCTGCGCAGAGCTTTTAGAACAAGGTAAAATCATCGCAATCAAAGGGCTTGGCGGCTTTCATCTATGCTGTGATGGCTCAAATGCTAAGGCAATAAATGAGCTAAGAAAGCGCAAAAATCGCCCAGCAAAGCCACTGGCTATAATGTGCGAAAACGAGCAAATGGCAAGTGCTTTGGCTGATTTTACTAAGGGCGAAAAAAAGCTTTTAAACTCACAGCTTCGCCCTATCGTGCTAGCAAAAAAATCACAAGTTTTGAAGCCCAAACTTAGTCAGGCAATCGCTCCAAACATTGATAAAATCGGTGTTTTTCTAGCTCCAACTTCTTTTAATCTCTTGCTTTTTCATTACTTTAAAAAGCCCATCATCGCAACTAGCGCAAATCTAAGTGGCGAGCCGATTATTACAAGCTTTAATGAGCTTTGTGCTAAACTTAATTTGATGGCTGATTTTGTGCTTGATCATAATAGGCAGATTTTAAATCCTAGCGATGATAGCGTGGTGTTTTACTCTGAGAGTTTGGAGCTGGAGCAGTACATACGCACTTCAAGGGGGCTAAGACCTAGCATTGTGCCCTTTGAAATTCCAAATAATATTTCGCCAAATTCTAGAATTCCTAGTGAGAATTCTAAAATTCCTAGCGAAAATTCTAGAATTTCTAGCGAAAATTCTAGAATTCCAAAATACACCCCCCGCACCCCCCACAAAACCATACTCGCCCTTGGTAGCGAGCTTAAAAACACCTTTGGCATTTACCACAAAGGCAATATTTTTCTAAGTCCTTATATCGGCGATTTAAAAAATATCGCTACAAAGACTAGGTTTGATGCCCTGCTAGCTACTTTTAAGCGTACTTATGAGCTGGAATTCACTGAGATTATCGCTGATTTACATCCGCATTTTAGCCATACTAAGGACTTTGAGAGCCAAAACCTAAAAAAACTAGCCCACCACAAGGCGCACATTTATAGCGTAATGTGCGAGAATAATCTGCCCTTAAATGCTGATATAATCGGCTTTGCCTTTGATGGCACAGGTTATGGCGAAGACGGGCAGATTTGGGGTGGAGAGATTTTTGGGGCTTGTAAGAACAAGGGGCTTAAAAGGCTTTATCATTTTGATAATTTTGCGATGATAGGCAGCCAAAATGCTATAAAAAACATTTATTTTCTAGCCTTTGCGCTGCTTAGAAAATACGGGCTAAGCGCACCTAGCTTTTTTGGGCATTTTGATGAAAATCGCCTAAAAATGCTTGAAATTGGCTTAAAAGCCGCCAGTGTTCAAACTAGCTCGCTGGGGCGGATATTTGACGCAGTTGCTAGCATTGTGCTTGGGCTTGATAGCATCAGCTACGATGCGCAAGCAGCTATGGAGCTAGAAGCCCTTTATGATTCTAGCCTTGATGTTTGCTATGAGTTTAGCATAGATGATGAAATAATAAGCGCAAAAGGCGTTTTAGAAAGCATTTTGAAGCAAAGCGTGCCAAGCGTGGCAGCAACTGGCTTTATAAACGGCATCGCAGCACTTATTGCAAAAATTGCCAAAAAGCACGAAAAAAGCGTGGTTTTAGGCGGTGGCTGTTTTGCTAATAAGGCTCTTTTAGAACAAACCACAACCCTGCTAAAAGCGCAAAATACGTCCTATTACCTGCCAAAAAATCTGCCTGCTGGCGATGAGGCCATAGCCTTAGGTCAGCTTTACTACGCATTAAAGGATGAAAATGAATGAGGAGATTTTAAGGTATAGCATTTCGCTACCAGCACCACTGCTAAAAGAACTTGACACTCTTGTAAAAGCCCAAAACTACGCTAGTAGAAGTGAGTTTACGCGTGATATCATCCGTGAGTATCTAGGGCGAAAGAGCTGGAGTGATAGTAGTAGCGAGGCCACTGCCGTGCTAGTAATCAGCTATGACCACCACGAAGGCGAGCTACTAATGCGAAAAATGCGCTTAGAACACGACAGCAAGGTAGAAATCATCTGCACAAATCACATCCACATAGACCATCACAACTGCTTGGAGACGCTGATACTGCGTGGTGTGGTGCGTGATATAGAGGAGTTTAGTGCAAATATCAAGGGGCTAAAAGGCGTGAAGTTTAGCCAGCTTGTGCGTGCTAGCGTGCCGAAGTTTTAGGGAATTTTAGAATTCCTTTAAATTCGTCATTACTGGGCTTGCGAAGCAATCTCATAAAAAATCTAGAATTAGGTTTGAGGCAAAGCCCCAAAGGGTCAAGGGGTTTAGCCCCTTTTAAATTCTTTTAGCCCAAAAGCGAGCAAAACTCCAGAATTCCCTAAGTAAATTTGCGCTATGGAATTCTAAAATTCCCTATAAAATTTGCTAGGAAATTCTTGATTTATTTTTTTGCTCGCTTGGGTGCCCGCTGTAAGCGGACACACGCTCGCTTGTTTTTATTTCGCTACTTCGTAGCGAGAATAAGGGGGTAAGCCCCCTTAAACCCCCAAAAATCTAAGGAATTCTAGAATTCCTAGCTGTATTTTTATAAGGAATTTTAGATTTTAGACTTGGTAATTCTAGATTGGGAATTCTAGAATTCCTAGCTGTATTTTAATAGGAATTTTAGATTTTAGACTTGGTAATTCTAGTTTGTAGGAATTCTGGAATTCTTAGCTGTATTTTAATAAGGAATTCTAGTTTTTAGACTTGGGAATTTTAGATTTTAGGAATTCTAGATTGGGAATTCTAAACGCAGCAGTGGCAGTAAAAAACTAGGCTCCAAGATTTTTTGCTTCGCACCCGCTGGGTGAGCGATTTTTAGTTTTAAAGCCGCTGCGCTAGCTGTGAGGGAGCGTGCTGTGGGGGAGCATCTGCGCTAGCGGTTACAAAAATTTTGCGCTGAATTTTCAAGGCGCAAGCCACACAAAAAGAGTGCAAAAGTTTTGTAGAGTGGCTGGGCTTTAAGGCTAAAAAGCACCAGCAAATGACTGGGCTGGGCAGCAAAAGCTGAGTCAGTAGACAACCCCGCAAGGATGAGTCAGTCTATAAAAAACTAAGCCAGTAGGCAACCCCGCAAGACTGAGCCAACCGATAAAAAAACTAGGATAGAATTCTTGCTAAATTCTAGCTTGAGAATTTTAGAATTTTTAGCTGTATTTTAATAGGAATTCTAGTTTGTGGGAATTTTAGAATTCCTAGGCTTTTTGGGGGTTAGGGGTATTTTTATCTTATGGAATTCTAGAATTTTTAGCTGTATTTTAATAAGGAATTCTAGATTGGGAATTTTAGAATTCCTAGGCTTTTTGGGGCTTAGAGGGTATTTTTATCTTAGGGAATTCTAGATTGGGAATTCTCTTTTGGGAATTCTAAAACTCGCAGTAGCGGCAGTAAAAAACTAGGCTTCAAGATTTTTTAGCGATTTTTGCTCTTAGAGCCGCTGCGCAAGAGCGCCGTAGCGGTAGCGTTCTCAAAAGTTTTGCGACAGCTTTTCAAGCGTAGCGCAGGAAAGCGAGCAAAACTCTAGAATTCCCTAAGTAAATTTGCGCTATGGAATTCTAAAATTCCCTATAAAATTTGTTAGGAAATTCTTGATTTATTTTTTTGCTCGCTTTGGGTGCCCGCTGTAAGAGGGCACACGCTCGCTTGTTTTTATTTCGCTACTTCCTAGCGAGAATAAGGGGGCTTGCCCCCTTAAACCCCCAAAAATCTAGGGAATTCTAGAATTCCTAGCTGTATTTTTATAAGGAATTCTAGATTTTTGGAATTCTAGAATTCCTAATAAACTTTATCTAACAAAGTTATTTGAGATTGTGCCAAACTTCCAAGTTTTTTTAGCATCATTTAGCTCGCTTTTTGAGATTGTAGCAAGTAGCATTTCTTCTTTTTCACCTAGGATATGAGTGATTTCTCCGTGTGGCGAACATAGCATAGAACGCCCATAAAACTGCGTTTCATGCTCATTTTTGCCACCTCCAAAAGTAGCTTTGCCAAGGCGGTTTGCTCTTAAAATATATATATTATTAGTAAATGCTCTCATGCTAAGCAAACTATCCCAGCGCGGCCCAGATTCCAAAGCACAAGCTGTTGGCATAAGCAAGCAATCTATTTTTTTGGCACGAGCAAGCACAAAAAACTCATCAAAATGCGCCTCAAAGCCAAAAATAGTAGCAAACTTAAAGCCATCCACGCTAAAAGCACCAATCTCAAGGCTCTCATTTGCGCTAAAAAACGCCGCCTCATTCCAGTGGGAGTATGGCATAAGAGCATTAGCCACTCGGTATTTCACGCCAGCTTGAGAAAAATGCGCAATTGCCTTTACATACTCTTTTGGCTTTACAAGCACGATAGGGGCGATGATGTGTAGATCATACTTTATAGCAAGTTCGGCTAGGGCTTTTTTCTTGCTCTCGCTTTGTTCTTTTATCATGCTTTTTGGCATCAGTTCTAGCTCAGCAAAAAACGAATTTATCACATATTCGCCCAGTAGCACGACTTTTGCGCCACTTTTGGCTACTGTTTGGAGATAATAATCCAATCTAGAATTACTAAGTGCTAAGGTGCCAATCTGCAAAGCACAAAGTTTTAGCTCGCTCATTGCTCGCCTTTTTGGTATTCTTCTAGGCTTAGTTTTGCGTTTTCTAGTAGCGCACTAGCTTTTTTTGCTAGCTTGTCACCTTCTTTGAAAAGCTCCAAGCTTTTCTCCAAGCCAATATCGCTTTTTTGTATTTGCGTTGTAATTTCTTCAAGCCTTGCTAGTGCTGCTTCAAAGCTTAGTTCGTTGTTTGCTTCACTCATTGTATAGCCTTTCTAATGTGATTTTCTATCTTTGGGACTTCTACCAAAAAAGCATCATGCCCATAATCACTCTCAATCTCTTCGTAATAATGCTCCTTGCCAAGTGCTTTTAGCTCATCGGCTATAGTTTTCATCTCGCTAGCAAAAAAGAGCATATCCCCACTAAAGCTTAGCAAAGTAAGCTGCGAGCGAACCTTGCTAAGCGCAGCTGTTAGTGAGCCGTAGTGACGAGTGGTATCAAAGTTATTCATCATTTTTATAGTATAAAGATAGCATAGCGGATCAAAGCGCTTAGCAAAGTTTGCGCCGTTATACTCCATGTAGCGGTCCACCTCATATCTACCAAAAAGCTCATAAAGTCCGTCCGTGCCTACATAGCGACGAGCAAATTTCCGCTCCATACTAGCAGGGGCTAAAAAGCTTATATGCCCAGCTATTCGCCCTACTTCAAGACCTAAAAGTCCATTTTTTGCCACTTGCTTTTCATCATAATAACCGCCTTTAAACTCAGGGTCATTTTTGATAGCATGCATAGCGATTTTGTTAAACGCTATCGCCCAAGGCTGCGTGGCATAAGTGCTAGCTAGGCTCACTATATTTCTAGCAAAATCAGGATGCTCTATAGCAAAGCATAATGCTTGCATACCACCTAGACTGCCGCCGATGATGGCTCGCACCTTTTTTATACCAAGCCTCTTAAAAAGCCTCATTTGTGCATTTACCACATCGCTAATAGCAAGCACTGGAAAGCGTAGGCGATACTGCGCATTTTTATTTGGCTCTATGCTAAGTGGGCTAGTAGACCCAAAAGGTGAGCCTAAAATATCAACACAAATCACAAAATATTTGTTAGTATCTATGCACTTACCATCGCCGATTAAGCCGTCCCACCAACCAGGCTTTGGGTCGCTCTCGTCGTATTTGCCTGCTGCGTGGTGGCTGCCTGTTAATGCGTGGCATATCACTATGATATTGCTATCATCGCTAGCACGCTCGCCGTAAGTCTCATAAACTAGCTCAAACTCACTTAAAATACGACCGCTCTCAAGCCTTAAAACTTCGTTAAAATATTCTTTTTTTGTTTGTATATTCATCTTTTTTATTTGGCTATGCTTTTGTTCTAGAATTCCCTAGGAATTATAGAATTCAAATTCCTAAAAATTTGAATTCCTAAGGAATTCTAGTTTTTTACTTATGACTACGACTCTAATTGTGGCAGGAATTTTGCTAAAGTGCTTGCAGCGCTAGCCGTGTCCGCGGCAGCGGCTGGTAAAATTGTGCGGCCAAATTTCAAGCTCGCCGCTGCTATCAAAAACACCACAAATTCAGCGGCGAGCGTAGAAAACTGCCGCACCCAGCGGGTTGCGAAGCAAAGAAGTTTCGCCAGAACGAGCTGGGCTGCGCAAAAGCACTTTAGCAAAATTCGCCCTCAAGCTGAGCCAACCTACAAAAAACAAGCCTTTAATTACCACCTTTTAATTTATAGTTTGGTGCTTCTCTTGTGATAATTACATCGTGAGCATGGCTCTCTCTAAGACCTGCGCTAGTAATCTCCACAAAAGCAGCCTTAGCCCAAAACTCGCTTATGCTAGCAGAGCCACAATACCCCATAGAGCTTCGCACACCGCCTAATAGCTGATGAGCTACGCTAGCCATTGCCCCAGCATACGGCACGCGTCCTTCTATGCCCTCTGGCACTAGTTTTTCAGCAGCGGTGCCTTCTTGAAAGTAGCGCTCTGAGCTGCCTTTGCTCATAGCCCCAAGGCTACCCATACCACGGTAGCTCTTATACTGACGACCCTCAAAAGTTACTATATCTCCAGGGCTCTCATCACAACCTGCAAATAACGAGCCTATCATAACTGAGCTTGCCCCAACAGCTAGAGCTTTTGCGATGTCGCCTGAGTACTTGATACCACCATCTGCGATGATAGGCACACCATAGCTTCTAGCTACATCTGCGCAGTCGCTTATAGCTGTGATTTGTGGCACACCCACGCCTGAGACTATGCGAGTAGTACAAATTGAGCCTGGTCCAATACCTACTTTTATCGCATCAGCTCCTGCATCTATTAGGTCTTTTACAGCGGCTGGATTTGCGATATTTCCCACAACTACATCTATATTTAGCTCTTTTTTGATAGCTTTTAGTGTATCAATTATGCCTTTTGTATGTCCGTGGGCTGAGTCCATGACAAGCACATCAACCCCAGCTTCTACCAGAGCCTTTGCTCTATTTAGTCCACCTACACCGATAGCAGCAGCCACTCTTAGTCTGCCAAGCTCATCTTTATTTGCGTTTGGATATTCTTTTTTCTTTTTTAGATCTTTTATAGTGATTAGGCCTACAAGCTTGTTATTATCATCTACTATAGGTAGTTTTTCTACTTTATTTCCAGCAAAGATTTTAACAGCATCATCAAGCGTGCAGCCTTTTGGTGCGGTGATTAGTGGCATTTTTGTCATCACCTCGCCTACTTTTCTATCAAAGTCTTTCTCAAAGCGCAAATCACGATTTGTAAGAATTCCTAGCAAGGTTTTATCTTCATCTACCACAGGCACACCAGAGATGTGATACTCACACATAATCTCTAGTGCCTGGCTCACACTATCATCAGGGTGAACAAAAACTGGATCAAAGATAATACCGCTCTCGCTTTTTTTTACTCTTTTTATCTGCTTTACTTGGCTTTCTATATCCATATTTTTGTGAATTACACCTATACCACCAAGCCGAGCCATAGCAATAGCCGCACGAGTCTCAGTAACTGTATCCATAGCAGCTGATACTAGTGGGATATTTAGGTTAATGTTTTTTGTGAATTTTGTAGTTATGTCTACTTCTTTTGGCAGTATTTCTGAGTATTGTGGCACCAAAAGCACATCTTCAAAAGTAAGAGCTTTTTTAAGTATATTCATCTTTTATCCTTTGCTGATTTTATATTTTAAAAATCTGTGATTTCTAAAATATAAAATCTAGAATTCTTGGGGAATTCTAGAATTTCTATAAAAACTCACCAAGCAATCGGCGATTCTAGTATCGTGGTGCTAGTATGCCAAAAGCCTGCGGTGCGCACGGCGTGGGTAGAACATATAGTTCACCGAGCCGTGCGCATTTCCGCAGGATTTTGGTGTAATAGTGCTGCGAGACAAATCGCCAAAAGCCTTTTTATTTACACGCTCTTTCTAGCGAACTAGCAATATCTAGCACCTTTTGTTCCTCCCACTGTGCCCCTACAATCTGCGCTGAAATATTTAGCCCATCAGCGTTTTTGCTAACTGGCACAGAGATAGCTGGCAAACCAGCAAGATTGACACTAACTGTATAAACATCGCTTAGATAAGCAGTAAGTGGGTCTTTTAGCTCGCCAAACTTATAAACAGCGTGCGGCGCAACAGGCATTAGCAAAGCATCCGCGCCCTCTAAAACGCTCTCATAAGCCTTGCTAATAAAAGCTCTTGCTTTTTGCGCTTTGATATAATAAGCATCGTAGTAGCCGCTACTTAGCACGAAAGTGCCAAGAAGCATACGCCTTTGAACCTCAACACCAAAGCCCTCACCTCTTGTGCTAGCATACATTGCTCCAAGGCTCCCAGCCTCGCCACGCCTGCCGTATCTTACGCCATCATAGCGACTAAGGTTTGTGCTAGCCTCAGCAGTGGCTATGATATAGTAAGCTGCAATTGCGTATTTTGCGCTACTTAGACTTACTTCGCTTATTTCGTGGCCAGCTTCTTTTAATTTATCGGCAGCTAGATAAATTGCTTTTTTTACCTCATCGCTGGCTTCGTCTGTGTAGTTTTTTACTAGGGCGATTTTGTATTTTTTGTTTGCATCTAGCTTATCAGCTGTGCTTGTAAACTCTATATTTGCGCTAGTAGTATCTCGCTCATCATAGCCTGCTATTATATCGTATAAAATAGCTGCGTCTTCTACGCTTCTTGTAATGGGCCCAATTTGGTCTAGGCTTGATGAGTAGGCTGCTAGCCCATAGCGACTAACCCTGCCATAGCTTGGCTTAAATCCCACGCAACCACAAAAGGCTGCTGGCTGGCGGATAGAACCGCCAGTATCACTACCAAGCGCAGCTAGAGCAATACCAGCACTTACAGCACACGCAGACCCGCCGCTGCTGCCACCGGGCACATAGGCATTATCAAGTGGATTTAAGGTTTTGCCATAAAAGCTTGATTCAGTCGTGCTTCCCATAGCAAACTCGTCCATATTTGTTCGTCCAAAAGGCGCTAAACCACTGCTGAGCATTTTTTCTATTACAGTAGCGTTATATGGGGCGATGTAGCCTTGAAGTATTTTTGAACAGCTTGTAATGGGCCAGTTTTTTACTTGGATATTATCTTTTATAGCGATGGGAATTCCAGAATATTCATCGCTAAGCTCTGTATTTGTAAGCTGTTCTATATATGCGCCTAAATGAGAGTTTGCTTTTATTTTTTCTTTTAGTTCTTTTCTAAGCTCTACTATACCATTATTATCAAGCTTTAAAGCTTCTTTTAAACTTATCATTTCTTTCCTTTATTTACTAGATACACAGCGCTTAGTGTAAGTGCTGTTAAAATCACAATAGTAGCTACTACAAGCCAGCTTGGCACTGGGCTCATTTGCTCTCCATTACAGCCTCGCAGCGAGGGCAGAGAGTATCGGCCTTGCTGGCATTAAACTTCCAACAGCGAGGACATTTGTAAGCACTGGCTTTTTGCGTGCTAAAGTTTGCCTCATCACAAACAAACTTACAAAGCACCTCATTACTCTCTTTTGCTACCACAGCACTAACACCATAAAAATCACTAATATCATCGCCAAATTCATCACAAAGAGCTAAAATTCTTCTACTATCAGTAACAAGCTCAAGCTCTAAGGTGCTTTTTATGATTTTATCTTTTTTTAGTTTATCAATGCTTTCGTTAAATAGCTCTCTACTAGCTAGCAAAAAGCTTGCATCAATGTCAAAATCAAAATCAAGCTTAAACTCACTTATGCTAAATACATCGCTCCAATCCCCTTTTACCACATTTGGGGCTGAGTTTAAAGCCTCATCTACTGTGTAAGTAAGCGTAGGTGCTACAAGGCTTAAAAGCCCCTTTGCTATAAGACTCATGGCTGACTGGGCTGAGATTCTACGAGCTGAGTTTTTGCTATCGCAGTAAAGGCGGTCTTTACAAATATCAAGATAAATTCCGCTCAAATCCCCACTTAAAAAGCCTAATAAGATATTAAAGCCTTTTGAAAAATCATAGCTTTTAAAGCACCCCGAAACTGCGCTAAAAGTCTTGCTAGCTCGGCTTAAAATCCACTTATCAATAAAAGTAAAATTATCAGTTTTTATCTCTTTTAAATCATTTGTATTTGCTAGCAAAAAGCGAATTGTATTACGAATTTTTCGGTATTGTTCAGCAGTTTGCTTTAGGATATCAGGGCTGATTTTTAAATCATCTGTATAATCACTTAATGCCACCCAAAGGCGCAAAATCTCTACGCCGTATTCTTTGGCCACAGCATCAGGGGAGACGACATTGCCCTTGCTTTTACTCATTTTTTCGCCCTTGCCATCTACTGTAAAGCCATGAGTTAGCACTGATTTAAACGGAGCACACTCATTTATCGCACAGCTTAGCAAAAGAGAGCTTTGAAACCAACCTCTGTGCTGGTCAGAACCTTCTAGATACATATCAGCCTTAAAACCGCCTGCATCGTAGTTACCGCTTTTTAGCACAGCATTCCATGTTGAGCCACTATCAAACCACACATCAAGTATATCATAGACTTTTTCTAGCTCATCTGCTTTGTATTTACTATTTTTTGGCAAAAGCTCGCTAATTTCTAGCTCCCACCACGCATCACAGCCCTTTTGTTCAAAAATGCTAGCAATACGCTCCAGTACTTCTTCATCAAAAATCGGGTCTTTACTACCCTTGTGCCTAAAAAACGCAATCGGCACGCCCCAGTCTCTTTGGCGTGAAATACACCAATCAGGGCGATTTTCTATCATTGAGCTAATGCGCTTTATGCCCGTAGCTGGGATAAACTCTACATTTTCAAGCTCACTTAAAGCAACTTGTCTTAAAGAGCGTCCGCCACTTAGTTTTGGGCTATCCATTGAGATAAACCATTGCTTTGTCGCTCTATAAATCACAGGCTTATGCGTTCTCCAGCAAAATGGATAGCTGTGTGTAAACTTGCTAACTTTTAGAGCAAACTCGCCTAAAAGCTCTACGATGCGGTCATTTGCCTTAAAAATATGCATGCCTATAAACTCATCAAGCAGGTCTTTAGCTAGAAGCTCTTTAAGCCTTAAAGTCTCATCATAGCAGCCGCCCTCATCAACAGGCATTATAACTTCTACATTGTATTTAAGACTTACGAAATAATCATCCTCTCCATGTCCTGGTGCTGTATGAACTAGACCTGAGCCACCATCCATTAAAACATGCTCTCCAAGCATAAATAGTGATTTTCTACCATTTAGCGGATTTATAGCGCATAATCCTTCTAACTCTGTGCTTTTAAACTCTTTTATAATCTCGCCCTTGCTTAGCCCCTGCGCTACCACGCTCTCTATTAAAGGCTTAGCAAAGATTAGATTTTCAGCAGTTAGCGCGTAGGTTTCATTTGGATTTAGGCTTATGCCTTGATTTGCTACCAAAGTCCAAGGAGTCGTAGTCCAGATCACAGCCCTTGCGCCTTTTGCGCCTATTTTTTGCTCTGCTTCTGGGCTTAGGCCAAAGGCTACAAAAATGCTGTAGTCTTCTTTTTCTTCATATTCTACCTCGGCCTCAGCTAGGGCTGAGCGTGCTGCCCAGCTCCAAAACACAGGCTTAGAACGCTCTATTAAAAGCCCCTTTTTTGCCACCGCACAAAGAGCTTTGTAAATATCAGCTTCAAAGGCGTATTTCATCGTAAGATACGGCTCATCCCAATCAGCTATGACGCCAAGGGCTTTAAACTCATCTCTTTGTATATTTATAAACTCGCTAGCCCAAGTCCTACAATGCTCTCTAATCTCAGCTTTTGAGGCGGTTTTTTTCTTTTGGCCTAATTTGTTTTCAACTTGCTGCTCAATAGGCAAACCATGGCAGTCCCAGCCTGGCGTGTATCGCACGCTCTGCCCGCTAAAATAATGCGTTTTTACGATTATATCTTTTAAAATTTTATTTAGTGCGTGGCCGATGTGAATGTGTCCGTTTGCATATGGAGGGCCATCGTGTAAGCAAAAGCTTGCGCTAGCATTCTTGCGGTTTGCTTTCATTTTGGCATAAGCGCCTTCTTTTTGCCACTTTGCAAAACGCTTTGGCTCGTTTTCAGGCAAGTTAGCACGCATGGCAAAATCAGTATTTGGCAATAATAATGTATCTTTGTAGTCCATAAAATAAGCCTTTTTTGTGTAAAAATTCGGCAATTTTAGCAAAAATTACATAAAAATAACTTTTATTTTGCTAGAATAATGAAAAATTTTTCTAGGAATTCTAGATTTTTAAAGGTAGGCCTTGAGACATATTTTAATCATCGTTGGAGAAGAAATTCACATAAATGAGCCTTTTATGGACTATATTTTAAAGCGTTTTAAAGAGCATTTTTCGCACACACCGCTTATTTCTTACATCGGCAATAGCGACAAAGAACTGCCTTTTAAGATAGAAAATTTAGCCAAAAACTATGATTATCTTACCATTATCGCAAATGAAAGCAACTTTTATACAATCTCAAAAATTCTTTGTACTCTAAGTAGCGACTCGCTTGAGCTAAAAAACGAGACTTTAATGCCAAGCAGAACTGAGCTTTTTATAGAAAACTCTTTTGTAGCCCAAATTTTAGAGGCTAAAATAAATCTCTTAAAAGCTTCTCCTAATAAGGCTTTGCCTGTATTCTTGCTAGAAAATACCACTCGCACAGAAAACTTCATGCTAAATGCTGTAAATAAAGATGAAGCTCTTAGCTTGCTAGCCTCTCTTGCTGATAGTTTTAATGTAAATATTTTTACTAGCCAAATCTTGCCTGAGCTTGTTTTGGTGCGTGCGACAAATCAAAAATTCGGTCAAATTGACGAGTTTTTAGCCAGTGTAAATGAAAGGTTTAAAAAGCACTTCATAAAAGGCGATAACATCGCAGAATTTATCGTCCCATGCCTAAAAGCTAAGGGGCTATATCTAAGCTTTGCTGAGAGTTGCACAGCTGGGCTAGTGGCTGCTAAATTAGGCTCTATCTCAGGAGCTAGCGAGGTGTTTTCAGGCTCTCTTGTAACCTACTCAAATCACATCAAAAATGTCTGGCTAGGCGTGGATGAGGCTGTGCTAAAAACAAAAGGTGCCGTTAGCCATGAGTGCGTAGCGCAAATGGCAAAAGGGGCTTTAAATATGTCAGGGGCTGATTTTGCTATAGCAATTAGCGGTATTGCTGGACCTGGCGGGGGAAGTAGAGAAAAGCCAGTAGGACTAGTGTATATAGCAGTGGCAAATGACGAGCACTGCGAGGTTAGAGAGTGTCATTTTAGCGGAGATAGAGATTATATAAGAGAACAATCTGCGCTTAGGGCTTACTCGCTACTATTAGAGAGCTTTTGGGATGAGATTGTAGAGTAAGAGTTGCTAGAAAATTCTAGAATTCCGTAGAATTCCCTAGAAAATTCTAAAAAATTTGGACTAGGGAATTTTAAAATTCTCTCGGGCTTAACCCCATGATCTCATCACAGATAATTTTAGAATTCCTTAGCACCGAGATCCCCCAGTCAAGCCCGAGGATAACATAGACAGATAATTTTAGAATTCCTTAGCACCGAGATCCCCCAGTCAAGCTGGGGGATGACATAGTACGCCTTGTGTCATCCCCCGACCCCTTCGGGGGATCTCATTAAAAATTCCGTCATTGCGAGGGAGTAAAGCAGAGGGAGCAATCTAGGAATTCTAAAATTCCATATCGAATTCCAAAATTCTCTAAAGAATTCTAGAAAACTTTTACCATCTAGAATAAGGGCTGATATCCACCCTAGCCTAAGGCATAAACATCGCTAGCATCAAAAAATATCTCATTTTCTCTGCTTTGCTAAGAATTCTAGATTATTTTAAAAAATTTTTGTTAATTTTGCTCTTTTTGGCAAACTTTTCTTAGCTTACAAATATAAAATCCACTATAAAGCTCATCTGGCAAAATAAGCACGCCGTATTTGCGTGGCATGATTTTTGGGGCAGCATTTTGGCTGCTAAAAAACTGCTCAAAATCTAGTGGCAAAATCTCTAGCTTAAAGCGTGAGTTCAGCGCATTTTCTATCACTTCTTCATTTTCAGCGCTAAAAAAAGTACAAGTGCTATAAATCATCTCTGCGCCGTCTTTTAAAGCGTATAGTGCTGCGTTTAAAAGCCCTTTTTGAAGTCTAGCTATGGCTTTTAGCTCTTTTGGAGATTTTTCGCTAAAAGCCTGATTGAAGTGCGAATATGACGAACAAGGCGCATCAAGCATGATTTTATCAAAGCGATTTGCGCATGTTTTTGCAATGCTCCTTGCGTCTTTGTTATAGGCTCTAATGCCTTTTAATGCGTATTTTTCTAGGTTTTGCCTGAGGGTAAAAAAGCGGCTTTTATCATACTCTATAGCGGCCCCGCTAATGCCAGCAAAGCGGCTAAAAAGCGCTATGCTCTTACCGCCTGGGCTTGCGCACATATCACAAAACTCATCGCCCATGCAAAGCTCTAAAAACAAGGTAGCAAGATATGAGCTAGGATTTTGGATATATATTTGCCCTGAGCTAAAAAACTCACTATGACTAAGTGCGCTTTTATCATCATAAATATAAAAGTTATCAAAGAGCTCTTTTGCGCCCTTAAATTGCTCTAAAATTCGCTTTTTTGCGCTCTTATCAGTGATGAAAAAGCCAGATTTTTTTGGCGCAAAAAAGCTAGCCCAAACACTATCAAAATCGCTGCCTAAAAGCTCTTTTAAATACTCTTTAAACACAAATACCGCCTTAAAATCTCGCAAGCTGAGAGGCTATCAAGCTTGCCATCACGGCTTTTTGAGTAGCCCCCAGCCAAAAGCTTGCTAGCATCAGCGCTAGAAAAGCTCTCATCTACAAAAACCGGCTCTAAATCCGTATCAAGTAAGCTGCAAAAATGCTCTATCCTGCGTCTCATCTCATCTTCGCTAGCCCCACCAAGCGGCACACCTACAACAAGCGTGCTTGCGTTTTTTTCTTTTAGCATTTGGCTAGTATCTCTTGCTGCTTGATTGCGATTTTTTCGCAAAATCGCCGTGCTAGGCAAAATAGTCTTTTTATCAGGGCAAACAGCAACGCCAATGCGCTTTAAGCCTATATCAAGAGCGATTATCACAGCACCCTCACAAAAGCCCCATCAATTGCTACAAGCCCTTCAATCTCATACTCAAAAAGCTTGTCGCCAAAGCGTGCGTAGGCTGCGTTAAAATCATTATTTACGCTAAGGAATTCTAGAATTTCATCACCCTTTCTGCTCTTTTGCTCACTTAAACTCACAAAAGGCTCAGCGCCAAAAGACAGCGCAAAGCTCTCAAAATCATCTAAAAGTTTCATATCGCCTCTGCAGATAAGCATATTTGTCCCATTGCTCTCACCCTTGCGCTGAGGCAAGCCAAAAAGGGGAATTTTTGCGCTCTTTGCGTAGTTTGCGCTAGACATTGAGCCTGATTTTATATCAGCTTGGGCGATTACTACAGCATCACTTAGCCCTACTACTATGCGGTTTCTGGCTAAAAAATCGTAGCTTCTTGGCGCATGTGAGCTAGCAAACTCGCTTAAAGCAAGACCGCGCTTATAAATCTGCTTTATTATGCCTTCGTTTTGGGCTGGATAAATCATATCAAGGCTGTTTGCAAACACGCCTATGGTGCGTGGCAAGGCGCCTTCGTGAGCGAAAGTATCAGCGCCTATTGCCCCACCGCTAATTACTACAACTCCATGCTTTTTAAGCATAGCTGAGAGATTTAAAATCAAGTTTTGCGTGTATTTTGAGCATTTGCGAGAGCCTACCATTGCTACAATAGGACAGCTTAAAAGACTAGTATCGCCTTTGAAAAACAGCTCTTTTGGCGGTTTTTTAAGACGCAAAAGCTTTTTTGCTATTTGCCCCTTTAGTTCTAGTTTGGCTGGGAATTCTAGATTAGAACTAGGGAATTCTAGATTTTCATCTTGGAATTCTAGATTATTTGTAGTACTCATAGATTTTATCCACATACACCAATTCAATGCCATTAAATGCGTCTTTTTGTGCGATTTTGAGAGCTTCAAAAGTGCTTTTGTAAGGATGACAAATCGCAATTGCTACGCCATCTTTTTTTGCCACCGCAACTGCTTTATTTATCATTTTTAGGATTTTGCTTACATTTTGTTCATTATCTAAAAAAACATCTCTATAAGCATATTTTAGCCCTAGTTTCTTGCTAGCATCAAGCACGGTGCTTTTGTTTGTTGTAAGGCTGTCAATGAAGTAAATTTCACTATTTTTTAGCTCAGCAAGCAAGGCTAGCGTGCTTTTAAAATCGCTAGTAAAGTCTGAGCCGGTGTGATTATTTATGTATTTTACGCCCTTAAAGTCCTTTTTTATATCCTTTATGCGCTGGGAGATTTTTTCTTTGCTATCGCCTGTATGTAAAGTATTTGCTTTTTCGTTTGTGTAGTTTAGAGCTTGTAGAGGCAAATGCACCATATAAACAGAAAATTCCTTTGCTAGCTCGGCGGTTTTTGGATGCTCTTTCTCAGGCGGAAAAATGCTAGGCGTTACTTTTATACTAAGCTTTTTTAGCTCTCTTACTTGTGCATTTGTGCTTATATCATCCATTATGATAGCTAGTTTTGGCCCCCCGTTTGGGGCTTTGTGAGATTTTCGCTTGGAGTGAGAGTTTGCGCTGTAGCTGTATTTTAAAGCTTGCTCGGCTGTTTTTTCAAAAGTACTTTGCTCTTTGCTAGCGTTTTGTTCGCTTATATTTTGCTCTATTAGAGTTTTAGCGATAAACTCTTCTTTTTGTTCTTGTAGTTTTTTAGAGAATTCTTTAAGTTTTTCATCGCTGATTTCTTCGTAGATATTAGCAATTTTATTGTCTTTGCTTATTTTTTGGCTTATTGCTTGGCTGCTGTTTTGCTCGTCTAAAACAGAGCTTTTTTTCTTTTTACTCTCTAGTAGTTCGTGGATTTTTTGTGTGTTATTATTTTGGGCTAGGTTTGCTTTTTTTGCTTGTGGTTCTTCCTTTATCATCATAAGAGCAGCTAGCCACACTAGCATGACTAGCACAAAAACAGCTAACAAAGCTTTTGTTACATTAAAAGGTCTTTTTTTAGAATTTAATCTAGAATTCCTGCTAGAATTCTTTGGCTTAGATTTTGAGGCGGTTTTGCCCGCCCCTTTTATTTTTGGACTCAAAAGAAAAACTCTTAGTTTTTATCTTTATCTACTATTTTGCCTTTGGCGATCCACGGCATCATCGCTCTTAGCTTAT
This sequence comes from uncultured Campylobacter sp., assembly GCA_945928165.1. Classification (GTDB taxonomy): domain Bacteria; phylum Campylobacterota; class Campylobacteria; order Campylobacterales; family Campylobacteraceae; genus Campylobacter. Next base: position 68,140 of record CAMENE010000007.1, read on the forward strand.
CGCCTGTTTTGCTTATTAGCGAGTTGGCTGTGATAGCGCGCTCTGCGTTCATTTTCACATAGCCTGCTTTGCGCTCTAAAATGAAGTTTTTAGCAAAGGTGCCATCTTGAATTTCTTTTAGGATTTGTTTCATAGCAGCTTTTGATGTTTCATTTACTACTCTTTGGCCGCTTACATAGTCGCCGTATTCGGCTGTATTAGAAATAGAGTAGCGCATATCAGCCATACCGCCTTGGTAAATTAGATCTACAATTAGTTTTAGCTCGTGTAAGCACTCAAAATACGCCATCTCAGGCTCATATCCAGCCTCAACTAGCGTCTCAAAGCCAGCATTAATTAGCGCGCATAGACCGCCACATAGCACAGCTTGTTCGCCAAATAGATCAGTCTCAGTCTCGTCTTTAAATGTAGTCTCGATGATACCTGTGCGACCACCGCCGATTGCGCTAGCATAGCTTAGAGCAAGTTCTTTTGCTTTGCCAGTTGCGTCTTGGGCAACAGCGATTAGATCAGGAATTCCACCGCCATTTACAAACTCGCTTCTTACTGTATGGCCTGGGGCTTTTGGTGCTATCATGATGCAATCCACGCCTTTTGGCGCTTTGATTTGACCAAAATGAACATTAAAGCCGTGACCAAAAGCAATAGCCTTGCCTTCGCTTAGGTTTGGTTCGATTTCGTTAGCAAAAATCTCGCTTTGAAGCTCATCTGGGGTTAAAATCATAATAACATCAGCGTATTTTGTAGCCTCTGCTACACTTAGTACTTTAAAGCCTTTTGCCTCTGCCTTTTTTGCTGAGCTACCATTTGGGCGAAGTCCAACAACAACTTCTACGCCGCTATCGCGTAAGTTTTCAGCGTGTGCGTGACCTTGTGAGCCAAAGCCTATCATTGCTACTTTTTTTGATTTGATTATGCTCAAATCGCAGTCTTTATCGTAATAAACTGTAACAGCCATTTTTAATCCTTTTAGAAAAATTGATTTTGCGATTATAGCCAAAAGTGCTGAAAAATTTTTAAAATTTTGGCAAAATTTAATTTTTTTTTATTATAATTGCGCAATTTTTTTTCTAAAAGGCAAAGCTATGAATGATGCAATTTATAAAAGCATAAAAACTCTACCGCCACTTGATGATACTGTGGTTAAAATCCAGCAAATTTGCCGTGATGAAAACGCAGCAATCGGCGAGCTAATAGATGTCATCAAAAAAGACCCTATGCTAACAGCAAATATCTTACACTCAGCAAACAGCCCACTTTATGGCTTTTCACGCGAGATTAGAGAGATAGACCAAGCTGTAAATCTATTTGGCATGGCGACAATTCGTGGTTTTGCGCTATATGGTGCTATTAAACAAAGCTTTAAAATCGACCTTGGTCCATATAGTCTAAACTCTGAGCAGTTTTTAGATATAGTAAGCACCCAAAATGCTCTAGCGTTTGATTGGTGTAAAAAGCTTGGCGGAGAGTTTTTAAATGTAATTTCGCCAGCGAGCTTTCTTATGGAAGTTGGTAAAATCATCATCGCAAAAGAGCTAATAGAGAGTGGCAAAGCAGATAAGTTTAAAAAAGCCTTTGCTGAGATTAAAAGTCCAAAAGAGCTAAGCGAGCTTGAAATATCGCTAGTTGGCGTAGATAGCGAGAGAGTAACAGCTAAAATCTTGGAGCAATGGAACTTTGAGTATAAAATGGTTGAGAGCATTTTATACATAAATGATTTTGCTAATGCCCCAGCTGAGATAAAACTCTACTCAGCAGTGCTAAATGTAGTTAAAAATGTAGTTAATGTATTTTCAAAATTTAGCGAAGAAGGCATAGCTGCTGCTAAAGAAAATCTAAAAACTGCTGGACTAAATGAAAGCACCTTTAATCAAGCATTAGAAAAAGTAGGCGTGTGAGATATTTTTTAGAAACCCTTAGTCGTGGGGCTAGTAAGCCAAATGCTAAATGTAAAGAAGCCCTAAGAATTCTAGAATTCCTAAAAGCAATTAGCTTTCACAAAGGCAAAGCATATCTAAACAATGGTTTTATAACAGGTCGCCTTGATATAAACGCAAGGGGCGTGGGCTTTATAGAAGTATTTAGCGACAAGCCCATGCGTGATATCGTAGTTGAGAGCAAAAATCTTGGTGGTGCGCACCTTGGCGATATAGTAGTGGCTCATCTACTCTCAAATAAAAAATCTCGCCAAAGCGCAAAAATCCTAGCCGTGCTAGAACCTGCAAATGAAACTAGCCTAGTGTATCTAAAACGCTTTGGTGGGGCAGTTCTAGGCGTAAATATCCAAAATGGTCTTAGCCTAGCTCTAAAAGCTAGCCAAAAATCCCTAAAAGCCCTGCCCCTTGGCACTCTGCTAAAAATAAATAACGCAAATAATGAAATAACCGAAGTTCTAGGGCTAATAACTGATCCAAATATAGATGAGAAAATCTCCCTTGCTATATATAATAAAAAAGATGAATTCAGCCCAGCTTGCCAGGACGAGGCAAGAGCGTGGGGAGATGCGGTAGATCCTAGCATGTATAAAGAGCGAGTGGATTTACAGCATTTGCCATTTTGCACCATTGACCCTGATGATGCAAAAGACTTTGATGATGCTATTTACTACGATACTAGCAAAAACGCACTTTATGTAGCAATAGCCGATGTTAGCGAGTATGTAAGTGCGTTTAGTGCTACTGATAAAGAAGCAAAAAACCGCTGTTTTTCTATATATTTTCCGCACAAAAGTGTGCCTATGCTGCCACGAACTCTAAGCGAAAATATCTGCTCGCTAAGGCCTGATGAGCCACGATTAGCATTTACTTTTAAAATCAGCTTAAATGACGATCTAAGCGTAAAAAAAGAAGAGCTTTTTTCTGCGATTATAAAAAGCAAAAAGCGTTTTACTTATAATGAAGTAGATAAAATTTTAGAAAATAAAAGCGGCTGTGAACAAGGAATTCTAGATTGGCTTTTGCCACTACACAAAATCACGCAAAGACTAAAACAAATTAGATTAAAAAAGGGCTTTGATTTTCGCTCAAAAGAGCTAAAAATGAGCCTTAATGATGATGGGCTCATAGCTAGCACACATTTTGAGAGCGAGACGCCAAGCCATGCTTTGATAGAAGATTGTATGCTCCTAGCAAATAAGGCCGCTGCAAAAATGATAAGCAAAGGAGTATTTCGCAATCACGCCCCAGCTGATATAAAAAAAATAAGCTTCTTGCTTGATGATTTAGCCGCCCTTGGCATAGAGGCACAGTATGAGAGCGACTTTGCTTTGATGATAGCCAAAATCCAAAGCAAAGCAAATGAACTAGGCATAAGAGAAGATGCTGATAAACTAATAATAAAAGCGCAAAAAAGAGCCGAGTACTCGCACACTAGCAGTGGGCATTTTGGGCTAGGGTTTGAGACTTATACGCATTTTACTAGCCCTATTAGGCGTTATAGCGACCTTATTTTACACCGCCTTTTAAAAGCGCAGTTAGCAAAAGACGATAAGCTCTATAATTATTTGTTAGAGGGCATTGAAGCCACTTGCGAGGAGCTAAATATAAAAGAAAGAGAAGCTGATAAAGTAGCCTTTGATTTTATGGATAGAAAGTTTGCTAGATGGGCAGAGCAAAACATTGGTAAAGACTTTATTTGCTACATTAGTGAGATCAGTGAGCCACTTATTGCTAGGCTTGATGATGAGCTAAAAGGCGCTAGGATAATCCTGCCAAACTTCACTTGCCCACTGCTTTCAAGAGTGCGTGTGCGTATCATCTCAAGTGATATCGCAAGTGCTAAAATCATCGGCAAAGTCGTGGAGAAACTAGATGTATAAAAAAGATCTAGATTTTATACTAAAAGGTAAGGATATACCCTATTTTTTTATGTTTTATGGAGATGATAGCTATCAAATAGAGCTTTATGCCAAAGAATATCTCTCACGCTTTAATGGAGATAAACTCACACTTAGCTTTGATGAGTATGATTTTAATAGAGCAAAATCGCAAATTGATCAAAACTCGCTTTTTGGAGATGTAAGTATTTTACACATCAAAACTGATAAAAAAATCCCGCTAAAAGAGCTAAAAGCCCTTGTTAGCCTTGCTAATAGCTCTGCGATTTTTGTTTATGAGCTTCACGATGGAGTGCAAAAAAATGTAGCAGAACAAGCAAAGGTTTTTGGTGCTAATTTTGCTCGCTTTTTTGTGCCAAAAAACGACAGCGAAGCTAGCGAAATTCTGCTAAATCACGCAAAAAAACTAGGCATTACAAACGCAAATCCTGCGCTTTTATTACGCATTTATCATATTCATAATGAAAATGTATATCTTGCTACCTCAGAGCTAAACCGCATTGCTATTTCAGGGCTAGAATTAAATGACGAACTAATCGCAAAACTAGTCTCAAGTCTAAATGCCATTAGCTTTGATACACTTTTTAACACGCTTTTAAAAAGCCACGATGCAAGTGCAAAAATTGCGCAGTATTTTGATGCAAATAGCATAGAAGAAAGCGTTTTTTTAGCTGCGCTTTATAAATCATTTTACCGCCTTTTTCTTGTCCACTCAGGACTAAAACTAAAACCTAACGCAAAGCTTCAAGAATTCCTAGGTTACGCACTTCCAGCACATGTAGAAGCTGAGCTAAAAGCGCAGGCAAGCCGCTTTTCTTTGCCTATGTTTTATGATATTTTTGCGCATTTAAATGCTTGTGATTATGAGCTTAAAAAGCCAAAAAATTTCATGGATAAAGAGCTTTTTTTACGCTCAGAATTGCTAAAACTCTCAAGCATTATCGCAAAACACAGCAAACATTAAGCATATTTTAGCTAAAATCTACGCTTGTTTTTTGGAATTTAAAGGCGCAGGTCTAGAATTGCTAAAGACAAAAATCCTTGCCCTTTGCTATGGCAAAGAGCTAAATATCCACAAGGAGAGATAAATGAAACACTACGAGGTTCTTCTTATCATCAAGCCTACGCTTGAAGAAACAGAAGTAAAAGCAAGAGTTGATTTCATCGAGGGTGTAATCACCAAAAACGGCGGTAAAATCACATCTTGGCAAGACATGGGCACACGCAAACTAGCGTATAAAATAGACAAATTTGAGCGTGGCGTGTATAAAGTATGCTATTTTGAGGCACCGACAGCTCTAATTGAAGAGCTAGTGCGCAATATCCGCATTAACGAAGATATCATTCGCTTCTTGGTCGTAAAATACGAGACAAAACGCGAAATAGCAGCTTGGGAAAAACTAAGCCGCGGCGAAAAACTAAACCAAATCAAAAAGTCTGAGCCACGCGCACCAAAAGCCACTAAAGAAGAAGCAAAAGAAGAAAACAAAGAGTAAAAAATGTCTTTTAACAAAGTAATCTTGGTAGGAAATCTCACTCGCGCCCCAGAGCTAAAATACACTCAGGGCAAAGGCACACCAGTGGCAAAAACTGGTATTGCGGTAAATCGCAAGGCAAATGTAAATGGCGAGATAAGAGAAGAGGTTTGCTTTATAGACCTTACTTTTTGGGGTCGCATAGCAGAGGTAGCAAATCAATACCTTCAAAAAGGCTCAAAAGTGCTTATTGAGGGTCGTTTAATGCTAGAGCAATGGCAAGACCAAAACGGACAAAACCGCTCAAAGCACTCTGTAACAGTAGAAAGTATGGAAATGCTAGGCTCAAAAGAAAGTGGCTCAAATAACGGCTATAATGGCGGTGGCTATGATAATGGCTACAATGATGGTGGCTACGCTAACCAAAACTATAGTAACCAAAACTACGCTAGTCAAAATTACGCTAGCCAAAACCACAGCAATCAAAGCTATAATGGCAGCAATGCTAACTATAATGCTGGAAGTGCTAATTATGGCTCATTTGATGGCGGATATCAAAACCCTAGCCAAAGCGCAAATAACTTTGGGGGAAATGTAAACCAAGGTTTTAATCAAGGCGCAAATGGAGCAAATAACGCAAATTTCGCTCGCCAGCAAAGAGCCCCACAACAAGAAGAAAAACTACCAGAGATTGACTTAGATAAAGAAGACGAAATACCATTTTAAAAAAGGATAACAAATGGCTGAAAAAAGAAAATATAGCAAAAAATACTGCCGCTACTCAGAGGCAAAGGTTGAGTTTATTGATTACAAAGATACATCAATGCTAAAATACTGCCTTTCAGAACGCTTTAAAATCATGCCTCGCCGTCTAACTGGCACTAGCAAAAAATACCAAGAGATGGTTGAGCGTGCTATTAAAAGAGCTCGTCAAGCAGCTCTTATCCCATATATCGTTGATCGCAACGAGGTTGTTACAAATCCATTTGAGGGTATGTAATAAAATCTTTACAAACTAGAATTCAATTCTAGTTTTGCCCCTTTTTTATAAGGAATTCTAGAATTCCTTATAAAAATATAATTTAAATCTAGAATTCCTAGGCAATATCTGCGCAATAAATATAGGAATTCTAGATTTTGCTTGTAAATTTAGAATTCCTGATCTAGAATTCCTGCCCATTAAAACTAGGCATTAAAACTTGCTAAATCTAGAATTCCTACTTTCTACCAGCTTTTATAGCATTTAGATGGGCGTCATAGTTTGTGCTGAAAATATGCTTGCCAGTTTTTCTATCGCGAACGAAGTATAAATAATCTGTCTTTTTAGGAAAAATCGCTGCTCTTATAGCCGACAAAGATACTGTGCACACAGCCCCTTCTGGAAGTCCTGCGAATTTATAGGTATTAAATCTAGTATTATCATTTGCTATGCGCTGTGGGGTGACTTTCTCGTGGCTGTATAAGCCGTAGTTTAGCGTGCCGTCCATTTGTAGTTTCATGCCTTTTTTTAGGCGGTTATAGATCACTGATGCCACCAACGGCATTTCATCTTCGTTTGCGGCTTCTTTTTGGATAATTGAGGCGATTATTATGTAGTTTTCCCACTCTTTTTGATTAAAGGTGCCAAAGATCTTAGTCGAGCGTTCTTCGTGGATTTTTTTTGATAAATTTACTAGGTAAAATATCAAATGCTTTTCGCTCATGCCAAGCGGGATTTTATAGGTATCAGGCACCAAAAATCCCTCAAAAAACAGCGCATTCGCCCTTAGCTCGCTTAGTAAAAGCTCGTATTTTAGCCCTAGTTTGCTAGAAATGTCTTTTAAAAAATACTCGCTAGTTTCGCCAGGCACAAGCGTGATTTCTTCTAAGGCGGCCTTGGCTTTTGTAAGGCGGTAAAGAAAATCAATCCTGCTTAGCCTAGAAGTGCCTATATCCACCCAGCCAGCCTGCGCCGAGCCAAAAAGTGCTAAAATATATTTATCAAGCTTGTTTACATTAAAGTTTCGCAAAGATAAATAAGATATAATATCAGCACTAGATCCTTTTGGGATAAATACAACCTTGCTCGTATTCATGGGCTGGCACAAGCTTGCGCCCCAGCTTATAAAAAAGAGCAAAACAAAGTGTGCTATGAAAAAAAATATTTTACTTTTTATACTCATGTTATTCCTATGTGGCGTAGTTTTTTTGATGCAAGGCATTCACATTTCTAGCTTTAAAACGCCTTATTTTTCACTTGAAAATCTATATTTTAAGCTTGAAAAAAAGTTTATTTTGCGACTTGAGAGCCTTCATATCAACACTAGCAGGCAAACTGATAGCTCGACTGAAGAACTAGAAACTTTTTTTCAAAACGCTAATTATATAAAAATTTTCTTTAAAGAACTTATTTTTGATAAAATTTCTTATGAAAATAATATGTTTACCCTTACTTACTTTGGCGATAAATTTACGCTAGATAGCGACTATGTAACGCTTATTGCTACTTTTGATGACGCAAAAACCAAGGTTGATGAACTACTTTTAAAGGACTTTGATTTTAGATTTAACGGCGATATCGATATGGATATTAGCAAGCAAAACTTTGATTTAAATGGCAGTATTTCTAGCTTTGATATAAATGCTAATATAAGCGCTAGGCTAAATAAAAGAATTCTAGATTTTGAGATTAGCAATGCCAGGGCAGCTAGTATTGATGATTTTATGGATAGCCTTGCTAAAAATATAGACCTAGATGAAGAGATAAAAAAGTGGATTCATGTCTATACAAAAGCCAAAAATTATGAAATATACAGCTTTAAAGGCAGCATTGATACAAGGAGCAAAAAGATAAATAGACTAGATGGCTTAGCACATGCTAGTGATGCTAGTCTTTTTCTCTCACCTAGCTTAAAGCCTATTTTGTTTAAGAGCATTGATATAAAGCTAGCTAATGACAACCTAAACTTCACGCTAAATGAACCTAGCTTTGGGGGCAAGAGTTTAGAGGGCTCAAAGGTTACCATCACAAATATCACAGGAAAGAATTCTCATATCATAGTAGATCTTAACTCAAATGAAATCAGCCTTGATGATGTTAAGCCTATTTTAACAAACTATGATATAGATTTAGGTTTGCTTAGCTCATCTGCGCCTACTATTACCACTTTGCGCCTTGATATTAGCTTAGAGCCTTTTGATATTAGGGCTGATGGCAACTTCGCTTTTAGCACCAAAAGTCCCTTGCGCATAGGTGAGGCTAGTTTTTATAGCACTATTCTTGATTTAGATTTAAATGGCACTGTGCTAAACTTTAAAAAAGCAAATCTTAGCTCAGATTTTTTGGATATTGATTTTGTTGGCGAGCTAGACCTTAGTAGCGATAAAGGCACGCTAGATACGCATATAAAGCGCCTTGATTTAGAAGGAAATTTGCTAAATATCAAAAATATAAAAACCACTGCCAAGCTAGATTTAGCTAAGGATTTTGAGCTAAGCATAGATGATTTTGATTTTGTGGGGAATTTTTCAGGCAAAAAGCGTCTTAGTATAAATAATTTAAGCAAGCTGATACAATACTCTCCTTTACTAAGCGAGCTTAAAGCAACGGCTGGGTCTTTTAAGCTAGATGGTGATGATTTTACAAACTTCGGTGGAGCTTTTGAGCTGTTTTTTAACTTTGGCTTAAAAGATCAAAATCAAAATCCATACAATCATGATATATTTACCTTTTTGGTAGCAAAAGAAGGTTTTAATCTCACATCTAGAAGTGGAAATATACTTGCTAAAAATAACAAAACAGGCAAACTAGAAGTCTTTGTAAACAATATAATAATCCCTATAAATCAACAAACAGCAAGTAAGGAAAACAAAACAAACATAACATACATAGGCAAAAACTCATCACTATCTCTAAGCGATTTTAACCGCACCTTAAACTTCAAAGCTTTTAGGGCTGATTTTACAGAGGGATTAGATTTCACTGGCGATTATGGAAATGGAAAGCTTAATGTTGTCTTAAAGCCTAATTATCTAAAAATAAATGGCACAAATCTACCAGATACTTCTATAAACGACTTTTTAGGTGGAAAATTCATCTCCCAAGGTAGCTTTGATATCAAGCTAGAAGGCAGGGATTTTAAGGACTTCACAGCCACTATAAATGCTAAAGATACATATTTTCTAGGTCTTAAAGCACAGCAAAATTTACTTGCTTTTTTAGATAGCATTCCAAGTCTTATAATTTTTAAAGTAAATGACTTTACAAAAAAAGGCTTTGAGACAAAAACAGCCCAAGCTCAGCTAAAAAGACAAGGTGATTTGCTACAAATAGATGCTCTTGCCATAAAAGGCTCAAATGCTGATATCTACGGCACTGGCGGAATAAACACGGATAATAAGGATATAAAAATGCAACTAGAGTTACACCTACTAAAAACAGCTAGCAGTGTAATAGCTAATATCCCTATCATAAACCACATTTTACTAGGCGAGAATCAAGCCGCTTCTACCTTAATAGAAGTCTCAGGCACTTATGATGACCCAAAATACACATCCACAGTGGCAGTAGACATCCTAAGCACACCATTTAACATCATAAAAAATACACTAAGCTTGCCAGCTAATTTATTTAAATAAAAATCTAGAATTCCTTAGAAATTCTAGATTTAAGTTTAAAGAAATTACGCTCTGGGTTTTTACTTGGCTGGCTTTATTTGTGATTTGTTTGCTACTACTTACCACAAATATCGCTATTTTTACCAAATCTGCTAGGCAGATAGCTTTGATATAAAAATATCTTTTTGGAATTTAAGAGATAAAAAAAGCAAGTGATTTTTAATCCCTGCTTTTAGCATAACTCTGCTAGAATTTTGTATAATAAGTGCAAAATCAAAAGGCAAACCATGCAAACAAGCACCAAAATCACAGGCTTTAAAAAGCTCTGGCTTATTTTTATCTTAGCTTTTATGAGTGCAATTGCGCCACTTAGCACTGATATGTATTTGCCTGCCCTAAGCAAAGTTCAAGAAGCCTTTGCTACAAGCGAGTTTTTCACCCAGCTAAGTCTAGCTAGTTTTTTCATTGCCTTTGCTTTAGGACAGCTTATTTATGGGCCACTAAGCGACTTTTTTGGACGAAAAAAGCCCCTTATTATCGGCATTGCTTTATTTATGAGTGCGTCTTTGGGCTGTGTTATGGTAGATAATGTTGCGCATTTTATTGCTTTTCGCTTTTTAGAGGCACTTGGGGGATGTGCTGGGGTAGTGATAGCAAGGGCGATTGTAAATGATCTTTTTAAGCCGCGCGAGGCAGCAGCTGTTTTTGCGCTGATGATGGTAGTATCATCACTTGCGCCTATGCTCTCGCCTACTTTTGGCGGATTTTTACTTCAGCTTTTTAGCTGGGAGAGCATTTTTATAAGCTTATTTTTGCTTGGTGTTGCGCTACTGCTTTTTGTGATTTTTACACTAAAAGAAAGTCACAAACCACACAAAGAAAACTTTGATTTTAAAGCCATTACTTCAAGATACAAAGATGTTTTAAAAGACCGCTCTTTTATCATCTACACGCTCTCATCAGGCTTTGCTTTAGGGGCGATGTTTGCTTATATTACTGGCAGTTCTTTTGTGTTTATTAAGTATTTTGGCTTACACGAACAGGTTTATGCCCTTGTTTTTGGCGCAAACTCGCTAGGCTTTATGATTCTTAGCATTATAAACGCTAGGCTTGTTTTTTGCTGTCAGCCACGCACTTTGCTTGGGCTTGGACTTGCTTTGATATGTGCTTTTTCTTTGCTTTTAATGTTTTTTGATAGTTTTTGGCTGTTTGAGGGAGCGTTATTTTGCGCTATTGCTTGCTTGGGGCTTATTGCGCCAAATGCTGTAACCCTAGCTATGTCACGCTTTAAAGAGCACTCAGGTACAGCCTCAGCCATGCTTGGGACTACGCAGTTTGCTTTAGCTGGGATTATTAGCTTTGGTGTGGGAGCGTATGGGGCAAATACGCCTTGGCAGCTTGGCTTAGTTATTTTTGCTTGTTCTGCGCTAGCAGCTGGGCTATTTTTTGCCTTTATAAAAAAGAGTGCTTAATGTTTTTACACATTGACCTTGATGCTTTTTTTATAAACGCTGCTAGAACAAAAGAGCCTAGCTTGCGTGGAGTGAGTGCGGCTGTAATCAGCGGAAACTGCGTGGATATCTTTGGCGATTTTTTGCCGCCTGGCATGGTGCTAAGTGCTAGCTATGAAGCACGCGCAAAAGGCATAAAATGCACTATGCAAGCAGCCAGCGCCCAAAAAATAGATCCGCAAATAAAGCTAGTTAGCACAGATTTTGCGCTATATAAAAAGCTTAGCAAAGAAGTTTTTAATGTGCTTTATGATTATACAAATGAGATTGAAAAATACAGCATTGATGAGTATTTTTTAGACCTTAGAGGCACTAGCTGGGATAATGAACCAAGTGCTCTTGCTAGTATTATAAAAAACCGCATTGAAAGTGAGCTTGCCCTACCTTGCTCTCTTGGCACTGCGCCACATAAATGGTGGGCAAAGCTTGCTACAAGTCTAGCAAAACCAGCTGGAATAAAGCATATTTCAAGCTTTGATGAAATTAGCTCTGTGCTATTAAGAGACTTTGCTGGGGCTGGTAAAGCTAGCCTAGATAGGCTAAATAAAGAGGGCATAATCACGCTAAATGATGCTAAAAACTCACGCCCTAGCTTTGAGCGACTTGGCAAGGTTAGCCTGTGGGAGCATATTTGTGGGAGCAGTGGCGATTATTTGCGCAAAGAAAACGCAGCAAAAAGCCTTAGCATTGCTCGCACTTTTGAGCGTGTTTTTGATAGAACTGAGCTAAAGCGCCGCATAAGAATACTAGCAAAACACCTACACATAGACCTTGCAGAGCAAAATCTCGTGCCAAAAAAACTTGAAATCCGCTTTGCCTACGAACACTCAAAAGCCACCAGTCACACTTTTAGCGCAGATAAAGAATTCACTCAAACCACACTAGCTAGTGAGTTTTGGCAAAGTTTTTGTGCGCTTGATAACTCGCCTAAATTAGGCGTTATTTATATCAGCCTTGGCAGCAGCGATTTTAGCGGGCAAAAGGGGCTGTTTTGGCAGCAAAAATCAAACAAACAAAAAGCCCTAGATGACGCTCTTTTAAAGCTTCAAAACAAATACGGCTCAGGTTTAATCTAGAATCGGCTTTATATATCAGAGATTTTCACATAGTTTTTCACAGCAAAAAGCTAAAACTTTAAACACCTTTGCCGATTTAGCCAGTAAATCTAAAAAGGATAAAAAATGGCAAATACAATCACAAACTCACTAAGCAGCTTAAATAACTTTTTTGGCGGAGTTAATAGCCAAAAAAACAGCACTGGTAACGCTTTGGCAAGCTTTAACCAAGCCCTAGCACAAGGCAACAAAGAAGCCCTACAAGATGCTGCTGGCAAACTAAAATCAGGCAGCTTAATTACCTCAAGCTACCAAGCAAGCTTTATGGAAGCAAGTTTTACTCAAAGCGGCGGAAACTTCTCATTTCAGCTAGCTGTGCTAAATACTAGCGGCTTTCAAAGTGCCTTTAACTCAAATGAGAGCATGGATATGTATAGCAAAACTCAGAGCAATCTAACCACACTAACAGTAACTGGGCGGATGGGTGCGCTAGGACAGCTTGATGATATTTTAAGCAAGTTTAATCTGAGCGATATAGGCTACGAGGGCAAACCGCTAAGCGAGCTAACACAGGGTGATGCGGCTGGGCTTGTGAGTGATTCGGGATTTTTTGGTATGAAAAACACAGCAAACCGTGTGGCTGATTTCGTGCTAAAAGGTGCAGGTGATAATCTAGACTTGCTAAAAGCAGGCTTAGAGGGCATAAAACGAGGATACGACGAAGTTACGAAGCTTTGGGGTGGCGCATTGCCTGATATTTCACAAAAGACCCAAGAACTTACTTTAAAACTAATAGAAGATCGCATAGCACAGCTTGGCGGTGATACTAGCGGCAACGCTATAAACTTAGAAGCCTAAGCTAGCTTTAAACTAGCAGGAATTCTAGAATTTTTAATCTAGAATTCCTGCTTAGATTTACTGGAATTCCGGCTTAATTGTAAAAAACGGGTGCTGGAAGTGCTATAATATCCCCTTAA
>CAMENE010000008.1:0-78572 GCA_945928165.1 uncultured Campylobacter sp.
TATTTTAACTCAAGAGTAGCTGGTGCTGGTGGCAATAATAATCAAGGTAAAGGTTATATAGCTATCGGCTCAAGCATAAGCATTTATGATGAACAAACAACAACACCACCATCATCATCATGAGCATAAGCTAAAATATTTAGCTTAAAGAGCTAAGGAATTCTGGAATTCTTAATTCTAGAATTCCTTTTAAATTAATAGAAAGGATAAAAGATGAAAAAAGGCTTTACGATGATAGAGCTAATCTTTGTTATCGTTATTTTAGGAATTCTAGCTAGCGTCGCCATTCCTCGCCTAGCTGCTACAAGAGAAGATGCAGAAATCTCAGGTGGTGTAGCAAATATTCGCACACTACTCAGCGATGCTAGTGCTTACTATACAGCAAAAGGAAACTTTAATGGCGCAAAATGGAAAGATATCACAAATGTGCCTCTAACAAAGGAGAATGGCGATGCTATTGATGCTAATGTAGGTGCGGTTGGCAGTATCACTAGTAGCGGTAGTGGCGCTAAGACTTTTCTAGCAGTAGGTGGAAAAAACTGTCTACGAGTAGGAATTAGGGATAGTGCTGAAAGCACATATATTGCTTTTGCTCCAGTTGCTGAAAATAATAATGGTGCTTGTGCAACATTTTTGGCATCTGATCTAGCAAAACAACTCTTAAATGGAACTAGACCAGCAGGTGATGATCCCGAACTTAATTTCTGTCAAGGTATAAAAAATGGTGGTATGAGCTGCATGGTCATCTCTCCAAGTCGTATATACTAAGTAAATAACACTGGCAACCAAGCTCAAAACCTTAATAGTAATTTAACAATTACCATAAAATCTAGAATTCTATATAAAATTCCGTAATTCCGTCATTGCGAGGGGTAGCAAAGCGACCGAAGCAATCTCGCCCAAGACTTAATAAATAAAGCTTAATAAACAAGACTTAATAAATAAAACTTAATGAACAAAACTTAATAAATAAGGCTTAATAAACGAGATTGCTCCCTCTTTTTTCAAAGCCTCGCAATGATGAATTTTAAGCAATTCTAGAATTCCCTAAAAACACCCCGCACTCCAACCAGCGGATGCGAAGTAACCAACGGATGCGAAGCAAAAAATCTAGCATCTCCACTCTTTGCAACTTTTTAAAATCACGCTTTTTGCGCTTTTAAAGCTTAGTTTTTTAGCGCTAAATTGGGAATTAAAAAAAGTGCGCTGTCTTTTAGCAAGCTGCGCTGTGTGCGTTATAATAAGCTTTTTTAGCTCATTTTCATTTAAAATCTCGCCACGCAAAAACTGCCCACATTCTTTTAGCCCCACTGAATTTAGTGGCTTTAACTCTGCGCTAAAAGAGCCAAAAAGCCCCCTTGCCTCTGCTAAAAGCCCAGAGTCAAGCATTGCGCAAGTGCGCTTTTTAATGCGTTCTTTTAAAAGCTCTTTTTCCCAGCAAAGCTCGTAAATTTCAATATTTTTTATCAAAGGCTCTTTTGTATTTGCCTTTAAAAACTCGCTAGGAATTCTAGAATTCCCTAAACTAGAACTCCCTAAAAAAGAGTAAATATCAAACCACTTTTGTAATCTAAAAGTATCATTTGCGCTGTATTTGGCGCAAAACTCGCTATCACAGCTCTTAGCAAGCGCAAAAATCTCGTTATTTTGCGGATAAAAACTAGCCCTTTTTACCCTTGG
This sequence comes from uncultured Campylobacter sp., assembly GCA_945928165.1. Lineage (GTDB taxonomy): Bacteria > Campylobacterota > Campylobacteria > Campylobacterales > Campylobacteraceae > Campylobacter. The sequence continues at coordinate 1,681 of CAMENE010000008.1, forward strand.
TGCAAGCCCTGAAATCAGTGCTTTTAGATAAAAGCCAGAACCGCCTGTGATGATGAGGTTTTTGCCCTGCGCTTTACAAAACTCGCAAGCCCGCTCATACTCGCAAAAAAACTCGCCTGCGCTAAAATCCTCATCCACGCTTTTTAAATCCACGCCAAAATGCTTTATGCTAGCTAGCTCATCAGGGCTTGGTTTTGCTGAGGCGATGCAGATTTCTTTATACACGCATAGTGAATCAAGGCTTAAAATCACAGCATTTAGCAAGGGCGCAAGCTCTAAGGCTAGGGCTGTTTTGCCACTTGCGGTAGCTCCTATTATTGCGATTTGCTTCAAGCATTTCCTTTAAATTTTTGCCAAAATTATACTTAAATATCAAAGAATTTTGCTAAAATATAGGCTCTAAAAGGATAAAAAATGACACTAAAAACTCTAAAAGACACACTAGAACTCATTGTTTTTAAGCATTCTATTTTTGCTTTACCTTTCATTTTTACAGCTATGTTTGTAGCTAGCAAAAGCTTAAATGGCACGGCGTGGTTCGGCTGGCATTTGCTGATTTTTGGCGTGCTTTGTGCAGTGTCAGCTCGCAACTTTGCTATGGGGGTAAACCGCTACCACGACGCAGAGATTGATGCTCTAAACCCACGCACAGCAAGCCGTCCTAGCGTGGATGGCAGGATTGGCAGGGGCAATATGAAAATCTTTATTGCTATAAACGCTCTTATTTTCGTGCTTAGCTCAGCTTTTATCAACTCGCTTGCTTTTTGGCTGTCTTTTATATTTTTGCTAGTTTTGGCAAGCTACTCGTATTTTAAGAGCTTTTCTGCATTAGCGCATGTGATTTTAGGACTTTGCCTTGGGCTCTCGCCTATAGCTGGGGCTGTGGCTGTGCTAGCTGAAATTCCACTTTGGAGCGTGCTGCTTTGCTGTGGAGTGGTGTTTTGGGTGGCTGGCTTTGATGTGCTTTATGCTCTTCAAGACATGGAGTTTGATAAAAAAATGGGGCTTTTTAGCATTCCATCTCGTTTTGGGCATGATGCTAGCATGGCAGCAGCAGCTTTGTTTCACGCATTAGCGGTGCTGTTTTGGCTGCTTTTTGCTGCTGCGGCTGGGCTTGGGGGCTTTGCTTATGTGGGAATTCTAGTTTGTGCTTTTATACTTTATAAAGAGCATTCGATAGTGTGCAAGGACTTTAGCAAGATTGATAGGGCGTTTTTTGCGCTAAATGGCTGGGTGAGTGTAGCATTTATGGTATTTGTATGGTTGAGCTTATGAGCCAGATGAGATTTGTGAATGCTCAGTTAAAGGTGAGTTTTTGTCTTGATGATGGTAGCTTTGAGAGTGAGTTTTCTAGCTCTCACAACGGCCTTGATGAGTGGATGAGCATGCTAAAGGCAAAAGAAGGCGGAGAAAACACCGACCCACTTACTTTGAAGGTGCTAACAGAGGTGCTAAGAAAGCTTGAAAACATTGAAAATATGCTTAGTGGCAAGGACAGCTTAGCTAATCTAGGCAATGAAGAAAATGCTAATAAAATCGGCTATGAGGGCTTTGGCTTTGAAAATGCGTGCTTAGAGACTGGCAAAAAATACTTTGCTAGAGTGATGATAGGCGGTTTTGTACATAAAAATATTAAACTTTTTTTTGAGGCTGTGGATGAAAAAACAGCCAAAATCACTCGCATAAGTAAATTTGATGAAAAAGAGTGGGCTTCAAATGTCGCCAGATATGAAATGGGCGCAATAAGAGCCAAAAAACAAAAGGATAATGATGAGTATTGATTTGCTAATTATGATAAGTTTGACTCTGCTGATACTAGCAGGACTTGCGTGGGGCTGGATGACGATACAAGCACTACAAAACAAACTCTCAAATCACACAAAAAGCTTTGATAAACTAATGCAAATCAACTACCAACTAAACAAAGAACTAAGCGAGCTAAAAAAAGAGTTAAACTCAGTGGCAGTAGCCAGTAGCTCTCGCTCTGGGGCTGCTTTTAGCCTAGAAGAGATTTCGCGCCGCATAGATGCTCGCATAAACGAAGCCCTAGCAAGCCGTGTGATGCCAATGCTTGAGAGCCTGCGCCGCTTAGAAAGTAGCGTAGATGACTTTACAAATGAGCACGAAGAGCGTATGCTAGACCTTGAAGAGCGCACCAAAAGCATAGGTAAGATAACGCCACCAAGCTTTAGCGCCCAAGAAGATAAGATAGAAAGTCTCTTTAACGCTGGCAAAAGTGCTGAAGAAATCGCTCGTGATATGCACATAACGGTAGGTAAGGTAAATATGGTGCTTAGGCTAAGAAAGCTGATTTAATCTTTTGGCTTTTATCGGCTTGGCTTTTTGCTTGCTTTGTTTGCTTTGTTTGCTTTATTTGCTAACTTGGCTTTTTATTTACTTTTATCGACTGGCTCAGCTTTTTACAGCCGCTACCGCGAAACCCAAAGGACAGCGCGAGTTAGAATTCCTTAGGAATTCTAAAATTCCGTCCAAAATTCCGTCATTGCGAGGGAGAATTTTAGACTTTGGGCATTTGTGTATTTGGTGGGGGTTAAATTCTAGAATTTAGAGTTTTTTTAAATTCTAGAATTTGCTTTGAATTCTAGTTTAAATTTTAGAATTTAGCTTTTAAGTGCTTTAAATTCTAGAATTTAAAAGAAAGTTATAATAAAAAACTGATATAAAAATACTTTTTCAAAAGGGTTAAAATGAAAATAAAAGAAAAGTTAGCTGAAATTAACGAAAGTATTTATCAAAAATTTTTGGCTAATAGAAGAGAATTATTTCGTTTATGCAGTTTTTTTTGTTCTGGATTATGTATTAGTAGCCTTTTTTTGTTATGGTTGGCTAGTCCTGATGGAACACCGCTTGAAAAAATGGATAAATTTAGCGGTAAAGTTATATATACTGGTTATAGCACAAAAAATGGCGTTGGGACTTTAAAACTAGAACAGATTAATGGAGATGTAAAACATTTTGAAATACACAAAAGAGATGAAAAAATTTATAATAGCGTAATGGGAAAATGGGTAAAAATTTATGCCTCAAAATATTTTCTTTCAAGCATGAAAAGGGTTGAGCAATTACAAAATGAAAAAGCAGAAGTGTTAAAAAAATATGATTATTTAAGTTCATTAAAAAGATTTAAAGACACATTTACAGGCTTCTTTTTTGGCGGAATTATTTCTATGGCTTTAATTTTAGGTTTTATATTATCTGAGCTTGTGTTCTATGATTTGGTAAAAAGTAAAAACAAAAAATAAGGAGTAACCTATGTTTAAAAATTTCGATGAGTTCTTTGCTGCTGTTTCAAGTAGCAATAATTATAATTCTTTTACAAAAAATCATTTTGGTAAAACTAATGATTATATTAGTTCAGCTATTGATGGGGCTAAGGTTGGTTTGAGTTCTGCTGAACTTTTTTATTTAGCAAAAGGAGCAAAACCAGATGTATTAAACAAAGCTAATTTTGCGGTTAGTTCTTTGGCTATTGTTGCTGGGGATTCAACATATTTAAGCGATAATATCACTCGTTCGCCTCTCACAAATGAAAAAAGAGAAGAAATTGCTAAAATGGTAAATACTGGTGTTCCTTACGAACAAGCTAGACAAAATATTTATGATAAAAGAGATTTTGAGCTAAAAGAAATACAAAACCCAGATGCTAAAATAAGCACAACAGGGCATTTACTAGGCGGGGTCTTAGCTTAAAAAGTTTTTTACTAAAATGCGGGTTTTGGTTTTTAGACAATGATTTTTGGCTAAATTCTAGAATTAAGGATTGATTTAATGAGAGAAAAATATTTAAAAATATGTTCTTTTGCTAAAAGTAGAAATATGCAAATTATTTTGTTTGTTTTAGTTTCTATTGTTTATTTAGTTTGTGTTGTATTTGCTCTTGGAATATCATATTTCTTATCTTTACCGAGCTTTATTCAACAATTTTTATATGTATTTGGATCATTTTTAAGCATTTGCCTATATTACAAAACTTTTGAAAAACTCATAAATAAAAGAAATATTTTTTTTAATTTATTATTTTTATCTTTTTTTATTTTATTTTTTGTTATTTCAGTTTTCAATATAAAGCTTTGACACCAAATTATTAAAGGAGAAAAAATGTCAAATATTCGTTTTATTGGCGTTGTAAATATAGAGCGCAAAGACAAAATATATGTTTATCAAGAGGATAAAGCCCAAAAACGCAGATAGAGCTAGAGGATTCTAGATTTTAATGGGGTTTTAGGGGTAGCAGGGGTTTAGGGCGTAGCCCTTATAAAATTTGTAAGCTAGATTTATATAGCCTAAAAACGAGCAAAATTCTAGAATTTCTTAAAGATTGCTCCATCTTTTTTCAAAGCCTCGCAATGACGAATTTTAAGGAATTCTAGAATTCCCTAGCAAAAAATACCTTAACAAAACCTTAATAAATTTCAGCAAAAATAAATTTTCAGCAAAGTTTAAAAATTAAAACAGTAATATACAAGCATTTTACATTTAAAGGAGTTAGTCATGAAAAAAGGTTTTACAATGATAGAGCTAATCTTTGTTATCGTTATTTTAGGAATTCTAGCTAGCGTAGCAATCCCTCGCCTAGCTGCTACAAGAGAAGATGCAGAAATCTCAGCTGCTGTTGCTAACCTACGCACACTATTAAGCGATATTAATAGTTACTATACAGCAAAAGGTGAATTTAAGGATGCTAAATGGAGTGAAATTACAAATGTGCCTCTAAGCAAGGATGGTAAAGCTACTGAAAAAGTTAGCATAGCAATTGGTGGTGATAAAGACTGTATCGGTGTTCAGATGAACGATAAAGCTGGCAATCTACCAGCTTACATTGTCTTTACTCCAAAAACACAGGGAGCAACTGCTGTTTGCAAACAAGTTCTAGCTGCAGATGCTGTAAAAGCTTATGTTGAGTCAAAAATAGAGAGTCTTAAGGGAAACCAAGGGGGAGCTATGGCTATTGGCTCAAGCGCATCAGTTTATACACCAGCAAAAAAATAAGCTATTTAGCTTAAAGAGCTAGGAAATTCTAAAATTCCTAACTCTAGAATTGCTTTTTTAAAATTAACACAGAAAGGATGAAAGATGAAAAAAGGTTTTACAATGATAGAGTTAATCTTCGTGATAGTTATTTTAGGAATTCTAGCTAGCGTAGCTATTCCCCGCCTAGCTGCTACAAGAGAAGATGCAGAAATCTCAGCTGCTGTTGCTAACCTGCGCACACTAGTAAGCGATGCTACTGCTTACTATACAGTAAAAGGTACACTTGGTAACACTGGTAATGATGGTAAGGGTAGCAATATTAAATGGAATGAAATTACAAATGTGCCTCTAGCAAATGGTAAAAACAATACTACTGGAGTAGTGACTGGCGATGCTGTCCTAAAAGTTGGTAATGAAAACTGTATCCTTGTTGCGCTTAGAGGGGAAACTAGCACTGCACCAGCTCACATTGTCATTGCTAAAGAAAAAAATCCAACTGCTCTTTGCGCACAAGTTCAAAATTCAGAACCTCTAAAAGCTTATTTTGGCTCAAAAGTAACTGGTGTTACTCTTAGTAATGGTATAGGTGCTATAGCTATCGGCTCAAGCATAAGCATTTATGATGAACAAACAGCAACATCATCATCAGGAACATAAGCTAAAATATTTAGCTTAAAGAGCTAAAGAATTCTAGAATTCCTTAGCTCTTTTAATCCCACAAAAGCAAAAATACAATTTTTTTATAGAGATTGTCCGAAGGGGCCGGACAATGACAGAAAACACAAGCCGGACAATGACATGGGGTGTAGGAATTTTAAAATTCCCAAGTAAAATTCTAAAATTCCCAAGCTAAATTCTAGAATTCCTAAGCCTATTCAAGCTCGTTGCTATAATCCAAACTCGCTAGGCGTTTTAGCTCTTTATATCTGCGTTGTGCGTCTTTTTTATTTGCTTCATACAAAGCCGCTGCGTGCTGTGGATTTAGCTTTTTAAGGCTTGCGTAGCGCGTTTCATTCATCAAAAACTCATCATAGATATCCCATTTTGGCTCAGGGCTTGTGATTTTTAGCGGATTTTTACCCTCATCAATGAGCCTTGGGTCATAAATATATGTAGGCCAGTAGCCGCACTTTGTGGCTAGCTCGCCTTGCTTGCCGCTGTGGCTAAGGCCGCCTTTTATACCATGAGCGATGCACGGACTATAAGCGATGATGAGACTTACGCCATCATAAGCCTCAGCAGCTAGTAGAGCCTTTATCATAGCGCTTTGATTTGCGTTTGAGTTGATTTGAGCGATAAAAACCTTGCCATTACTCATAGCAATTCGCCCTAGATCTTTTTTAAACCCAGCCTTACCAGAGGCACTAAATTGCGCAATAGAGCCTGTGTGGCTTGATTTTGAGCTTTGTCCGCCGGTGTTTGAGTAGACCTCGGTATCTAGCACTAGGATATTTAGATTTTCGCCACTTGAGAGAATGTGATCAAGCCCACCATAGCCTATATCATACGCCCAGCCATCGCCACCTATGATCCACTGAGAGTTTTTGGTTAAGAAATTTTTAAGCTCAAAAAGCTGCTCGCAGGCTTTATTATCTTTATTTGCTTGCAAAAGCGGCACGAGTTTGTCTTTTATTTGGCTAGCTAGTAGGGCGTCATCTTTATTCTCTATCCAGTCGGTAAATAGCGCACTAAGAGCATTTGGCACGCTATCTTTGCCCTCATGCATGATATTATGTATGCGAGCGCGTATAGTATCATTTGCTATTTTCATACCTAGTCCAAACTCAGCATTATCCTCAAACAGCGAGTTTGCCCAGGCTGCGCCCTTGCCGTTTTGGCTGGCTTTATACGGCATGCTAGGGGCTGAGCCACCATAGATCGAGCTACAGCCTGTGGCATTTGCTACTACCAAATTTTCTCCAAAAAGCCTAGTTACCGTGGTGATATAAGGCGTCTCGCCACAGCCCGGACAAGCTCCGTGAAACTCAAATAACGGCTCGGCAAACATTGCGCCTTTTACGTTTTCTTTGCTAATGAGATCATCTTTATATCGCACTTTGTTAAATAAATAATCAGCATTTTCTTGCTCGTATTTTTGCTCCTCAAAAGGCACCATGACAAGAGATTTTTCTTTGCTAGGGCAGTTTTGGGCACACAGCTCACAGCCGGTGCAATCAAGCGGACTTACTTGAATTTTGTATTTTAGCTCTTTTAGCTCTTTGCCCTTAGCATCTAAGTAGTTCTCTTTTACACCCTGCGGTGCTGCTGCCATCTCGTCTTCGTTTATGAGAAATGGCCTTATTACAGCATGCGGACAGACAAAGGCACACTGGTTACATTGGATACAATTTTCTTTTATCCATTTTGGCACCATGACGCCAACACCACGCTTTTCATACTGCGTAGTGCCGCCAGGGAAGGCTCCGTCCTCATATCCTTTAAACGCTGAGACTGGTAGCTCGTCGCCTTTTGCAGCGTTCATTGCTTTTGCGATTTTTTCTACAAACTCGCTACCTTTGTAGGAATTCAAGTTTTCGTTAGTATCATCTAAGCTCGTCCACGCTGGATCTACTGCTATCTCTACTAGCTCGCTAGCACCCTCATCGATTGCTTTGTAGTTCATCTCTACTATATCATCGCCTTTTTTGTGATAGGCTTTAAAAGCGTATTCTTTCATGTATTTTTGAGCCTCGCTGTATGGTATGATATCAGCTAGCTTAAAAAATGCTGATTGCATTATAGTATTTGTGCGACCTTTTAGCCCTATCTCTCTGGCTAATTTGGTAGCATTTATGATAAAAAACTTTGCTTTGCGCTGGGCTAGGATTTTTTTTACGCTATTTGGGATTTTTTCTATGGTTTTTTTAGCATCCCAAATAGAGTTTAGTAGAAAAACTCCACCTTCTTTTATCCCACCCACTACATCATAGATATCAAGGTAAGCTGGGACGCTACAAGCGATAAAATCAGCGTTTGATACTAGATAGGTTGAGCGAATAGGCTTTTTGCTAAAGCGTAGGTGAGAGCGAGTGTAGCCGCCTGATTTTTTGCTATCATAGGCAAAATAGGCTTGTGCGTAAAAATCAGTTTTATCGCCGATGATTTTAATAGAGTTTTTGTTTGCTCCCACAGTGCCATCGCTACCAAGTCCGTAAAATAAGCACTCCACGCAATCATCATTTGCTAGGCTGATTTTCTCGCCAAGCTCTAAGCTAGTAAAGGTTACATCATCGTTTATACCTATTGTAAAGTGGTTTTTGCTCTCATTTTTAGCTAGGTTTTCATATACTGCGATGATTTGGTCTGGGTTTACATCTTTTGAGCTTAGACCATAGCGACCGCCTATTATTTTTGGAGTGTTTTGCTTGTTGGCAAATAGAGCGCAAACATCAGTATATAGTGGCTCGCCCACGCTACCTGGCTCTTTGGTGCGATCAAGCACTGCTATGCGCTTTACGCTTTTTGGCAGGGCTTCAAAGAAGTATTTTTCGCTAAATGGGCGGTATAGATGAACGCAGAGAATTCCTACCTTTTCTCCCTTAGCTCTTAGATGATCTATTACTTCTTTTGCACACTCGCATACTGAGCCCATAGCTACTATTATATCGCTAGCCTCAGGGTCGCCGTAGTAGACAAAAGGAGCGTAGTTTCGCCCTGTAGCCTTGCTGATTTTTTTCATATAATCAGCCACAATATCAGGCAAAGCATTGTAATAGCTATTTTGTGCCTCACGCATTTGAAAATAAATATCATCGTTTTGCGCTGTGCCTTTTGTTTGTGGTTTTTCTGGGCTTAGAGCCCTAGCTCTAAAATCAGCCACCGCTTGCCTATCAAGCAGTTCATCAAAGACTTTGTAGTCCATTACTTCTATCTTTTGTATCTCGTGGCTGGTGCGAAAACCATCAAAAAAGTGCATAAAAGGCACTCTGCCTTTAATCGCACTTAAATGCGCCACGCCAGCTAAGTCCATGACCTCTTGGACGCTGTGAGAAGCTAGCATGGCAAAGCCTGTGCCACGACACGCATAAATGTCTTGGTGGTCGCCAAAAATACTAAGAGCGTGTGTAGCAAGGCTGCGAGCCGTAACATGCATCACGCAAGGCAGCAACTCGCCAGCGATTTTATACATATTTGGAATTTTTAACAAAAGTCCTTGAGATGCTGTGTAAGTCGCAGTAAGAGCCCCAGCTTGAAGGCTGCCGTGCACTGAGCCTGCAGCACCGGCCTCGCTTTGCATCTCTACGACCTTTACTGGCATATTAAAAAGATTTTTCATCCCAGCTGCTGCCCAAGCATCCACATGCTCAGCAATCGGCGAACTAGGAGTTATAGGATAAATACCAGCAACCTCGGTAAATGCGTAGCTTGCATAAGCTGCAGCCTCGCAGCCATCCATAGTTTTATAAACTTTTTTCATGCAAAAATCTCCTTTCAGTAAATTGTGAATGTATAATTATAGTGAAAATAAAATAAATTTTTAATTATTACAGAAAAAAAATTGAAAAAATAATATAAAATTAAAATTTTTTAAATTTTTTGCATATTTTGTTACATTTTTACACAAAGTTATTTTAAGTTAAAAAAATATTAAATAATTGAGTTAATTTTATAATTTAATTTTTATAAATTTAACGAATTCTGGCTGCTAAGTTACGAAAAGTAACAAAAATTTAAAAATTTTATACTTTTTGTAACAAAACCATTCTAGAATTCCCTAATTTATTTTATACTTCGTTTAGCCAAAAAGGCAAAGTAACAAAAAGGAGCAGCATGACAAGTGCAGGTAAAAAATTTCGCGAAGCGGTAAAAAACAACAACCCACTTCAAATCCTAGGTGTAATCAATGCTTATAGCGCAATACAAGCGCAAAAATCAGGCGCAAAGGCTCTATATCTAAGTGGAGCTGGCGTAGCAAACGCAAGTATCGGTCTGCCTGACCTTGGCATGACAAACCTTGAAGATGTATGTATTGATGTGCGCCGCATCACAGCAGCTAGTGATTTGCCACTTTTAGTAGATGCTGATACTGGCTGGGGTGGAGCGTTTAACATCGCTAGAACCATAAAAGAACTTACCAGAGCAGGCGCAGCAGCATGCCATATAGAAGACCAAGTAGCTCAAAAACGCTGCGGACACCGCCCAAATAAAGAACTAGTAAGCAAAGATGAAATGTGTGATCGCATAAAAGCAGCCGTAGATGGTCGCATTGATAGCGAGTTTGTGATCATAGCTAGGACTGATGCTCATGCTAGCGAGGGGCAAGCAAGTGCGCTTGAAAGAGCAGCAGCGTATGTAGAGGCCGGAGCTGACATGATATTTGCCGAGGCTATTCACACACTAGAAGAATACAAGCAATTTACAAGTGCTATTAAAGTGCCAGTGCTAGCAAATATCACTGAGTTTGGTAAAACTCCGTATTTTAGCACCACAGAGCTTGCTGGGGTGGGCATTTCTATGGTGCTTTATCCACTCTCAGCATTTAGAGCGATGAATAAAGCAGCGCTTGAAGTATTTAAAGACATCATCGCAAATGGTCATCAAAAAGCTAGCATTGAAAAAATGCAAACCAGAGATGAGTTATATGAGATGCTAGGTTATCATGACTTTGAGAAAAAGTTAGATGAGCTGTTTAAGAAATAGTTTTCATTATGAAGCAATAAATGCCTTTATTTTATATAAAGTGTGATTGCGGAGAGCTAATATCTAAAATAGGCACAAAAAATAATGTAAAAGGAGAAAAGCTAAAAGAAAAAGAATATTGGACTAGCATATCTTTATTTGAAAATAAAATACCAAGCAAGATTTGCCCAAAATGCAATAAACAATACCGAACTTATGCTTTTATAAATTTCTTGATAGAAGTTTATTTTGTTGTTTCGTGTATTTGTTTCATAGCTGGTGTTATAGCGTCATTAGAGATATTTTTAAATAATGAATATAGTCCAACTTTACCTAGATATATTTTTATTCTAAGTATGTTTTTAGTTTTTGCTTTTTATTTTATTTTTAAAAGCTTTCAACCTTATAAAACAATAGGTGAATAAAACTTTGACAAGAAGTTAGATGCGCTATTTAGAAATCACTAAAAGTGTCGCACCTTTTATTTAACAGCCGTTACCGCGAAGTTTAAAGGACTGCGCGAGTTTGAGAATTCTAGAATTCCCTGGGAATTCTAGATTAAGTTTTACTCACGAAGTGGGTAAATTTTAGAATAGGCGTAGTTTGTTCTTTTTTAACTAGGTGCAAAGCGTAGATAGAACATAAAGTTCATCGAGCTTTGCGCCTAGTTAAAAATGGGCAAAATCCGTCGCTAATAACAATTTACTAAAAAAAGGGAGAAAAAATGAGCGAACAACCAAAAAAAGTTAAAACCGGAGGCCTAGCTGGTATAACAGCTGGCAAATCAGCGATTTGTACTTGTGGCACAGGACATGGACTAAACTACCGTGGATATGATATCTACGACCTAGCTAAAAACTGCGAGTTTGAAGAAGTAGCGCATTTGCTTTTAATCGGGCATTTGCCAAACAAAGCTGAACTAAAAGAGTTTAAAGCCTCTTTAATGTCAGCTCGACACCTAAGCCCAGAGATGCGCGAGACGCTAAAACTAATCCCAAAATACGCTCATCCTATGGATATGATGAGAACGGGATGTTCTATGCTAGGCTGCTTGGAGAGCGAAAAACAAGAGCTGCCTAAGCACTTTCCTGACCAGCTAAGGGTGGGAATTCGCCTGCTTGGCATTTTCCCGTCAATTTTGCTATTTTGGCATCACTGGCACGAAGATGGCAAAGAGCTAGATACAAGCTCAAATCAAGATAGCATAGCAGGCTACTTTCTGGAAAAACTTCATAACAAAGAACCTAAAAAGCTTTGGGTTGATGCGATGAATGTTAGTCTTATTCTTTATGCTGAGCATGAGTTTAATGCTTCGACCTTTACAGGGCGTGTTATTACGGCTACTCTAAGCGATATTTTCTCAGCTGTTAGTGGGGCAATAGGTGCGCTTAGAGGGCCACTTCATGGTGGGGCAAACGAGGCTGCTATGGAGTTAATCAGCCAGTATAAAAGCCCAGATGAAGCTGAGGCTGGCTTGCGCCAAAAACTAGAAAACAAAGAGCTTGTAATGGGCTTTGGGCATAGAGTTTATACCACACATGACCCTAGAAATGTGGTGATAAAAGAGTGGAGCAAAAAACTAGCCCAGGATGTAGGCGATACGACTTTATTCCCAGTAAGCGAGAGAATAGAAAAAATCATGTGGGATGAGAAAAAACTATTCCCAAATCTTGATTTTTACAGCGCATCAGCCTATCATTTCATGGGCATAAAGACTGAGTATTTTACTCCGCTTTTCATTATGAGTAGAATTACTGGCTGGCTAGCACATATTTTTGAGCAAAGAGCCGATAATAAGCTAATTCGCCCAAGCAGCGAATACACAGGACCAGAAAATCAAGCGTTCGTGCCGATTGAAAAACGCTAGGTTTTAAGGCTGGTGGGGCTCTTTTGCGCTTTTTACTGTCGCGCGCCTCGATGAATTATATATTCTATCTTCGGCGCAGGGCAGCAAAAATCACTAAAAGTGCCGCACCTTTTATTTAACTACGCTACCGCGGACACGGCTCCACGGCTAGCCTTTTGCGAAATTTCGCAAAATTCGCCTCGCAGCCTATTTTAGCTACGCTACTGCATATCTAGAATTCCCTAGGGAATTCTAGATTTTAGGAATTCTAGAATTCGCTAGGAATTCTAGAATCTCGACAGTGGCAGTAAAAATCAGGCTCCAAGATTTTTGGGTGATTTTCGCTCTTAAAGCCGCTGCGCTAGCCGTGGGGCGCCGTAGCGGTAGCGTTCGCAAAAGTTTCGCGCTAGTTTTTCGAGCTTTGCGATGAAAAACAAGCGAAAGCTTTTGCGTAAGGCGCTGGGCTGCGCAAGGCTTTAAGAGCGAAAAGCACTAAAAAGCTGAGCCAGCAAATAAAAAATAAAAAAATAACAATTTACAAAAAGGAGAATAAAATGAGTACCGATATGGGTATCTTAGATGCAAAAAGACCGGAGTTCGACGAACTTCTAACAAAAATCGCAAAATACGCTTGCGAGTATGAGATAAAAAGCGATTTGGCGTATGAGACAGCACGCTATTGTCTAATGGACACTATAGGCTGCGGACTTTTAGCGCTTAACTTTCCAGCTTGCACAAAGTTGCTAGGTCCTGTGGTAGAGGGCGCTGAGTTTCGCCCATTAGGCGCAAAGGTATTTGGCACTAGCTATCAGCTTGAGCCTGTAAGGGCTGCTTTTAATGTGGGTGCTATGGTAAGATGGCTTGATTTTAACGATACTTGGCTAGCAGCTGAGTGGGGACATCCTAGCGATAACCTAGGTGCTATCTGGGCTGTGTGCGACTATCTAAGCCGCAAAAATATTAGCAAAGGCAAAGCCCCACTAAGCGTAAAAGACGCCCTAACAGCGATGATAAAAGCGCATGAAATTCAAGGTATAATCGCACTTGAAAACTGCTTTAATAAAGTAGGTATGGATCATGTTCTTTTGGTTCGCATCGCTAGCACCGCGGTAGCTTGCGCGCTTCTTGGCGGCAGCTTTGAAGAGGTTCGCAATGCAGTAAGCCATGCCTTTATAGATGGTGGCGCACTTCGTACTTATCGCCACGCACCAAATACTGGCTCACGCAAAAGCTGGGCAGCAGGCGATGCATCTAGCCGTGGCGTGGACCTTGCCTTAAAAGCACTTACTGGTGAAATGGGCTATCCAAGCGCGCTATCAGCGAAGTTCTGGGGCTATGAAGATGTAAAAATGAAAGGGCAAAAATTAACCATCCCGCAAGAGTTTGGCAGCTATGTAATGGAAAATGTTCTATTTAAAATCAGCTTCCCAGCAGAGTTCCACGCTCAAACAGCAGTTGAAGCAGCCCTTGCCTTGCATGACGAGGTTAAAAACCGCCTTGATGAAGTTGAGAAAATCGTAATCACAACCCAAGAAAGCGGGCATCGTATAATCAATAAAACAGGTGAGCTAGCAAACCCAGCAGACCGTGACCACTGCATCCAGTACATGGTGGCTGTGCCGCTAATCTACGGTGAGCTAAAAGCCGAGCACTACGAAGATAGCGTAGCAAAAGACCCACGCATTGACGCTTTGCGCTCAAAAATGGAAGTTGAGGTAGATGACCGCTATACAAAAGAGTATTTAGAAAGCGACAAACGCTCAATTGCAAATGCTGTTCAAATATTCTACAAAGATGGCACAAGTAGCAAAAAAGTAGAGGTTGAATACCCTATCGGTCACCGCCGCAGAAGAAGTGATGGTATTCCACTGCTAATAGAGAAGTTTGAGCGTAATATTGCCCTAAAACTAAGCCCTAAAAAATGCGAGCAAATAAAGAAAATTTGCGCTAGCCAAAAAGAGCTAGAAGCAATGCCGTTTAATGATTTTAGTGATTTGTTCGCTTTATAATTTTTTTGGGTTTTGGTTATAAATTTGGCTAGCGGAGCTTTTGAGCGAATTTTTTAGCCTTGGAGAGTGCCTTACAAGCGAGATTTTACACCCTTTTAGCCTTGTACAGTGCCTTACAAGCGAGATTTTACGCCGTTTTTTTGCTACGCAACCCGTTGGGTCTGTGGACTTCGTCCTTTAAAATTCGGCACAAAACTCGCTTGAGTGCTACCGCTACGACGCCCCACGGCTAGCAACAGAGCATGGAATAGTAAATCTAAAAAGCCTTAGTGCTTAGGCAAATGCGAGAAAATCATCTCAGTAGCGCATCATGATTTTAGAGATGAGCCAATACAAGGTGCTAAGCAGCTAAAAATCTGACGCAGAATGAATAAAATAATTTAATAAATTTTAGAAAATTCAAGTTGTATTGATTTGAATTTTCTAAAATTGCCTTATAAATATTTGTAAGAATTTTAATCTTAGCTAAAATAATTGAAAATTTAAATATTTTTTATCAAGGATGAATATGGAAATTTCAAAAGCAAAGAGAATACGCTCTATTGTGGCTGCTAGCAGTGGAAATTTAGTAGAATGGTATGATTTTTATATTTATGCTTTTTCGGCTATTTATTTTGCTCATACTTTTTCTACATCTCAAAATGACACTATCCAGCAAATAAATGCCTTTGGTATCTTTGCGCTTGGATTTTTAATGCGCCCCATTGGCTCATGGCTTTTTGGTTCATTAGCTGATAAAATCGGTCGCAAAAGCTCCATGATTTTTAGTGTTATTTTAATGGCGCTTGGTTCTTTTATGATAGCAGCTTTGCCTAGCAAAGAAAGCGTTGGCGATTTTGCCATTTTGTTTTTACTTTTAGCAAGGCTTATTCAAGGACTTAGCGTAGGCGGTGAGTATGGTATAGCAGCTACTTATCTAAGCGAATTAGCAAGCGAAGGTAAAAGGGGTTTTTACTCATCATTCCAGTATGTTACGCTAATAGGTGGACAGCTTTTGGCTGTGGCTAGCATAAGCTTTTTGCTTTTGTTTTTTGACGAGGCAGAAATGAAAGAGTGGGCTTGGAGAATACTTTTTGTCTTTGGTGGACTTTTAGCACTTGGTTCGCTTTTTGTGCGTGGTGTGATGCATGAAACTGGTCAAAACCTTAAAAAACACGAAGATAGAGGTACTCTAAAGGCTTTATTTAGCACATCTTGGCGTGAGTTTTTGATAGTAGTTGGAATTACAGCTGGAGGTTCTCTTGCTTTTTATACTATTACAACTTATTCAAAAACTTTTATGATAAATAGCGCTGGTATTGATGCTACTACATCAAATAATATAATGCTTATTGCTTTATTTATCTTGATGATTTTTCAGCCGATTTTTGGTGCTTTGGGGGATAAGATAGGTCATCAACGCTCGCTTTTGATTTTTGGTGTTTTAGCGTTTTTTGGAATTTATCCGCTATTTAGCCTTATTAAAGGTGGAAATGTGTATATGGCTTTTGCTGCTATAATTGCGCTTTTTGTTATTTTAAGCTTTTATACTTCTGTTGCTGGAATTTTTAAAGCAAAATTATTTCCAGAGCATGTTCGCGCACTTGGTACGGGCTTTGGCTATGCTATTCCAAATGCTATTTTTGGTGGTTCTGCGCCTTATGTAGCATTACAATTTAAAGAAAATGGCATTGAAAATGGCTTTTTTGTATATTTAGCTGTAATGATGATTTTAGTTTTTATAGTAGCTAAAATGTTGCCCAAAAATGCAAAATTAATTTAGATATTATCTGTTTTACAGCAAAAATAAATGTTTTTGCTGTAAAGTCTATTTTGCTTAATTTTAATATTTTAAGCAGACATGTTAGAATTCGCTAAAATTCAGTTATAATTACGCTTATGTTTAGAGTTTTATTATTTTTTATTTTTGCTAGTAGTTCTTTTGGGCTTAGTATCACGCTAAATAACGGCAAAACCGGTGGAAATGACTATTATATTTTGCATATTGAAAATGAAAGAGAGTTTTCTTGCCAAGTAAAAATTGGCAACAACTACTATCCACCAGATGCCAGACACGATGGAGCCCAGCAAGCAGTAGACAGAGAATATCACTGCTACATCGAAGGCACACTAAAAGAAAAGATAGCCGACCAGCACTTGCCTTTTATGGATATGTACATCCGTGCTAGCGCGAATGGTTTTTTGATTCAAGTCATACCAAAAATTCCATCTCGCCTTGTAAATGTAGAAAGGCATTTGTTTAGAAGCGATAATACAAAGCAAGCAGGGCTTTTAAAAAACACGCACTACACCATAGTAATGGATAAGCAAACTGGCATCGCTCTAGCGCATACTAAACCTGAGCTTGATTTTCCTATTGTCTATCCAGATCTAGTCTTGCCAAGTATCGGTGCGCTGGATTTTAACAAAGACCCTTTGACACTAAAGCGTGAGGGCGATGTAACTGAGTATATCACGATAAAAAATCTCTATGATGCAAAGCGCTACGATGATGTAATAGAAATAAGCACTGAGGCTGCAAAACGCTATCCAAATAGCGTGTTTATGAGTGAGTTTAGACTATATCTTGCTCGCTCGCTATACATGGCTGATGAGGAGCAAAAGAAAAACACTGAACTAGGCGTGAGTCAGATTGATTATAACACTCGCCTTTTAGCAGAGGCTAAGGCATGGGTAAGAAGCTATGCAAGCGACAAGGCTTATCCTGAAATGCTCTTTATGCTAATGCAAGCGTATATAAATAATGACAATAAAAACGAGGCTGATTACACCCTAAGCCTACTTATGACCGAACACGAAAAAAGCCCCTGGATGAAAAAAGCCTTGCTAAGCTATGCTGATAGCATGTTTGCTAGCGATAGAATTATTGATTCTATCAGGCTTTATGAGGATGTTTATTATATGACTGATGAGCTTGATATTGCTAGTCTTGCTGCCACTAGGCTAGCAATAGCGCATCTTAGACAAAATGAAAACGAAAAAGCAAAAAACTACTTGCAAAAAATCCTAAGCGCAAATGTTAATTACCTAGCAAACAATAAAGACAACGCACTAAATCTAGCAAATGCTTTTAAAGACAATGAGCTAAATGCTGAGGCAAATAAAATCTATAAAATCATCTTTGAGAATACCTCTAAAAAAGACCCAGAGTATGAAATAGCCTTGCGCGAGCTAGCTCTAAGCCCAGATGGTGCCCAAAATAGCGATGATACTTATAGCTATCTTATGCTCTATCAAGTAGATTTTCCAAATAGCGATTATATCTCGCTAATTAACACCGCACTTGATAGAATGTTTTTTAATGTAGATTTAAACCAAACTAGCCAAGCACTTCATGCTAGCTATGCTGATCTTATGAGTAGATACAAGGGCAGCGATATCTACATAAGAGCCCTAAAAGAAGATATCAAGCTATACTTCAAAGAAGGTGACTACAAGCAGATTTTAGCCCTAAAAGACAGCATCCGTGATACAAACGACACAGAGATAAAAGCAGTGCTTACAAATGCTGCAATCAAGCTAGCAAACAGCTCAAATCAGCAAAAAAACTGCGCTATGCTAATGCTGCTAATCGACGAGTATGGCGTAGAGCCAAACATAAAAGACCGCTATAAGCTCTATGATTGCTACATGCGCCAAGCTAGGTTTGATGAGGCGCTTGCTACTACTAGCGTAGGCGTAGAAAGTGGCGATCTAAATGTGCGAACAGACTGGCTAAGCAACGCAGCAGCTGCTCTATACTCACTAGGACGCTTTGAAGAGGCGCTAAAAGCAGCCGATGATGCTATATACGAGGCTGCTAGAGTGGCGTATGCTGATCCTAGTAGGGCGATATACTACCGCTTTTACTCTTTGCTTCGTCTAAATCGCTGGCAAGAAGCCCTAGGTGCTACTCAGGGGCTAGAAAATATCCGTGGGGCGCATCTAATGCTAATCGAGCTATACGACGCAGCTGCTAAATACGCTGCTGCAAATGCCCTTGATAGCATCGCTCTAAGCTATGCTAAAAAAACCATTGATATGCAAGCTCGTCTTAAAATCAGCACTTATAGCCCTGAGATTGACTTTATCTACATAGACACGCTAAAGCGCATAGGCGATGATGAGGCAGCTAGAATAGGCGCATTAAAGCTTTTAGGCGGCGCAATAAGCACGGATGCAAGGGCAAGGGCACTATACGCTGCAGCTGAAATAGAGATAAAAAAAGGCCTTATAGCAAGCGCAAAAGAACACATCCAAGAGTGTATTTCCATGCCTGTAAATACGCCGTGGAAAGCACTGTGCAAAGAACAAAACGAGCTTTTAAAAGACTAGGGAATTCTAGAATTTGCTAGGGTTTAAAAGATGGATAAAAGCTTTTCATAGATTTCCAAAAACAAAAAGGAGATAAAATTTTGGAATTCTATGTGCTTTTAAAAAAGGGAGAAAATTAAAAGTGGTACGCCCTAGAGAATTCGAATCTCTGACCTCTTGAACCGCAATCAAGTGCTCTATCCAGCTGAGCTAAGAGCGCACGAAATAAAGACTGGCATTATAGCCAAGTAAGCTTAAAGTATCATTAAAGCAAAATATCCATTTAAGTAAATATTCAAAAAAAAAAAAATATAATTAAAATATTCAAAAATTAAGGATTTTTAATGCATATTAGAATTTGTAAAGAGTGTGGTTTTATCCTAGGTACTCGCCCAAACTCAAAAGACAAAGACGGAGTATGTCTAGCCTGCCACAATAAAGATAGAAAAAATCAAATCAACTGGCAAGAGAGACAAAACTGGCTCACGCAGTATCTAAAAGAGCGTAAAAATCCTAGTTCTAACTACGATGTTTTAGTAGGAGTATCTGGTGGCAAAGACTCTTGTGCTATTGTAAAAAGGCTTATTGAAAATCATGGCGTGGCGCCATCTCGCATATTGCTAGTTCGTGTGATGGACGAGTTTACACCATCAAAGGCTGGGTTATATAACCTTGATAATCTAGTAAAAACCTTTGATATTGATTTAATAAACTTTCGCTTAGCCCCAAAGACTTTTGTAAAAGAGACTAGAAAAAGCTTTTTTGAAGAGCTTCATCCGCTAAAATGGATAGAAGCCCAGATTTACGCAAAGCCGCTTGAAGTGGCAAAGGCTTATCAAATTCCTACTGTTTTTATGGGTGAGAACTTTGATTTCGAGTATGGGGTTAGTGAAGAATGCGGTATCTTTCATAGCTCAAGCATTGATGAGGTAAATGTGATTTTCTTAGGCTCTATTTGGCCTTATTCAAATACAGATTCGCTAGCGCAAGCCAAGCAAATCGGCTTTAAGAGCTTAAGCGACTTTGATGACTGGCAAAGGCAAGGCAGTGCTGATGACTACACACAGATTGATAGCATAGGCTACATGATACAGCACTGGACGAAGTTTATAAAATTTGGCTTTCAGCGTGTAAGCGACCTTGCGTGTAGATTTGTAAGAGAGGGTGTGATGAGTAAAGAACAAGCCCTGCGCCTAATAAAAGACAAAGACTGGGTTTGTGACCCAGCTGCTAAAAAAGACTTTTGCCGCACCATAGGCATAAGCGAAGCTGAGTTTGATGCTACTGTGGATAAGTTTGCCAATAAAGACTTATTGGTAAAAGACGAAAATGGCAACTGGCGAAGAAAAGATTTGATTTAGGCTAGGAATTTAGAATTCTAGCATTTACTAGCCCTTAGCACTAGCCCTCTCGTTTTTTATCAAATTGTCTGCTAGATTTAGGATCAACTATTATTATGAGTAGCACTCGTTTTTTATCAAAAGTGTCTGCTAGATTTAAGATCAACTATCATTATGAGTAGCATTATCTAGCCGATTTGACTTTACGACATTTTAGCCAAGCTTTTATTTTGTGAAATTATAAAGAATATTATTAGAAATTCTAGATTTTAGTCTAGGAATTCTAGAATTCCTAAGTGTTTTTTAGTGAATTCTAGAATTATTTAGGAATTCTAAATTTTAGTCTAGCAATTTTAGAATTCCTTTAGCTCGCTTTCCAGCTAGATAAGCCCAGCTCGCTAGTTTTGTGCGTGGCACGAGAAAGGGGGCAAAAAAGGCAAGAAAAAAAGGGCGTAATGGGGCGATAATCGTAGCTATGAAAATGCTGTGTGTGGTGGATGCCGGTGATGGTATAAGGGCTACATTTTCGCAGCAGCGTTTAAGCCGCCGCACGATATAGGAATTTTAGAATTATTTTTTAGCTTGCTTACCAGCTAGATAAGCCCAGCTCGCTAGTTTCGTGAGTGGCACGAGAAAGAGGTAAGACCCCTTAACCCCCACCCCTTTTTTAATGAATTCTAGATTTTAGTCTAGGAATTCTAGAGTTTTTTAGTGAATTCTAGAATTCTTTTAGCTCGCTTCCCGGCTAGATAAGCCCAGCTTGCTAGTTTCGTGCGTGGCACGAGAAAGGGGCAAAAAAAAGGCAGAAAAAAAGGGGGTGGGCGGGCAAGAAAAAAAAGCAAGAAAAAAAAACAAGAAAAAAAGCAAGAAAAAAAGCAAGAAAAAAAGCAAGAAAAAAAGGGCAAGAAAAGGACAAGAAAAAAAAGGAAGGGGGCGTAATGGGCAATAATCGCAGCTATGAAAATGCTGTGTGTGGTGGATGTCGGTGATGGTATGGGGGCTGTATTTTCGCAGCAGCGTGTAAGCCGGTAAATGAAATCACTGGTATAAGTAGTTTATGATATATCAAGCGACTGCTACTATGGAGTGGGAGTAGGGAGAATTTATTCTAAGCAATTCTAGAATTTTTTAGCGAATTCTAGAATTTTTTAGCAAATTCTAGAATGTTTTAGCGAATTCTAGATTTTTTTAGCGAATTCTAGTTTGTAGGAAATTCTAGAATTTTTTAGTGAATTCTAGAATTCCTTTATTTCGCTTTCCAGCTAGATAAGCCCAGCTCGCTAGTTTTGTGCGTGGCACGAGAAAGGGGCAAAAAAGCAAGAAAAAAAAGGGGCGTAATGGGCAAGAAAAAAAGAAAGTGGGCAAAAAAGCAAGAAAAAAAAAGCAAGAAAAAAAGGCAAGAAAAAAAAAGGGGTGGGCGGGCAAGAAAAAAAAGGGGGCGTAATGGGCAATAATCGCAGCTATGAAAATGCTGTGTGTGGTGGATGTCGGTGATGGTATGGGGGCTGTATTTTCGCAGCAGCGTGTAAGCCGGTAAATGAAATCACTGGTATAAGTAGTTTATGATATATCAAGCGACTGCTACTATGGAGTGGGAGTAGGGAGAATTTATTCTAAGCAATTCTAGAATTTTTTAGCGAATTCTAAAATTTTTTAGCAAATTCTATAATTTTTTAGTGAATTCTAGAATTCCTAAGTGTTTTTTAGTGAATTCTAAAACTTTTTAGTGAATTCTAGTTTGTAGCGAATTCTAAAATTTTTTAGTGAATTCTAGAATTCCTAAGTGTTTTTTAGTGAATTCTAGAATTTATCCAGGAATTCTAAATTTTAGCCTAGGAATTCTAGAATTTATCTAGGAATTCTAGTTTGTAGGGAATTCTAGAATTCCCTAGAATTTTTTAGTGAATTCTAGAATTTATCTAGGAATTCTAAATTTTAGCCTAGCAATTCTAAAATTCCTTTAGCTCGCTTTCCAGCTAGATAAGCACAGCTCGCTAGTTTTGTGCGTGGCACGAGAAAAGGAGCAAGTCCCCTTAACCCCCTTTTTTCCAAGGAATTCTAAATTTTAGCCTAGCAATTTTAGAATTCTAGAATTCTAGAATTTTTATGAGTGTTTAGCTTTTTCTAGTTTGGCTTTGATTAGTTCTTTGATTGCGCTTGTGTTTATTTCATCTAGGCAGCGGCTTTTTTTGCTACCATTACAGCCCTCGCAATCACAGGGTGCGCACTCCCAGTTAGCTTGAACCACGCTATGAGCTCCCATGTGTTGGATGCCGTTTTTTGCCTTGTAGCCACTATTTGCACAAGCATTATCCCAAGGCCCCCATTTCATAGCAGAACTTGGGCCAAAAAGTGCTACCACAGGCGTGTTTATGGCTGCTGCCATATGCATAATAGCAGTATCTACGCCCACAAAAAGCCTAGCTTTTGAGCTTAAAAATGCTACTTGTTTTAAGCTAAGCTCGCCTAAAAACGCACTTGGCTTGCTTTTTGCTAGGCGCAAGATATTTTCACATCTTGCTATCTCTTTTGTATCATTTGCGCAGGTTATTACGCATTTAACCCCAAGCTCCAGCTCGCAAAAATCAAGCAAATCAGCGATTATTTCATCCTTTGGGCATTTAAAAAGCCATCTACTCATAGCATGAAAATGTATAAAACTAGCTGGCAATTTATCAGCAAAAAACTGGCTATAATCATCAAAAGCTATGCTAATAGTCTTTGTATAAGGCCTAAGCCCAAGTGCGCTAAGCAAGGCTAGGTCGCGCTCTATCGTATGCGAGCCAAAAATATCGCAGTTTTGAGGCACTTTGTGCGTAAGTAGTATTGAGACAAAAGAGCCACGATCAAAGCCTATGCGAGTTTTTGCCCCACTTAAAAAAGCTAGATATGCGCCCCTGTCGCCCTCGGTGGTATTTATAGCGATATCAAAATGCTCTCTTTTAAGTTCAGCTAAAAAATCAAGCTCGGTTTTAATGCGCTTTAAAAAACCTGAGTTTTTTGCCCTAGTTCTGCGGTAAATGTGAATTTTATCAATGTTTGTGTTGCCTTCTAGCATAGCCTCGCAGCCCTCATTACAAGCAAAGTGAATTTGCGCCTGCGGATATGCTAGGCGCAAGTTAGCAGCTAGTGGCGTGGCTAATAAAGTATCGCCGATATTACGGAATTTCATTATTAAAATTTTCATTTTTTTTCCTTTGTCTTGCGGACATTTGTGCTAAAAGCCTGTTTCTTGCTATGCTGCGACGCACAGGGAGTGCGTCTCACTCGCAATCACAGCCTTTTAGCACATCTGCCTCGCAATACTCACAAAAAATTTGTGAGTATTTTAATCTTTTTTATACTTCCAAAATGTGTATTTAGCATATCCTAAGGCTATATTAAAGCCTCTTTTTCCTTCTAAAAAACCAGCTTTTAAAAAATAAAGCCTAAAAAAACTCCAAAGTGGGTTTAGTAACGATTTTAGCGTATTTGGGCGGTGGTTTAGACAGGCGTAGCGTTTTTGCTTGCTATAAAACTGCTCCAAACTTTCATAAGCATAATGTATAAAATGCTCTTTAAATACACCTATATCGCTATCACACAGCACTTTTTCATGTACCTCTCTACCATCAAAGCGAGCAAACCTCCTATCAAAAAACCTAGTAGAATAATCAGGATATAGCCCCATACGCCGAATCTCTTTACCAAAAAAATAATTTAGCCTAGGTACTTTATAGGCTTTAAAAAGTGGATTTTCTAGCGTTTTTAAAATCTCAGCTTTTAAAGGTTCGGTGATGGTTTCATCGCTATCAAGGACAAAGATCCACTCGTTTTTTGCCATATCTACACCAAGCTGTTTCATCGCCCCAAAGCCTAGCCATTTGCGCCTTATAAAACGCACATTAGCAAAAGATATAGCAATTTGTTCTGTATTATCACTGCTGCCGCTATCTAGCACGATAATCTCATCAGCAAAAGATGCCGAGCTAAGCACGGCAGCTAAATACTTCTGGCTATTTTTTGTAAGCACTACTACACTAAGCATAACTATCTTTATAAAAGCACTTAAATTTTTTATGCATCCAAAAATACTCATCTGGCTTTTTGCTTATCTGCGCTGCTGTAGCATCGCTTTGAGCCTGCGTGGCAAGCCTTAGGGCCTCCTCTTTGCTGTGATTTTGGCTTAAAACCTGCATGTCAATAGGCTCATAAAATACGATTTTAAAGCTATCATCTTTACTCTCATCACGCTCTATAAAAGCAGGTATTATAATAGCACCGCTCTTGCTAGCAAATACACTAGCTGCGTGGGTATGTATAATTTTTTTACCAAAAAACTCGCATTCAAGCCCTTCATTTTTGGCTGTATTTTGATCAACTAAAATTCCTAGCAAACGACGATTATTTAGAGCTTTTAGCGCCTGTTTTACAGCTGATTTTTTCTCTATTAACTCTATATCAAATCTAGTGCGATTTGCGCTTAAAATCTCGTTCATTTTAGCGCTATCAAGTGCTCGCCCTATGATGCTAACAGCCCCGTAGCGAGCTGCCATCGCAAGGCTAAAAAGCTCCCAGTTGCCATAATGCGCAGTCTGCACGATGATAGGGCGATTTTGGCTTAAAACTGAGTTAAAAAGCTCTTCATTTTCAAAGGATATTTTGCTTAAAATCTGTTCTTTTGTAGTATTTTGATTTAGCAAAAACTCCGCAGCAAAAAGCGCAAAATTATAATAATTTTTCTTTATAAGTCTTTCTATTTCATCATCTTTTAAGGTAGCAAAGCACATTTTTAAATTTACTCGCATTATATTTGTGTGCTTTTTATCAAAATGATAAAAAGCACTAGCTAGGCTCTTTAAAAAGCCCTGTAACACGCATTTTGGAGCGATTTTTACAAAAAAGCGCAAAGCATAATAAAGCCCTAAATACAAATAATCAAGCATCACAAAGCCCCTTTGCCTTAGCTATAATTTGGGCTGGGTCAATGTCATTTATACAAAAATCGCTTTTATCTATGTGAAAAGCGTCTATTTCGTGCTTTGGTATGGCTTGGATAATAAGATTTTTTGGCGTAGCAAAGGCGTTTCTAGCCCCACTTCTATTGCCAAAAAGCGTGATTGTAGCGCAGTTTTGCGCCCAAGCTAAGTGAGTTATGCCACTATCATTGCCGATAATCAAATCGCAAGTATCCATAAACTCCAAAATCTGCGCCAAATCAAGTGGTGCTAAAAGCGTAGCACCGCTGTTAGCTAGCTTTGTGGCTTTTTTTCTCTCAGGCTCGCTGCCAGCTATCAAAAAACACTGCGCAAACTTTTTTGCGCCTTTTATAACGCTAGCAAAATGAGCGTAACATTTGCTGCTTTCGCTAGCAAAAGGGGCGATGAGAATTTTCTTGCTAGAAATTCTAGAATTTTTATTAGAAATTCTAGATTTATCACTAGGAATTTTAGAATTCTTATTAGAAATTCTAGATTTATCACTAGAATTTCTAGAATTTTTTAAAAAACACGGCTCTTTTGCTAAAATTTCTTTTTCATCAAAGCTAAAATTAAGCGCAAAACTACAAAGTTCTAAATTGCGTAAAATTATGTTTTTGTCGTAGTTACAGCTGTATTTATGAGTGTAGAAAATGCTAGCAATCCCCTCTTTTGTGCTAAATCTATCAAAGCCAAAGATATTTTTGCCAAGGCTTCTAGAAACAAGTGCTGATTTTAAAAGCCCTTGTAAGTCAATAATAATGTCAAATTGTCCTTGTTTTTGGCGCAAAATGCCAAAGGTTTTTAGAAATTTTTTATCTTTTAAAGGCAGGGCTACAACCTCATCCACACCAACTAAAAGCCTAGCAATCTGCTCAAATCTAGCATCGCAAAACCACGATATATGTGCATTTGCTATGTGCTTGCGGATAAACTGAATGGCCACGCTAGCATGGACGATGTCGCCAAGGGCTGAGAGCTTAATTATTGCGATTTTCAGCGTTTTTCTCCAAAAATTTTGCTATCATTATAGCCAAAATTACGCCCAAAAGGTAAAAACATGAGCGAATATATCTGCGTATTTGACTGCGAAACCCTGCCTGATGCAAAGGCTCTATTGCGAACTCTGCCAGAGGATTTAGTAAAAAGCGCTACTGATAAAAATGGAAAAATTGATGAAAAAGCCCTAAGCCTGCTAGCTTGCGAAGAACAGCGCAAAAACTCAGGCCAGGCCTTTTTGCCGGTGCTATTTCACAAAGTAGTTTGCATCTCGGCTGTTTTAGCTGATAAAAACGGCAAATTTATCAAAGTAAATACCATAGAAGGCAAGGACGAACACGAGATAATCGCAAATTTCTTAAACTTCATTGAAAACCACGCCCCAAAGCTAGTTAGCTACAATGGTCGTGGCTTTGATCTGCCTATGCTGATGATAAGGGCTATGAAATACAATCTTAGGGCCCCTCGCTACTACAACACAAGCGATAAATGGTGTAACTACCGCACTCGCTACGATGCTACTTGGGCTATGGATTTGCTTGATCACATTAGCGATTTTCGCGCTGTCTCTGGGCTAAAGCTAGATACACTCTGTGCTATGCTAGGAATGCCTGGTAAATACGATGTCCACGGCGATCAGGTCTTAGAGCTATTTTATGCTAATAAGCCCCAAAAAATCAAAGAATACTGCGAAAGTGATACTCTAAATACCTATTGGCTGTTTTTAAAATACGAACTACTTCGTGGCAAGATAGATTATGGGCAGTATTTTTCTAGCTTAGAGGCAATGAGCGAGTTTATCGCTAGCGCTAAAGCCAACATGAGCTATACTGGGCCCTTTTGCGAGTGTATAGAAAAAGAGATAAAAGACTTTGGCTACCTAAAAAACGAGCTTAAAACTGAAAAATAAAGAATTCCAAAATTGCTTAGAATAAATCTAAAATTCGCCAAAAAGCTCTTTATTTGATTTCAAATACTTTAGTAGCCAAAATAGCTGTGTATACAAGCTGGCCAAAGATAAAAGTTTAGCATACTGCTCTTGCTTTTTTCTTATAAATGTCAAATACAACAAAATGCACAAAAATAGCATATAATACTGTATAAATAAGGCTATAAGGCGCAGCAAAAACATTTAAAAAAGGTGCTACTAAAACTACAAAAAAATATAAATTTTTTGTAGTTTTAGTATTTATAAAAATATAAGGCAGTGAAAGAAAAGATATAAAATATATCAAGTTCTCCACCGCCTCGATGATTTCTAAATATTTCATTTTTGCTCTATTTCATTAGCATTTAAGCTTGAACTAGCCAAAGCGGCAACTAAAATCAATGAAAAAAACTTTTTCATTGATTCGCCTTTATGTGAAATGTAAAATAATTCTAGCAAAATTTTAGAAATGCTGAAAGAATTTTTTAAATCTTGTGAAAAATATTTTAGCTTTGTTACTAATTTACACAATTTTTGTTAAATAATCTTTAGTGCTTTGCTAGGCTTTTTTGCTTCGCATCCGCTGGTTGGGGCTTAGGGGGTATTTTTAATTTTAGAATTCCCGGTAGAAATTCTAGAATTCCAGCTGTTTTTTTAAGGGAATTCTAGAATTCCAGCTGTTTTTTTAAAGGGAATTCTAGAATTTCAGCTGTTTTTTAAAGGGAATTCTAGAATTTCAGCTGTTTTTTAAAGTGAATTCTAGAATTTCAGCTGTTTTTTTAAAGTGAATTCTAGAATTTCAGCTGTTTTTTAAAGAGAATTCTAGTTTTTAGCCTTAGAAAATTCTGGAATTCCTTAAAATTCTACGCTTCAAAGCCCTTGCTCATATCAGCTAAAATATTTGTAGCAAGGTCGATTTTTAAAGCTTTAAACTCGCCACCAAGATCAAGTTTTTGTGATATTTTTTCTAAACTATCTGCTCCAAAGCTGCTTTTAACTAAAAGCTTTTCTTCGTTTGAAAGAGCATTTTGACCAGAAATTTCAGCTTTTAAAAGCATTTGTAAGATTGTAGCCAGACTTATAGGCTCGCACCAGTCGCTAGTATCTAGCGAATAATGCTCCAAGGCCTGCGCAAATTTGCTAGAAATATCTTGTAAATCACTCTTTAGAGCAGAAAACATAGCATTTACAAACTGCTCTGCCTCGCCAGAAAGCTTGATTCGTCCGTCAATTTCAGCTACGCCTGAGTCAAACTTGCTTTTTAGCAGACTTACGCTCTCATTGCCAAGTTTTATATCATTTGAGCCAAAACTAACAGGTTTTAAAAGCTCGGTGTTAGCGCTAGGGCTTTCTGACTTAGGATTAAAGCTTGAGAAAGAAAAATGCAGATTTTGTCCAAGTAATGAAATATTCATCGCAAGCAATCTCTACTTTTCATACTAATTATGCAAAATGTATGCCTCCATTTTGTCGCTTGTCCTTTTGCATACTGGCTGTATATGTTTGAGAGTGCTTTTTGATAAGCTGAGTTTGAAGTATATTTATTCGCACTACTTGCGCCAAAAGCAAAGCTAGCCAAGCTAGCAACTAAAACTGATGAAAAAATAAACTTTTTCATTGATTCGCCTTTATGTCAAATGTAAAATAATTCTAGCAAAATTTTAGAAATGCTGAAAGAATTTTTTAAATCTTGTGAAAAATATTTTAGCTTTGTTACTAATTTACACAATTTTTGTTAAATAATCTTTAGTGCTTTGCTAGGCTTTTTTGCTTCGCATCCGCTGGTTGGGGCTTAGGGGGTATTTTTAATTTTAGAATTCCCGGTAGAAATTCTAGAATTTCAGCTGTTTTTGAGATGGAATTTTAGAATTTCTTATGGCATTAAGCTTTCAAGTCTATTTTAGAATTCGCTATATTTGCGCTGATATTTTGTATGACTGAGCCAAGATTACTATCATCTTTTAGCAGTCCTGCTCTTGCTAGAAGTGCCTTTTGCTCAGCACTTAGCGAGCTTGCGCCACTTATTAAAAGCTGTTTTAGAGCTTTTTGTTCTGGGCTTTCTTCTAGTAGATTTACTTCCTCGCCCCAATCAGCTTTTTTGCGAGAAAAAGTCTTTTCTATGACCTCCTCGGTGTCGCTGTTGTGTTCTGATTCTGAGATTATTTCTTGATATTCTAGAATTCCATCGCTATTTTTATCATTTGATAAAGTTTTATTTAGCTCAGCTTCTATACTATCACTTGCGTATTTGCCTTTTGCGCTCATACCTTCGTGTAAAGCCCTAAACTCTTTATCGTATTTAAGATAACTTGAAGTAGAGTTTGAAGTTATAAGGTTTTCGCAGACATTAAAGCTACTATTTGCCATAAAGCCAGAGTTTGTATTTTCCAGCTCATCACTGCTCATAGCACCATTGCCATCGCTATCAGCATTTAGATACCCTCGCTGATAAGCAATATCCCCAAACCATCCAGCTACAAAGTTTTCAGCATTACCGCTTAGGATAACAGAGCCATTATCTCTGCTATAAAAATCATCTGCGCCAAAAGTGCTTTTAAGCTTTGCTAGATTTTCATCGCTAAGACCGATTTTAATAAACTCAGCACTATTTGCATCCTTAAAATATACTTTATTTTTAAAGAGACTTTCATCGTAATTTACTTTTATCTTAGTTATGCTATCAATTTTTTTATCAAGCTCTTTTAGCTCACTAGCACTGCGATTATTGTTAGCTTGTTTTGTAGCTGAAAAAATCGTATTGCTGGCTATATCATCATAGCCAGCATGGTAAATATTTTTGATTTTCAAAAAACACCTCTTTCTAGCAGCCATACCATCTACAAAAAGCTTCTGTGTAAATTTGTCGGTGAGTTTTTGGTGGTTGATTTTGTTTTTCTAGCTCTTTTTGTGCTAGATATGATGGGCTTTTGATAATAATTTTTCCCTTTGCCGGCAGAGCGCCAAAAGCAAAGCTAGCCAAGCTAGCAACTAAAATAGATGAAAAAAGAAACTTTTTCATTGATTCGCCTTTATGTGAAATGTAAAATAATTCTAGCAAAATTCTAAAAATGTCAAAAGAATTTTTTAAATCTTGTGAAAAATATTTTAGCTTTGTTACTAATTTAGGCAATTTTTGTTAAATAATCTTTAGTGCTTTGCTAGGTTTTTTTGCTTCGCATCCGCTGGTTGGGGCTTAGAGGGCATTTTTAAATCTAGAATTCCAGCTGTTTTTTTAAGGGAATTCTATAATTCCAGCTGTTTTTTAAAGGAATTCTAGAATTCCAGCTGTTTTTAGAGAGAATTCTAGAATTCCAGCTGTTTTTGAGATGGAATTCTAAATTCTAGGGAATTTTGGAATTGAATTACAAGTTTTTTGCATTATGTTTTTGCTAGCATTCTTTCTTTTCGTTGTTTTTGCAATATTCTAAAAACTACAAAAGCTAAAATGGCTGTAAAAATATACGCCATAAGCCAGTCAAAGATGAAATAGCTAGCAACAAAACCACAAAAAAGAAAAAAATTTAGTGTATTGCTAATATACTTATTGTGCGTAAGAATATAGCTATATAATAACAAAAAAACTATATATACGCTAGCATCAAGATACATTAACTCTCCTTTAAATGTAAAATAATTCTAGCAAAATTCTAAAAATGTCAAAAGAATTTTTTAAATCTTGTGAAAAATATTTTAGCTTTGTTACTAATTTACACAATTTTTGTTAAATAATCTTTAGTGCTTTGCTAGGCTTTTTTGCTTCGCATCCGCTGGTTGGGGCTTAGGGGGTATTTTTAATTCTAGAATTTCCTTAGAAATTCTAGAATTCCAGCTGTTTTTAAAGGGAATTCTAGAATTTCAGCTGTTTTTAGAGAGAATTTTAAATTCTAAAAGGAATTCTAGAATTTCTAGATAAAAAATTATAATCTAAAAAAATCAAAGTTCTTCAAATATTTTCAAGCAAGATTTTCTTTTATTGCAGATTTCTGCGTATTCACTTTGTGCTACGCTATCATATACTATGCCAGCTCCAGCACCGATGTAGACATCATTTACTCCATTTTTACTAGACACAAAGAAGCCCGAGCGGATGAGAATTGCCATTTGCATATCGCCGCTAAAATGCCAAAATCCTATACCACCACCATAAATGCCCCTAGCATGAGTTTCAAGCTCGTTGATTATTTGTAAGGCCCTTATCTTTGGGCTGCCTGAGAGTGTGCCAGCTGGGAAAATCACGCCTAGTGCATCAAAGCTACTTCGGTTCTCATCAAGCGTGCCATAAACTTCGCTAACTATGTGCATAACGCTCTCAAAACGCTCAATATGCATGAGATTTTTGACTCTAACTGAGCTAGCTTTGGCAAACTTACCCACATCATTTCTTGCTAAATCTACTAGCATTTTGTGCTCAGCGATTTCTTTTTCATCACTTAAAAGCTCTTTTGCAAGTTTTTCATCATGGTTTGCATCCACTCCCCTTGGGCGTGTGCCAGCAATTGGTGCTACAAAGATTTCGCCCCTTTTTACTTGCATTACAAGCTCAGGACTAGAACCAGCCACCACGCCAAAAGGTGTTGGAAAATAAAACATATAATTGCTAGGATTTGCCTTTTTTAGCCTTTCATAAAAGCTAAGTGGCGCAAGATTTGAGCGCAAATGTAGTGTTTTGCTTAGCACGATTTGAAAGGCATCGCCTAAAGCAATATACTCTTTTGCCCTCTCAATGGCTTTTTTAAAATCTGCTTTTTCAGCCTCTAAATCGCTTAAAATCTCATAAGAAAAACTAGAATTTCTAGCTTCATTTTTTGCTTCATTTTCTGCTTTATTTTCGCGCCACTCATCGCTTAAAAACTCAAAGTACTTATGCTCGCCAAAGTATGAATATAGCTTGCTTTGCTTTTCGTAATAAAGATAGCTTTTTGCGTTTGCGTAGCAAAATGTTGGAAACTCATAAAGCCCAGCTTTTTTCTTGCCGATTTTCTCAAAGCTATAAACGCCCTCAAAGCTAAGCACACCAAAAAGCCCAGCAAACCAGCTCTGCGCTGTCTTTGCGCCATTTTCTATCTCACGCTTTAAAAGAGCAAAATCATCGCCACTGATATACGCACAATCAATGCCTATGATGATTTGTTCGCTATCTTCTGCTAGGTATGAGTTTGGGTATTTTTCTAGAATTTGCTTAAAGTAAAATAAAGGCTCTTTTAGTAGCATTTTTTCTCCGTTTTTTGGCACAATTTTAACATATTTTTGCTAGAATTCATAAGTTTTATACATAATCTGGTGAAAAATAGGTGGAAAAATAAATGATAAAATCGTTTTTTGCGGATAAAAAATGGGCTTTGTGGGCGTATGGCGGACTGCTTACGCTAATTATTTCGCTTGTTTTACAAACTCAGCTAAATGTGATGATAAATAACTGGTATAAAAGCTTTTATGATTTAGCGCAAAATGCCGCTGATTACAGCAGCTATGAGGATCTCTTAGCTTGTGAAAAAACAGCCCAAGAAAGCGAGCAAAATGCCACGCTAGCTTGCGCCCAGCTTAAAAGCGCAGCGCAAAGTGATAAGGTCTTGCAGTTTTGGGAGCAGATTTTTCGCTTTTTATCTATTGCTATGCCTTATGTGATTATTTACACGCTTACGACTTTTTTTGCCTCTCACTGGTGCTTTCGCTGGAGGGAGGCTATGACTTTTAGCTATCTTTCTGCTTGGAGAGCGTGCAAAAGCGATATAGAGGGTTCTAGCCAGCGTATGCAAGAAGATATTTACCGCTTTGCTAAGATTACTGAGAGCTTGGGACTTGCGATTTTAAGGGCGATTATGACGCTAGTGGCTTTTATACCTGTGCTTTGGACGCTTAGTTCTGGGGTGGATTTGCCCTTTATCCGTGATGTGAATGGTAGCCTAGTGTGGATTGCTCTTGCTGTTAGCCTTGGAGGGCTTGTTATTTCGTGGTTTGTAGGAATTAAACTGCCAAAGCTAGAATATAATATCCAAAAAAGCGAAGCTGCTTTTCGCAAAGAGCTTGTATTTGCTGAGGATGATAAGCTGCATTTTGCCTCCCCTGCTGCTGTTATTTCTCTATTTACTGGCGTGAAGCTTAGCTTTTACCGCCTTTTTTTACATTATGGGTATTTTAACATTTGGCTTATTTCGTTTTCGCAGTTTATGGTGATTGTGCCTTATATGATTATGGGCGTGGGGCTTTTTAGCGGTGCGATTACGCTTGGCATTTTGGTTCAAGTTAGCAATGCCTTTGCGCAAGTTAGAGAGAGTTTTAGCGTGTTTATCAATAACTGGACTACCATAAATGAGCTTCGTAGCATTCACAAACGGCTAAGCGAGTTTGAGGAAAATATCGGCTATAAGGGATAAAAATGATAGAGATTTTTAATGGGGCTTTAAACGAGCGTGAGATTTTTGCTCGTTGGGACGAGATAGCAGCAGCGCAAAACTGCGGAGCTCTTGCGCTTTTTGTAGGTCTTGTGCGAAGTGGCGAAGAGGGTGAGGCACTTAGCTTTGATATTTATGAGCCCTTTCTAAAAGGCTGGTTTGAGACTTGGGAAAATAAGGCGCAAAAAGGCGGTGCTAGCTTGCTAATGGCTCACTCAAAAGGCGATGTGCCTGCTGGCAAATCAAGCTTTATAGCAGGTGCCATAAGCCCTCACCGCAGGGCTGCATTGGAGCTCTTGGGTGAGTTTGTAGAGGATTTTAAAGCCTCTGCGCCTATATGGAAATATGATATAAAAGAAGGAAAAAGGCTCTATGCTCGCTCTCGCTCAAAGGCTATTGCTGGGGCTGGAATTTTAGGCTAAATGGGGCTGGAATTTTAGACTAAAAATCTAGAACTCCTTAGCAAATTTCAAGGGGAATTCTAGAATTTGCTTAGGAATTCTAGAATTTGCTTAGGAATTCTAGTTTTAGAAATTCTAGAATTTTCTAGGAATTCTAGTTTTAGAAATTCTAGAATTTGCTTAGAAATTCTAGTTTAGGAATTCTAAATTTAGAAATTCTAGTTTTAGGAATTCTAAATTTAGAAATTCTATAATTTTCTAGGAATTCTAGAATTTGCTTAGAAATTCTAGTTTTTTCTAAGCTCTTCTATGCTTACTCCGCCTATGCCGTAGTTTTGGCACTCTACTTCGTTGATTACCACCACACAGGTTTTATCTCCACGCCCCACGACATCTACAAATGCGCTTGTTAGCCCTGAGATTAGCTTTTGTTTTTGCGCTTTGCTTAGGCCGCCATTTTCTTTTGTCATCGACACTGAAATTACTGGCATTTTTGTCCTTTTAAAAATTTATTTGTATTTTAGCTTTAAAAGCTAAAAATTTTGTTATAATTCAAGCAAAAGAGAGCAAAAAAATGAAGTTTAGCGATATCCCAACGCCTGCGTATGTCTGTGACGCAAGCGCACTTATGCGTAATTTATGCATTTTAGATGAGATTGAGGTAAAAAGCGATGCAAAGGTGCTTTGCGCCTTAAAAGGCTTTTCTTTTAGCCCTGCTATGCAGATGGTAGCAGAGGCGCTCTCAGGCGCTACTTGCTCTGGGCTATATGAGGCAAAATACGCCAAAGAATGCGGTTTTAGGCACATTAGCACCTTTAATCCAGCCTATAAAGACAGCGATATTGATGAAATAATCGCACTTAGCGATGATGTGATTTTTAACTCTCTTAGCCAGCTTGAACGCTTTGGCGGTAAGGTAAAAGCAAGGGGTAAAAGCGTGGGGCTTAGAGTAAATCCAAATGTGAGTTTTAGCCCCACAGATGCGTATAATCCATGCTCTGCTGGTTCGCGTCTTGGCGTGCTAGCTAGCGAGCTTGAAAATGCTAGCGGCGAGCTTTTAAGGCTTGTAGATGGGCTGCATTTTCATGCACTTTGCGAACAAGGCGCAAGTGAGCTTGAAAAAGTTTTAGATGTTTTTATGCGTGATTTTGATAGTGCGATAAAAAAGATTCGTCCAAAATGGCTAAACCTTGGCGGCGGTCATCATATCACAAAAAAAGGCTATGATACTGAACTTTTGGTAAAAATCCTGCGTGAACTTGGCCTGCGCTATATGGCGCAAGTTTTTATAGAGCCTGGCGAGGCTGTGGGCTGGGAGGCTGGATACCTAGTAGCTAGCGTGCTTGATATAGTTGAAAACGGCGTAAAAACTGCTATAATAGACGCCTCGGCTGAGTGCCACATGCCAGATACTGAGCTTATGCCTTATCGTCCAGTGCTTCGCTCTGAGGTCGCTAGCGATACACAAAATGCGCATAAATACCGCTTTGGTGGTGCTACTTGCCTAGCTGGTGATGTAGTGGGGCTTAGGGCCGGTCAGCCTGATTATTATTTAGCCTACGAGCTAAAAGTGGGTGATAGAGTGATTTTTGAGGATCAGCTCCACTATACGACTGTTAAAAACACGACCTTTAATGGCACGCCACTACCTGCTTTTGTGCTTGAAAAGCACGGAGAGTTTAGCATAGCAAAAGAGTTTGGCTATGAGGATTTTAAGCGTAGAAGTTAATCAATCAAAACAAAGGAGGAAAAATGGAATTTAAAGAGGCTTTAGCGTTTCGTCACGCTTGTAAGGTATTTGATGAGTATAAAATCATAGAAGAAGATGATTTTAGTGCTATTTTAGAAGCTGGGCGTTTGGCGCCTAGTAGCTTTGGGCTTGAGCACTGGGAGTTTGAGGTAATCCGTGATAAAGAGCTAAGATCAAAAATCCGCAAAGCCTGCTGGGATCAGGTTCAAATCACATCTGCAAGCGAGCTAATCGTAATTTATGCAAAAATCGCTGACCTTGATCCAAAGAGTGATTATGTAAAATCAAGCTTTGCTAGAAAAACTCACCACAACGCAGCAGCCATAGAGACCTACATAAACATCTTTGCTGGCTTTTTTGCTAATTTTAAAGACGAGCGTGATGTGTATGGCTGGAGCAAGGCTCAGTGCTTTTTAGCTGCGCAAAATATGATGATGCAAGCAGCGATTTTGGGCATTGACAGCTGCGCTATTGAAGGATATAATGAAAGTGAGCTAAATGAGATTTTAGGCATTGATCCGTCTAAAAAGCGTGTGGCAATGCTGCTGCCTTTTGGATATAGAATAAAAGAGCAAAAACCACAAATCCGCCAAAGTCTGCATGATATCGTGCGCTACCGCTAGAATTTCTAAGGATAAATTTAAAATTCTTAAGGATAAATTTAGAATTCCTAGGGGTTTTAGGGTCCCCAAGGGTTTAGGGCGTAGCCCTTATAAAAAGCAGTGGGGCTTGCCCCACTAAAGCGAGCAAAAATCTAGAATTCTTAAGCTAAATCTAGAATTCCTAAGCAAAAATCACTAGGAATTCTAGAATTCCCAAAAAAAAGACACCCCTAACCCCAACAACATCTCCCATAGCTCCTAATATATCTGCATCTTTTGGATTATCTCCTCTTTTGATACTTTCACCTATTTTAAAAAATTATTATAGAAAGAGCCAGCAGAAATAATACTACCAACAATAGGTGTTTCTCTTACCAAAGTTACAAAAATCTCAAAACCTACCTTGCTAATGGTTATACCTGCATCTATTGCTCTTGAATCACCGCTAAGACTTTGTTTAGTAGCATCAATGCCTAAAATAGCAACATTTGCTCCTCAATCACGCAGATATTTTTATGCCCCAACAAGCAACTCGGTTAATTTCATTTTTTCTCCTTAAAATATTTTGGTTTTAATCCTTTTTTATTAGTCAAATATATAAGAAAAATTATAAATAATATATAATAAAAAATTTTCAAAGCAAAATTATGAGAGTTTCGTGCGACCTCAAGTCTTTTTTCATAATTATATTTAATCAACATATCGCCTTTTTCATTTTCTAATCCAGCTACGCTCATAGCATTGAAAATTCCAAATTTTTCTAAATAAACTTTTATTTTTTTATTAAGCAATGTGTCATAAATTATTCTATCCGATTTGTTTATTTCGTATTTTTGTATTGTATTATTGTCTAAAAGCAAACTTAAAGTTCATCCAGAATTTTTAGAATTATAAGAAATATTTTTTACAATTCCACTCTTTGTTGGCAATTGATTTATTTCTAAAACCTCGCTATTTATAAGAGATAAACCAAATAAAAAAATGCCAATTAGCACAAATAAAATACTATATAACATTAAATTAGCAAATAAGCGAGGAATAGAAAAAACACCAGAAGTAATAGGTCTGTAAATAAAAATAAGATAAAAATATGTATTTTTAAACCAATTTATCAAGATATTTCCTTTATTTTTTTATAAGTTTTTCAAAAACTTCATATTCTAGAATTTAGCCGAAAAATTATTTTTCTAAAACCAAAACCCGCATTTTAGCAAAAAACTAACTTTTTTTAAGCTAAATTTTAGATAAATATTACACAAATTCTAGAATTTTATTAATTCATTATTCTTTAAAATATTTAAATATTTTAAAGAATAAATTTACATATTTTAATATAAAATAAATTCTAGAATTCCCAAGCCTTGTGTCATCCTACAACTTGCGTTTTTTGTCATCCCCCGACTTAACCCGATGATCTCATCATAAAGAATTCTAGAATTCCTGGCTTTGGTCGCTTTGCTCCCCCTCAATGACGCAGGGAATTCTAGAATTTCATATAGAGATCCTCGGGTCAAGCCCGAGGATGACATAGTAGGGAATTCTAAAATTTCTAGCAATAAATTCTAGAATTCCTAGCAATAAAATCTAGAATTCTAAAGCCTTTTGCTAAAATCACTAGAAATTTTGCTTAAATTTAAATAAAAACAGCAAAAATCTGCTATAATTACCGCCCAAAACAAATTTTAATTTAAAGGAAAACATTGGACTCCCAGACCATCATCGGCATTGTTTTAGGTGCCATTTTCATCGCCCTTAACGGCTTTTTCGTTCTTTCAGAATTTGCACTAGTTAAAATCCGCAAAACACGCCTAGAAGAGTTTATCAAAGAAGGTCGCTCTAATGCTCGCCTAGCTCTTCGTATGTCAAATAACCTTGATACCTATCTCTCAGCCACCCAGCTTGGTATCACGCTTGCATCCCTTGCGCTTGGTTGGATCGGTCAGCCAGCACTTGGCGCGCTTATTCAGTGGCTGCTAAAACTCTTTGCTATAGAGGCAGCTGAGGGCTCTTTTGGCGTGGATGCTTTGGCACTTGCTGTGGCTTTTGTGATTATTACCTTGCTACATGTGGTGCTTGGCGAGCTAATACCAAAGACCATGGCTATAGAAAAAACAGAACAAATGGTGCTGTGGATAGCTAGGCCGCTGCATCTTTTTTGGATACTGCTCTTTCCTGTGATTCGCAGCTTTGATTTTATCGCAGGACTTGGGCTAAAAGCGCTAGGAATTCACCGCAGCAGAAATACAGACATTGCTCACTCAGAAGAAGAGATAAAAATGATCGTAAATGAAAGCCTAAAAGGCGGCGTGCTTGATAGCACTGAGAGCGAGATTATCCAAAATGCCATTGACTTTAGCGATACGGTTGCAAAAGAGGTGATGACCCCGCGTAAAGAAATGGTCGTGCTAAATGCCAAATGGAGTTTAGAAGAAAACCTAGCTGTGATAAAAGATAGCAAATTTACTCGCTTTGCTTATGTAGATGGTAGCAAAGATAATGTACTTGGCATGATTCACATCCGTGATATCATGCAAGCAGTGCTAGCTGGCAAGCAAATAGACTTGGCTGCTAACCTGCGCAAGTTTATCATCGTGCCTGAAAACTGCTCTATTTCTACTATACTAAATAAAATGAACGCCGAGAATACCTACGCAGCACTTGTGATGGATGAGTATGGCGGCACGGCTGGTTTTGTGACGCTTGAAGATATCGTTGGAGAAGTCTTTGATGAGTTTGAAGAAGAGGATAAAAATCTAGATTACAAATGCCTAGAAGATGGTAGCTTTGAGTTTAATGGTCGCTACGGGCTAGAAGATGTTAGTGAGGTCATCGGCTTTGATATAGATAGCGATAGCGACCAAGTTACTATAGGCGGCTATGTGTTTAATCTATTTTCATATCTGCCAGAAGTAGGCGAGAGCGTAAATGATGAAAACTGCATATACGAAGTAACTAGCGTCTCAGCCTCAGCCATAACAGGCGTAAAAGTAATACTAAAAGAAAAAGAATAAATTTATCTAGAATTTTAGAATTCCCTAAAACTGAATTCTAGTTTAGAATTCCCTGCTATGTCATCCCCCAGCTTGACTGGCGGGGGATCTCTATATGAAATTCTAAATTTATTTATGATGAGATCCCCTGATCAAGTTGGGAGATGACAGAAAACACAAGTCGAGGGATGACAAAGAGTGGTCAAGCCGGACAATTTTTTAGAGATTGTCCGAAGGGGCCGGACAATGACACAGTGCTAAGAAATTCTAAAATTCCGTCATTGCAGTGAGTAAAACGAACGACGAAGTAATCTCATTTATTAAGCCTTGAACGAGATTGCTCCCTTTGCTTTGCTCCCTCGCAATGACGGAATTTTAAATGAGATCCTCTGGTCAAACCCGAGGATGACACAGTGGAATTTTAAAATGCTTTTTTAGCTCGCTTCCTAGCTAGATAAATCTAGCCCAGCTCGTAAATTTTATAAGGGCTACGCCCTAAACCCTTAGGGACACCGCCCCTAAAACCCCGCTCTTTATTTGCGTTTTGGGGGTATTTTTATGTTTAGGGAATTCTAGATTATTTGTGATGAGATTGTTCGGTCAAGCCGGACAATGACACAAGGCAGGTTGGGATGACACAAGACTTAGGAATTCTAGAATTCCCTGTCATCCCCCAGCCTCTTTGGGGGATCTCTATATGGAATTCTAGAATTCTTAAATGATATAAACGCAAAAAGTCCTTAGGAATTCTAAATTTACTAGAATTCCTTAAAACTGAATTCTAGTTTAAAATCCCAGTTTTTAAAGCGCAGAGCCTGCTTATTATATAATAATTCGGAATTCTAGAATTCCCCTTTGATTTTCGCACTCCACTCAGCTAGGGTTTTTTCAAAGGCAATTAGCTTTGGCTTGTAAAACTGCGTGCCCAAAAGCGCATCAGGCAAATACTGCTGCCTAACCCAGCCACCAAAATCATGTGGATATAAATAATTTTCATCTGTGTGGTTTATGATCTGCTTTGGTATGCGCTGAGTGCTAGCATCCTTACACGCTTCTAGCGCTTCATCGATTGCTAAGTAGGCTGAGTTTGACTTCGGGCAGCTTGCTAGGTAGATTATGGTTTGAGCTAAAATAATTCTAGCCTCTGGCATACCGATTTGCAAGACTGCGTTCATACAAGATATTGCTAGATTTAGCGCATTTGGGTTTGCGTTGCCTATATCTTCGCTAGCAAGTATCACCATGCGTATAGCTAAAAATGCAGGATCTTCGCCAGCAGCAAGCAGCCTTGCTAAGTAGTAGATACTAGCATCCGCATCACTTCCACGCACACTTTTTATCATAGCTGAGATGATTTCATAGTGGGTATCGCTACTCTTTGCTCCCTCGCCTACAAAGCTTGGGCGAAGCGTCATAAGCACTTCAAGGCTGATATCAGCACTGATTATAAGAGCGTAATCAAGCAAGTTTAGCATAGATCTAGCATCACCTCCGCTACTGCGAAGTAGATATTCTCTTGCCTCGGGGCTGATAGAAAAGCCAATTTGTGCTTTTACTCGCTCTAAAAGCAGGCTAAGATCATCACTGCTAAGTGGCTCAAACTCAAAAATCATCATACGAGAGCGAATTCCAGATGAGATGCTAAACTTTGGATTTTCAGTCGTAGCACCAAAAAGCAAGCACTCGCCGTTTTCTACTGGGATTAGCAAGGCTTCTTGCTGCGTGCGGCTTAGGCGGTGAAACTCATCTATAAAAATCAGTGGCACAAAAAGCGGATTTTTGCCTATTATGCTGCGGATTTGTTCGGTTTTAAAGTTTGCTCCATCAAACTCATAAAACTCAGCACCAAGCGTGCTAGCAATGAGCTTTGCAAGGCTGGTTTTGCCACTACCTGGCGTTCCAAAAAACAGACTATGTGGCACTCTTTTTTCTTTAAGAAATTTTTTAAATACCTCTACTATTTTTTGCTGGCCTATCATCTCATCTATATTTGTAGGGCGAAATCTGCTTGCTAAGTCCATTTTTTGCCTTGAAATTTTCTAGGGAATTTTAGATGAATGCTAGCGAAATTTTTTAAAGATTGAATATTTTTTAGGGAATTCTATAATTTGCTAGGGAATTCCAAAATTTACTATGGAATTCTAGAATTTGCTATGGAATTCTAGAATTCTAGTTTAGAAATTTGTTACGCTTATACTTTTGCCATTTAGTCCTGAGCTAAGATCAAGTGGCTCATCGTCTTTTGAAAGCTTTAAAAACTCTTGGTAGTATTTGTAGCCCTCTATAATCTCAGGTTTGTGCGTGCGAAGTAATAATAAATGCTGTTTCATAATAAAGCTCATAACTTGGCGCATTTTTGGATGTTTTTCAAACCACGCTAAAACATCCTTTTCTTTGAATTTTTTAGTATTTTCTATCTTTGCTTGTTTTAGTAGAGCGTGGCTTAAATCCTTTATGTATATTTTGATTTTTGCTAGCAGCTCAGGGGATTTGAGTAGTTTTAGAGCGTCTTGCTCGCTTTCGATTCTTACCGCAAAAATAGGATCAGCAAGCTCAAAGAGCGAGCTAATATCAAGCTCAGGCAAGATATAAAGCGTGCCATCAAAGCGAGTAGTAAGTGTGATTTTAATGCTATTTTCTACTAATTCTTTGTTTATATCTGGTGCTTTGCTGTTTTGCTCACTATAAAGTGGGCAGCTTTTATTAGCATAAAGTATCATTGGTGTTAGGTGCTTTAAGTCACTTACTCTTTTCTCAAAAAGCCATCTATCACTCTGCTTTGGCCTGCTAAAACCAAAGTGATCAGCTAGCTCGCACATGCTAAGAAAGCATTTTTCACCGGCAAAATCCGTAGTTTGTTTTAGTTTTATATTTTTTAAACTAGGTGCTAATAGCTGATACATGATGCCATCATGAAAGGTCTGTTCGTAGTTTAAAAGCCACCACTCGGCGCTATTAATATCAGGCAAAAAGTCCATTTCTTTACCTTCGCCAACACCGCTTTGTTTATCTGTGTTCATAGTAAGTCCGTGGTTCATATAAAAAATATGCTTGCTAAAATGGGCAAAAGGGTCTTGGTGTAAAAACATACCAAAAGGCACAAAATCCTCTTCTACCTTCAAAAACTCTGCTCTATGCGGACACGCAGCCATGCCTTTTAGCACGCTGATAGGATCACGGACGATATGTAGAGCAGAGCTAGCATCGATTAGAGAGTAGAGCTTTTTTGTATCATCATCAAGCACAAGGTCGCTAAGCTGTAAATAAAAGTGCTTTATGCGTCCAGTTTGTTTTAGTTGGTTAAGGCTTATAATTTCTTTAAACATGCGCTCATAGTTATCTTGTGAGCTTGCATCTGCTAAATTTGCTGCTGTTAAATTTGCTGCTGCCCCCCCCCTAAGAGCCATGACCTTTCTAGTAACATCACAAAGCGCAAAAAAACCTATCATCGCACCATGAAGTCCCACAGCATGTGAGCCAAAAACTAGGAAGTCATAAAAAGCTGGTAAAGGCAGATTTAGCACCCAAGCATGAGCGGGATCTGAGCCTTCATAATCAAGCTTTGCTGGATTTATTAGGGGTGGAAATTCTTTTTTAGCATAGTTATTTTTAAACTCATCTGAGCTAAGCCAAGGAATTATATAATCTTTGTAGCGATTGATTATTGCCATGTTTTCATCATTTATTTTTACTTTGCCGATTTGGCAGATTTGTTCTATTGTCATTTTAAGCCTTTTAGGAATTCTAAATGAATTTTAGCGAAATTTGCTAGGGAATTCTAAAATTTGCTAGGGAATTCTAGAAT
Source organism: uncultured Campylobacter sp. (assembly GCA_945928165.1). Classification (GTDB taxonomy): domain Bacteria; phylum Campylobacterota; class Campylobacteria; order Campylobacterales; family Campylobacteraceae; genus Campylobacter. Next base: position 44,605 of record CAMENE010000008.1, read on the forward strand.
TTGCTAGGGAATTCTAGAATTTATTATGGAATTCTAGAATTTATTATGGAATTCTAGATTTGAAGTTTTTTTAAAGTAAAAATAAAAGGCGCGGCACTTGCGTGCCTGCTGTGCGCTGCAGATAGAATATACAATTCATCAAAGCGCGCAGTAGCCCCGCTAGCAAAAGGCTCTTGGATTTTAGCTAGCTTGCGCCAAAGATAGAATGCTTAATTCACCAAAGCACCTGCTAGCAAAAATCGTCCGCAAACAAAGCTTGCACTTAGGCTTGGTCTGCTGCGCCTATGTATAGCTGCCTTGGGCGAGTGATTTTAACCGGTGAGTTTTCTTTTTGCTCTATCCATTGAGATAGCCAGCCTGGCACACGACCCATAACAAAAATCGCCGCAAACATCTCATTTGGAATTCCAAGTGCTTTTAAAATCAAACCTGAGTTAAAGTCCACATTTGGATACAGCTTACGAGATACGAAATAATCATCATTTAGAGCGATTTCTTCAATGCGTTTTGCTACTTTTATAAGGTTTGTATCAATGCCGATTTCATCAATTAGCTGATCTCTTAGTTTGCTAAGAACCTTGGCTCTTGGATCATAGTTTTTATACACTCTGTGACCAAAGCCCATTAAGCGAAATGGATCGTTTTTGTCTTTTGCGCGAGCGATGAACTCATCTACTCTCTCAGGTGTGCCGATCTCTTCAAGCTGGCGTATAACGCCCTCGTTGGCTCCGCCGTGAGCATGACCCCATAGGGCGCCGATACCTGCTGAGATAGAGGCGTATGGGTGAGCGTGAGTGCTGCCTACTGCGCGCACTGTTGAGGTGCTTGCGTTTTGTTCGTGGTCAGAGTGAAGTAGTAAAACTGCTTCAAATGCTTTTACTTCAATAGGCTTAAGATCTACTCTATCGTGTGGGAAAGCTCTTAGCATATATAAAAAGTTTTCTACAAACCCTCTATCTAGATCTGGATAAATTTGTGGAAAGCCACGCACATGGCGGTAGTAAAATGCGATGATTGTAGGGATTTTAGCTACTAGGCGTTTTGCTAGCTCCATAAAATCACTAATATCATCGATATTCATATCACGCTTGTAGTATGCGCTCATCATCGCAACAGTGCTTTGAAGTGCTGCCATGGGGTGAGCTTTATCTGGCAAAGCATCAAATAGCTTTAGCATTTTTTCATTTATATAGCTTCTTTGTTTAAGCTCTAAGCGGAAGCTCTCTAGCTCTTCTTTGCTAGGCAGTTTTTTGTAAAGCAAAAGATAAACTACATCTAGGAATTTTTTGTTTTCAGCTAGCCATTCGATATCGTATCCACGGTGCATAAGCTCGCCTTTTTCGCCGTCTATGAAAGTGATTTCACTTTTACAGCTTGCTGTGCTTGTATAGCCTTGATCAAAGGTAAACATACCAGTTTGGCTGTAAAAACTGCCGATATCTACGACATCTGGACCTTTTGTACCGCTAAGAATAGGAAACTCCCAACTCTTACCAGTGCGGTTGTCAGTCATGGTCATTGTATTTGCCATGTGTTGCTCCTTTTTGGTTTGTTGAATTTTGTTATTTTGCCTAAGAATTTTAAATTTATTAGCAAGGTTTTATAAAATTTTTATAAAGTGAGTAAATTTTACACAGCTTTTTAAAATTGTAAAGATTTTCTAGCCAATTCTAGAGTAGAAAATTCTAGAATTGGCTAGATTTTATTTTGTTAATGGCATTACTTTTTTGGCTATATATTCTAGTTCTTCTTTCATATTAGCACATTGTATGATTAGTAGATTTAGCCCAGCTTTTTTATACTCATTGATTTTAGCGGCTACTTGCGCTGGGGTGCCTATTAGCCTTGGGCGAAGACCACGATTTGATACGCTATATTCTTCTTTGCTGATTTGCACATTTAGATTTGAGTTGCCAGTAAAGTCCTTGTATGAGTTTTCGTATTCTTCGTAGTTTTTTATTTTTGTGATATGTTCATACTCGCCCCATGCTTCTTTTTCATCATCACGCACTATCATATATACAGCCATTCCGTAAGCTTTAAAATCTTCTTTGCCTAGGGCTTTGCGCCTTTTTTTCATATCGGCGATTTTTTCTGTGATTTCATCTAGTGTGCCTCCGTGCATCAAATACACATCAGCAAAGCGTGATATAGCCTCTCTGCCTTGTTCGCTCTCGCCACCTGCATATACTAGCGGTATTTTGTTTGGTTTTGGCTCATTATATGAGTTATAAAAGTTAAAGTATTTGCCACTATGACTAAAAGGACTCTGCGTCCAAAATCCCCTTAAAACATCAGTATATTCATGTGTTAGCGCATATCTATCATCGTGGCCTTCAAAGCTTATACCATATTGCCTTGCTTCTTCTTCCCACCACGCTGAGACCATATTTATGCTAAATCTATCGCCACTCATCTCAGCTATGGTGGCAATTTGCTTGGCTGTGGTGGCCACTTGGTGGTATTGTGGGCGAAGGGCTGCTAGAATTTCTATGCTATTTGTTAGGCTTGCTATACCAGTAGCTATCGCCCAAGCATCAAGTGCTGGTGCTTTGTGTCCTTTTATATCATTTAGATATAGCTCAGGCACCAAAGTTAGCTCATAGCCCCAGCGCTCAGCATTTTGCGCTAGGTCTTTTATATAGCCCCATTCGCCTTTTGTGCTATCATTATCTGCGTTTCTTAGCCATGAGCCAAAGACAGGCGTCCAGTATCCATATTTCATATTTACCCCCTTAAAGTGCTTAAAAACTCAACTACCTTATCGCTTGCGCCTTGTTTGCCATTTGCTCTTAGCTTTTCTTCTACTGTGTTATTGTAGTTGGTATTTGTGTTTATATCATATACAATGATATTATTATTTTTATCTTCTATAAACTCAATTCCTGCGATTTTTATCTTATGTTTTTCTAAGAATTCGCTTAGGTTTTTTACTATTTTGCTATCTTTTGTGATATCTTCTCTTATGCTAAACTTAGAAGCAGAGCCTACTTCACAAGCAGCACCGGCTAGAACTGGTTTTATCTGGCAAGCATCAGCAGGGCAAAGCTCAAAGCTTCCAGCACTAGTATCAACCCTAAGAGCATAAACAAACTCTCCACCCACAAACTCCAAGCGAGTAATAAAAGCTTCTTTGCTAGCGATGTATTCTTGAAGCAAAGTGATACCATCAATTGGCTCTTCATAAGAAGAGCTATTAACATAGGCTTTAAGCTCGCTGTGGTTTTCGAAGTATTTTACTCCAAGTCCTTTGCCACCTTGGTTGTGCTTTGTGATAAATGGAGCTTTAAAACTGCTAGAAAAAGATATCAAATCCTCTTTGCTAAAAGCTGCTATTGTCTTTGGTACTCTAAACTCGCTATTTTTAAAATGCTCGCTTAAAGCTAGGTATTGCTTTACCTTGCTTACTTCTAGTTCTAGTATCTTACTACCATTTACCACCACTCTACCATAGCTCTCAAGCCAAGCAAGAACGGCTCTGCCGTATTCTTTTGAGTAGGCGTGATCTCTTGTATGGCTTGATGCGCTTAGTCTGCTTAAAAACACACCTTTTGGTGGTTCTTTGCTTAGATCTATACCCCCAGATGTTAACAAAATCTCGCTAAAGCTCACCCCAGCCCTAGCAAAAGCCTTAGCAAAAGGCTCTATCCACTCTGGATTTTCGTGTAAAATAAAAATATTTTCTTTTAAATCATTATATAGCATAGTCTTGCTCCTTTTTGTGTTTAAATCTACCTGTGCCAGCAAAATCGTTTATGGTGCTTTTGCTCCCACCTACTCTATAGTGCGAGCCTATATGCGAACTAGGCAGACGGTCGCCTGCGCCAAAGAGCTTTTGCCTTAGGCTGCCTTGTCTATACTCGTGCTTGTATGAGCCTCTGCTTTGTAGCTCAGGGACGATAAACTCTACAATATCAAGAAAAGTACCAGGCGTGGTAGCATAAGCAAGATTAAATCCATCAGCCCCACTATAAGCGATAAACTCTTCAAGCTCATCTGCTACTTTTTTTGCTCCACCTACAAACTTAATCCCCTGTGCGCCTATGCCAGTAAGAACTATCAAATCACGCAAAGTCCACTCATCTCCGCTTTTTGTAGTAGAGTTGCTTAGAGCCTCAACTTGTGCTAGCATTGCGTTTGATTTTATATTTGTTAGCTTATCATCTAGCTCGTATCGTGATAAATCCACCCCTAGCCAGCCAGAGCTTAGCACCAAAGAGCCCTCTGTGCTAGCATAGCTTAGCAAGTCTTTGTATTTAGCCTGCGCTAGAGCATCGCTTGCATCCGTGACGACGGTAGCAAGCACATAGATTTTAGCTGAGTTTGGCTCTCTATTTGCTTTTACTAGCTCATCTCGTATTTGCTTAACTGCGATTTTTGCGTATTCTTTGCTAGGTGGAGAGATAAAAATAGCCTCTGCGTGCTTAGCAGAAAACTTCCTGCCCCTAGGCGAGTTTCCAGCTTGAAATAGCACTGGCGTTCTTTGAATGCTAGGTTCGCACAAATGAATGCCAGGTACATCAAAATACTTGCCGTGATGGGCGATATGATGAATTTTAGCTGGATTTGCAAAATCTCCGGTAATCTTATCTAAAATCACAGCATCATCCTCCCAGCTGCCTTCAAGTAGCTTGTAAATCACCTCCATATACTCATCAGCTAGCTCATAGCGCTCATCGTGAGGAAGCTCGCTGCTACCCATATTTCGATTTGCGCTTGGAAGGTAGCCTGTTACTATATTCCAGCCGATGCGACCTTTGCTTAGATGATCAAGCGTGCTAAGACGCCTAGCAAAGGCAAAAGGATGCTCAAAAGGCACTCCAGCAGTAATGCCAAAGCCTACATGCTCGCTAGCACCTGCGCCAATAACAGCTAGGCTTAGTGGGTCATTTACTGGCACTTGAAGAGCGGTTTTAAGCGCACTTATGTCATTGCCTCTATACTGCTCGTAAATACCTAGAACATCAGCTATAAAAACAGCATCAAAAAGTCCCTTTTGGGCTATGCGAGCTATGTTTTGCCAATACTCCATGTCTTTATAGCAAAGAGCTTTATCATTTGGATATCTCCAAAGACCAGGGCTTAGATGAGAGATGCAATTCATCTCAAACGCATTAAAAGAAATTTCTTTTTTCATGTTTTTTCCTTGTTATAAATTTATTTTGGGATATTAACAAAAATATTTTTTAAAGTCAAGTATTTTTATAAAATTTTTAATTATTATATAATAAAGTTTTATAATATAATATACTTTTTTACTATATTTTATTTAAAAAACTTTAGCGAATTCTAGAGCTAGTTTAAGAACAAGGAATTCTAGAACTCCTTAGAGTTTTTATTTTTAAAAAATATCAATTAAAATGGGTAAGGCATTTAGAATATGAGTTTGGTATCTAGCCAATTGGAATTCTAGAATTGGCTAGATTATGTAGGTGGTAAATTTTAGCAATTGTGCGTAGTGTGATTTATTTTGGCTGGGTGTACAGCGTAGATAGAACAGATAGTTCATCGAGCTGCGCGCCCAGACAAAATGAAACGCAATCCGTCACTAATAATAATTTAAAGAAAATCACACCGGCATTACGCGTATATTTGGACTTAGTGTAGTTGTGAGCATATTCTCAATCGCTATTAGTGTGCCACCACCAGCACCTCCATGCGAACAGCCAGAACACGCTCCCATATAGCGGATATACACATCTATCTTACCATCATCTGCTTTTTGTATATCGATTACCTCCATATCGCCACCATCCATTTGTAGCATAGGACGGATATTTTCATCTATTAAAGCCTCGATTGCTTTTAGCTGTTTAATCACAGTAAGCTCTTCAAATGCTAGATCACTCTCTAAGCCAAAGGCACCAACCTTAGCATCAGCCACAGCTTTTATGCGCTCAGCCTCCATCTCAGCCCTAGTCTCAGCTAAAATATCCACTAGATAATACTCTCTTTTCTCATGTCCGCCAGGCTTTATGCAGCTTTTACAAAAAGCACCTGCTTTTGTGTATTCTGTGATTTGCTCTAAGGTTTTTAGATCATTTAGCTTGATTACTTCTTTTATCGTGCCAAGACTGATTCTAGCGCACTCGCACACGATGATTTGATCTTCAAAATGCTCAGGATCTACGCCCAAGTACTGAGACGCTGCTCTCTTAATTACATCATAAGCCATAACCGAGCAGTGCATTTTTTGCGGTGGGACAGCTGGGGTATCTGGATTATCACGCATAGCCCTTTCAACATCAAGGTTTGTGATTTTTACCGCATCTTCAACCCTTTTGCCACGGCAAAGCTCAGCCATGTAATCACTGCTTGCTATCGCTGTTCCACAGCCAAAACTTTTAAACTTTGCTTCTTTTATGATATCAGTTTTTTCATCCACAGCCCAGTATAGACGCACCGCATCACCGCAGGCCTCTGCGCCAAAATCAGCTATTATTAGCTTGCAGCCCATCGCCCCAGCTTGTTCTTCTGTTATTTCACCCATATTGCGTGGATTATTCATCGCATCTTGGACTTTTTTTGAATACTCAGCCCAGATATTTTGATTTATTAGATTATTTTTTGCCATTTTTTATCCTTTATTATATTGTTCCAAAAAGTAGGTATTTGAATCTCTGACCGATTCCAGCAGCCCTTGCGTGAAAATCATCTGCTACTTCATCAGTGTAAAGCTTATTTAAACTTTCTTTAAAAAGCCCTAGCCAAAAATCAAACATTTCAGGCTTAAAGGGCTTTTCTTCCATTAAATCAGCATGCGCTTTCATAGGATTTCCAGCGAAATTTCCACTGCCAAGCATCATACCATACCAAAAATTTGCAATTTTTGTCTTGTGAGCTTTCCAGCTCTCGTCATCTGTGCCGATTTTAGCATTAAAAATCTCACCTAAGCCACGATTATCTTCACGGATTTTTTCATAAAAAATCTCCATTAGCTCATCAATTGAAGCTTCTGTAACTTTGTCATATTTCATTTTCATCCCTTTTAGCGAATTCTAGAATTTTACAAACCGCTTTTGTGCCAGCTTGGCGCATAAGAAAACGAGCTTGATATCGCTCTTAGGCGATTTGTGGCTTTTTTTATCACTTCTATTGTATAGTCTATCTCAGCCTCAGTTGTAAAGCGAGAAAGGCTAAGACGAAGTGCGGTGTGGGCTAGCTCAGCATCTGCGCCTATTGCTTCCATTATAGGATTGCTCTCCAAACTCTCGCTAGCACAAGCTGAACCTGTGCTAGCTGCTATGCCAGCTTGGTTTAGATCCCATAGCATAGCCTCGCCCTCTACGCCTTTGATTGATGCTAGTATGGTGTTTGGCACGCGAATCTGGCGATCACCTACTACATAAGTATCGCTAATTTCTAAAATGGCATCTTCAAGCTTATCTCTTAGTCTGCGAACTTGGCTGCGCTCAAAGTCTAAAAACTTAACCGAGTTTTCAAGTGCCTTGCCCATAGCTACGATGCTAGCGACATTTAGCGTGCCAGAGCGGCGTCCACCCATGTGCTCTCCACCATGAAGCAGCGGGGTTAGCTCACGGCTATTTTTGATATATAGACCGCCCACGCCTTTTGGGCCGTGGAATTTATGCGCTGAAAAGCTTAGAAAATCTACATTGCTTTGGCTTACATTTACAGGGATTTTGCCCACTGCTTGAACAGCGTCTGTGTGAAAAAGAGCGCCATAAGCATGAGCGATTTCAGCCATGCTTTTTATATCAAAGATAACGCCAGTTTCGTTATTTGCGTTCATTACGCTTACTAATGCAACATCATCGCCGATCACACTTTTTAGCGCCTCTGGACTTACAAGTCCGTTATTATCAACATCAAGCCTGGTAACCTCTACGCCAAGACTTTCTAAAAAAGCAGCTGTTGCACCCACAGCAGGGTGTTCTACGCTACTTACAATTATGCGGTTTTTGCCGTTTTTTTGCTCTTTTAGTATGTCAAAATACACACCTTTTAGCACCCAGTTGTTGCTCTCAGTAGCACAGCTAGTGATGACTATATCGTCACTATCCTTTGCGCCTATGCCAGCGTAGAGCTGATCCATCGCGCGACCTAGTGCTGCGTGAGTAACACTCCCGTAGTTATGAAGTGAGTTTGGATTGCCAAAATTTTCGCCTAAATACGGCAGCATCGCCTCATAGGCCTCAGGGTCAATCATCGTGGTTGCGTTGTTGTCTAAATACACTTTATTCATTGTTTCTTCCATTTAAGATAAATTTTGTATGTAATTGTAATCTAAGATATTTAATTTAAATTCTAAATAAGTTAAATAAATTGTTTTAAATCTAAAATTTCCTAGGCTTTTTTTTGCTTCGCATCCGTTGGTTGCTTCGCATCCGCTGGTTGCTTCGCATCCGCTGGTTGCTTCGCATCCGCTGGTTGCTTCGCATCCGCTGGTTGCTTCGCATCCGTTGGCTGGGGGTGCGGGGTATTTTTGACTTAGGAATTCTAGAATTTCTAAGTGATTTTTCTAGAAATTCTAGATTTTTACTTAGAAATTCTAGAATTTTACTTAGAAATTCTAGATTTTTATTCTAGGAATTCTAGATTTTTACTTAGGAATTCTAGAATTCCTAGAATAAATCACGCTTTGCTAGCTTTGATTAGCTCAATAAAGCTCTGCACTTGCCAGCTTGCTGAACCTACTAAAACACCTGCGCAGTGCGGTATTTGCGTGATCATAGCGATATTGCCAGCATTTACGCTGCCACCATAAAGCAAAGGCGCTTTTGTTTTTAAACTAAGGAATTCTAGAATTTCAGCGATTATTTCAGGCTTTGCGCTTTTGCCTATGCCTATTGCCCAGATTGGCTCGTAGGCGATTATAAGTTTTTCGTAAGCTAAATCAATGCCTTCAAGCTGGCTTTCTAAAAACTCGCAAGTGTTGCCGTTCATATGAACTATATCATCTTCGCCCACACAAAGCACCACACGCCAGAGTTTAGCCTTGGCAAATTCAAACTTTGCCCTTACAAACTCGTCATCTTCGCCCAAGGCTCTGCGCTCGCTATGTCCTACTAGCACAGAGTTTATATCAAACTCGCTAAGCATATCAGCACAGATCTCGCCTGTAAATGCGCCGTTATCTGCTGGATAAAAGTTTTGCGCTCCAAGGCTGATTTTTTTGTCTTTTAAAGCGCAGCTACAAAAGGCAGAAAAGGGTGGAAAGATGATTATTTCATCATCTTTTTTATCAAACTCGCTCCAAAAATCACCTAAAATCCCAGCATATTCTTTAAAGCTAGCTCTGCTGTGATTAGACTTGAAATTCGCCGCAAATATCATTATTTTTCCTTATTTTTTAAATACATTTTCCCTGTGGAATTCTAAATATTTTTTTCTCTCATCATCTAATGGCAATAATGGAAAATGATTACCTTTTAATCCTATTTTCTTTTGATTTTGTGGGCTTAGCCAATTAGAAAAAATCAATTCTTTTTTATTGGTAAAAGTAATAAAGCCCTTGTCAAAAAGAGCATCAAAGAGAGGTGAGAGGATAAAACCATTTTTTGGATCGGTTTGTTCGTGCATATTGCAAACAGCCCAAGGCTTGATATGGCTAGCTATTAGCAGTCTTTCATCATTTATGCTAGTTATAGGGCAAAATGGACACTCACTCAATAGTTTTTCTCTATATATATTCTGTCCTTTTCTAGTTTTTTCGTTTTTTGCTACTATTTCTTTGATAGTATCTGTTTTTTTATTTTTATTGCCATATATTGCGCTATATGGTTGCCACATTTTATCTACTATGGCTTTAAAATCTACAAAAAGCTTAAAATAAAATAGTTCATCTCCATGAGCATCTTTTAATTTCATGATATTTATATAGCTTATTTCAGGAAGAGCAATTTCTCTTAAAATATTATAGCCAATACTTTTTTCTTCTGAGTTTATATAACCTCTAACGCCACTTATTTGGTCTTGGAGTAATATTTTAAAATCAATAATTTTTGGTAATGTTTTAATTTTATTAACACGATCTAGCCAAAGACTTTTAAAATTTATTTTTTCTTGATAATTTAAATTTGGTGTAAAATATTCACTTTTAGCAGAATTCATGTAATCTAATAAATCATTTTTAACTAAAAAACAATTTTTGGAAAATAAAGTTTTTCCAAAAAAATCATACATAATATCTTTTGTTCCAACATATAATTTAGCTTCACCATGACCAGCACCTATTTTATTTGCTGGTGTTACAAAACAATCGGGAATCGTAATTATTTGCGGATAGATGTCAACGAATGTAAAGCCATGAATCTTAGGCATTTTCTACTCCATATTTACTGATATCAATTTTCTTTAAAATTGCTATTAAAACATCAACCACAATTGAATTGCCAGCTTGTTGATACATTGAAGTATCACTAACAACTATCTTAAAATCATCTCTAAAACCCATAAGGCGTAGGCATTCTCTAGGTGTCAATCTGCGAATTCTACCCTTATGTGTAACATAATTATCAACCCCAGCCCTATGCATTTTATGCATGCTAGTCAGCAGTGGTCTTGCTATATCTAAATCTGTTTTTGTGCTAGTTTTAAAATTTTTTGTGCCAGCAGAAAGGACATATTTGGCAACTTTCTCACTTAAATAATATTTTTCTTCTACATCTTTAACTTCAAAAACAAATTCATCAAAATCATTAGATGTTTTTAGTGGATGATAAATTAAATCACCATGCCAATTAAATTGCTGGTTTCGCTTTTGGCATAGTGCTATGTCACCATTTATTTGTGTATAGTGTTTTTTTCTATTCCATGATGAGGTAACAAATTTTATTCCCTTTTCTTTTAAAAAATATTTAGTATCTATGTAGTCTTCTAAAAAGTCATACATTATATGTTCTAGTTTTATAGGTTCAGGAAAAGAAAAATTAGTTTTTTCTTTAAAACCGATACAAAAAAGCCTCTCTCTGTTTTGTGGAATTCCGTAGTCTTTGCTGTTTAAAACAGCCTCATGAATATCATAACCTAATTCTAATAAGTGAGATTTTAAAAATCTCCAAGTTTCTCCATTTTGATGAGTTAGTATGCCTTTTACATTTTCAAAAATAAAAACTTTTGGCTCACATTCTTGTAGTATTCTAACAAATTCAAAAAATAATTTTCCACGATCATCATCAAGCCCTAATCTCTTTCCAACGGCAGAAAAAGCTTGGCACGGAGAGCCTCCAACCAGCAAGTCCACTTCATTTTTATATTTTTTGGCATTAAATAAATTTATATCTTCATGCCAATCTTCATTTTTTATTTTATAATTGGCAAAATAGGATTGTTTTACTTTTGGATCAATGTCTCCTGCAAAAATTATTTTATGCTTTAAATTTAATCTTTTAAAAGCCTGTTCAATTGCACCTATGCCAGAAAAACATGTGGCTAGTCTAATGCAATGATTAGGCTTTGAAAAATCTAAATTCTGCCAATTACTAATCATTTTTTATTCAAAGCCTTTTTTAAGTAGCACTCTAACGCCAGGTAGTTCCTTGCCCTCGATTAGTTCTAGTGATGCACCACCGCCGGTGCTAATAAAAGTCATCTCATCAGTATCGCCTGCTCGCTCTACAACATCAGCTGTATCTCCACCGCCGACTATTGTAGTAGCGTAGCTCTCGGCGATTGCGTGGCTCATTTTTATGCTACCTTTGTTAAACTTATCCATTTCAAACACGCCCATAGGTCCATTCCACCAGATGGTATGTGCATCGGCAATCGCTTCTTTAAATAACCTTACACTCGCTGGCCCGATGTCTAGTCCCATCCAGCCTGCTGGTATTTCTTGGACTGGGACATATTTTATCGCACTATCGTTGCTAAAGCTTTGCGCAGCCACCACATCAACTGGCAAGTAGATTTTTACGCCTAATTCTTTGCCGCGAAGCAAAATATTTGCTGCTTCTTCAACCAAGTCTTCTTCTAAAAGTGAATTTCCTATATCAATTCCAAGGGCTTTTAAGAAGGTAAAGGCCATACCACCGCCGATTATTAGCTTATCTACTCTTGGGAGCAAGTTTGTTAGGGCTTGAAGCTTGCCACTTACCTTTGATCCGCCAGTTACAGCTACAAAGGGGCGGCTAGGATGGCGGATTAGATTTTGTCCAAACTCTACTTCTTTAATAAGCAAAAATCCAGCTGCCTTATGCTCATCATCAAAGCACTTTGTAATAGCATGCACACTAGCATGCTCTCTATGACACACGCCAAAGGCATCATTTATATAGTACTCAGCCATACTAGCAAGCTCGTTAGCAAGCTTTTCATCATCTTTGGTCTCGCCTTTTTCAAAGCGAAGATTTTCTAGCATCATTATATCGCCGGCTTTTAGGTTTGCGGCTTTTTCTTTGGCGTCTTTGCCTGCTACATCTTCTGCTAAAATCACTTCTCTATTTAAAAGCCTGCTCATGCGTTTTGCTATTGGCAAAAGCGAGAGCTTGTCATCCCAGCCGTTTTTTGGCCTGCCTAAGTGGCTAGCTAGGATAATAGAGCAGTTTTGATCTAGCAAATAGCGGATTGTAGGGATTGCGCTTGAGATTCTGCGATCATCTGTGATATTACAAAACTCATCCATAGGGGTGTTAAAATCACAGCGCATAAGCACTCTACTACCGGCTTTAAAATCTAATTCTTTTATTGAAACGATTTCGCTCATTTTATTTCCTTTTTTGATTTGGTTTTTAAAATACTTGCTAGGATAGCTATGCTTACGCAAGATATAAACTTAACATAAAAAGCAAACCTAGTGTGTGAAAATAAGATATATACAAGCCCACATTAAAGCAATGCTACCAAAGGATAACGAAACTTGCTATATTAAAATTGCCATTCATCAAGGCAAAACTACCATTTACAAAAAGCCCTAGACCTATGTTTTTATTAAATCTAGCATTATTATAAGCCCTTTTTTATATCCCCCACGCTTTTTGCTCCAAAATAAAACGCATCCTCATTAACTTCGCTAAAGTTTATCACTACCCTTTCTTTTGCCTTGCCAAGGCGTTTTACAAAAACCTCTGTGATTTCACTTGCAACTGCGTCTAGCTCAGTCTTGCTAGGTAATTTGCCTGCCATTTTTACACTAATTACTGGCATTTTTACTCCTTATTTGCTTTAAGTTTAGCTAAAAACTTTTCTATATCATACTTTGCTCTATAATTTGCGCTCATTAAATGAATAATAATATCACCTAGATCAATCACGCACCAATCATCGCTCATTTCAGTCCCCAAAAACTTCTCGCCTGCTGGTTTTAGACCTCTTGCTAACTCATCAGCTAGGCTAAAAGCATGGCGAGAGTGAAGCGTGGTTGCGATTATTACATATTTTGCGATATATTCTTGGCCGCTCATGTCTATAAACTCAGCATCCTCAGCCTTTTTATCATCTAGAATTCTTATTATTCTTTCAATTCTGCTTAACATAAATTCCCTTTACTTCATCTGCGATTTTGGGCGAAACTGCGCTAAAATCTAAACTTTGCCTTATGAACGATGATGATATATTAGCATTTATTTCTAGTTTTTTCAAGGCTTTAAAGCTATCTTTGATTAAAAAATCTTTTCTTGTAGCAATTACAAATTCCACCATTTTATCTAAGATCTCAAATTCTTTCCAAAGATGCAGACTCTCTATGCAATCAGCACCTATTATAAGGTATATTTTGCTAGGATTTAAAAGCTTTTTAAAATGCCTTACACTTGTAATACTAGCTGTGGGCTTGCCTTTTTTTATCTCAAAATCGCTAATGTAAATTCTAGAATTCCCTGCCCAAAGCTCTTTGCACCACTTTAAACGCAAAGCAGGCGAGGCGCAAAAACTATCTTTAAAAGGCGAGCAAAAAGTAGGTATGATGATGAGCTTATCAATATCTAAAGCATTTAGCGCAGCTTTTACAATCTCATCGTGCCCAGTATGCGGCGGATCAAAGGATCCTCCAAAAATAGCGATATTCAAAGAATTTTTCTCCATTTTAAATAAAATTTTGCTAAAATCACGCAAAATTATACCAAAAAAAAGGATAGAAAATGGCACTAAAAATCGCAATTAACGGCTTTGGGCGCATAGGACGCTGTTCAGCTCGCATCATAGAAAATGACCCAAATTACGAACTATGCATCATAAACGACACAGCAGAGCGCAAAGTAACTCGCTATTTGCTAAAATACGACACTGTTCATGGCGAGTTTAACAAAGAAGTAGAAGTGCTTGATGATGATCACATCGCAATCGAAGGCCGCAAAGTGCGAGTATATAGCACTAGAAATATTGAAGATTTGGATCTTAGTGGTATTGATGTGGTGCTTGAGTGTACTGGCAAGTTTTTAACCACCGAAAAATGCGAAACCTACCTTAAACGAGGCGCAAAAAAAGTAATAATGAGTGCACCAGCAAAAGATGATACTCCAACTTTCGTTTTAGGCGTAAATGCAAATACTTACGCTGGGCAAAAAATCATCTCAAATGCAAGCTGTACCACAAACTGCTTAGGTCCAGTTACAAGGGTGCTAGAAGATAACTTTGGTATAGAAAAAGGTTTGATGACCACGATCCACGCCTATACAAACGGCCAAAGCCTAATAGATATCAAATGCCGTGATCTGCGCAGAAGCCGTGCTGCAGCGCAAAATATAATCCCAACGACCACTGGCGCTGCAAAAGCAATGAAGCTAGTAATGCCAAGTCTAGATGGCAAACTTCACGGACAAAGCGTGCGTGTGCCTGTGCCAAATGTCTCAATGGTGGATTTAACAGCAGTTTTAGGCAAAAAAACTAGCAAAGAAGAGCTAAACGAGACTTTTTTAAAAGCTAGCCGTGATAGCCTAAAAGGCATTATGCTAGTGGATTTTGACGAAAGAGTTAGCACAGATTTTATGACCTGCGATTATAGTTCTATTGTGGCAGCTGACCTTACGCAGGTGATTTGTGGCGATATGATAAAGGTAATGGCGTGGTATGATAATGAATGGGGCTACTCAAAGCGTCTAGTAGAAATGGCAGGCTTTATTAACAAATAAGCTAGCAAAACTAGAATTCTTGCTAGAAATTCTAGTTTTGGGAATTAGGGGGTATTTAAGCCCCAGGAATTCTAGATTTTATTATAGGAATTCTAGTTTGTGTTCTAGGAATTTTAGAATTCCTAAAAATTCTAGAATTCCTAAAAAATTCTAGAATTCCAGCTAAAAAATAAGCCCTTTTTTAAAGAAAAATCGCTAAAATTTCTAGCAAAAAAAGGTTAGAAATTGAACTACACGCATTTACATTTACACACTGAATACTCACTACTTGATGGCTTTAATAATATAAAAAAACTAGCCAAGCACTTAAAAGCAATCGGCGCTGCTGCTTGTGCGATTACAGACCATGGAAATATGTATGGCGTTTTGGAGTTTTACGAGACTTTAAAGGCCCAGGGCATAAAGCCCATTATCGGCATGGAGGCTTATATACACGATTTACCAAATATAGAAGATAAACCAAGCAAACGCCAAAGCCCCTATCATCTGTGCCTTTATGCTAAAAACGAAACTGGCTACAAAAACCTAATGTATCTAAGCTCAATGGCTTTTATCAAAGGCTTTTATAATCGCCCTAGAATAAACAAAAATATTCTAAAAGAGCACGCCGAGGGTCTTGTTTGTAGCTCAGCCTGCCTTGCTGGCGAGATTTCACGCAATCTAAATGTAAACTCAGCTTGGGCGTATAAAACAAACCCCCAGGGCTACGAGTATGCTAAAAACGCAGTGCTGTGGTTTAAAGAGGTCTTTGGTGATGATTATTATATAGAAATCATGCGCCACGGACTAAAAGATGAGCTTAGCATAGATGATGATTTAATCCGCATAGCAATGGAGACTAACACCAAACTCATCGCCACAAATGACGCTCATTATCTTACAAAAAACGAGGGCTTTGATCAAAAATTAGCTATTAAGATAAACACCGCGCGCTTTGATGATGATATTGATGAGGGCGATGATATGAGTGCGAATATCCCTGCTGATGAGCGGATGAAAAAGCGTCTTTTAAACGAGTTTTATGTAAAAAGTAGCGAAGAAATGCTTGAAATCTTTGCTGATATCCCAGAGGCAGTGGAAAATACAAATGAAATCGCTGCTAAATGTAATTTAGAGCTAAAACTAAATAACGCTACACCGCCAAATTTTAAATTCACTCGCAAAGTAGCTAATGAAATTGGTCTATCCTTGCCAGAGAGCGAAAATGAGTATAGCCTAGCAAATGATAGCGTGCTTTTTGAGAAAATGTGCCATGATGGTTTAACTGAGCGTTTAAAGTTCATTGACGAAGCCAAGCATGGTGAGTATAAAGCACGCTTGGAGCGTGAAATTGAGACTATAAAAAATATGAAATTCCCAGGCTATATGCTAATCGTGGCTGATTTTATACAATATGCTAAAAAGCAAGGAATTCCAGTTGGCCCAGGTCGTGGGTCAGCAGCAGGGTCGCTTGTAAGCTACGCTCTAAAAATCACCGACCTTGACCCACTGCCTTATAACCTACTTTTTGAGCGTTTTTTAAATCCAGAGCGTATTAGCATGCCTGATATTGATGTGGATTTTTGTCAAGACCGCAGAGGAGAGGTCATCAAGTATGTAGCCGAGCAATACGGCGAGTATAATGTGGCGCAGGTGGCGACATTTGGTAAAATGCTAGCAAAAGCGGTGGTGCGTGATGTAGCTAGGGTAATGGAGGTGCCGTATAAAGAGGCAAATGACTTTGCTAAGCTAATCCCAGATGAGCTAGGCATCACTCTTAGGGCTCACAAAAATAAAAAAGGCGAAATGGTTGATGGTGCCTATGAAAAAGAGCCAAAAATCGCAGAAGAAATAGAAAAAAATCCACTTTTAGGCAAGGTGTGGAAATACGCCTGCGAGCTTGAAGGTCTTAATAGAAACGCTGGCACGCACGCAGCAGGCGTGGTAATCAGCAATGAGCCACTATGGCTAAAAACCCCGCTTTGGCAGCCCACCAAAAACGAGCCGTGGCAGCATGCAACGCAGTATAGCAAGGACTACCTTGAAAAAGTAGATTTAATCAAATTTGACTTTTTGGGCTTAAAAACGCTAACTGTGATTGATAATGCTAAAAAGCTAATTAAACGCACTTATGGCGTAGATATTATCTGGGAGCAGATTAATTTTAACGACCCAAAGACTTATGAGATAATTCAAGGTGGCGATACGCTAGGCATTTTTCAAATAGAGAGCGATGGTATGCAAGCTCTTGCTAAAAAATTAAAGCCTGATTGCTTTGAAGATATTATTGCGATGCTAGCACTTTACCGCCCAGGGCCGCTTGGATGTGGAATGGTAGATGAGTTTATTGACATCAAGCACGGCAGAAAGGAAATGAGCTTTGCGTTTGAGAGTTTAAGGCCGATTTTAGAGCCTACTTATGGGGTTATTGTCTATCAAGAGCAGGTTATGCAAGTAGTTCAAGAAATAGGCGGATTTAGCCTAGGTGGGGCAGATCTTGTTCGTCGTGCGATGAGTAAGAAAAAAGAAGATGAAATGTTAAAGCTCAAAACACAGTATTTAGAAGGCGCTAGAGCTAAGGGCTATGATACGCAAAAGGCTGATGAACTTTTTGAGCTTATTATGAAATTTGCTGAGTATGGATTTAACAAATCTCACTCGGCAGCTTATGGGCTAGTGTGCTTTCAAACTGCGTATCTTAAGACATATTATCCAGCCGAGTTTATGGCAGCACTAATTACTAGTGAGAGCGGAAATATAGATAAAGTCGTAAAATACAAAGAAGAAATAAACCGCATGGGATACGCTATGCTAGCGCCTAATATCAATAAATCTTACAAAGACTTTGCTACTACAAAAGACGCTGATGGCAAGCAGGCTATTATTTATGGGCTTGCTGCGATTAAGGGGCTTGGAGAGGGCGTTATTGATAGCATTGTGGCTGAGCGTGAGAGCAGGGGAGAGTTTAAGAATTTTCAGGACTTTGTAGAGCGTAACGAGGGAATTGATAAAAAAGCTTATGAGGCGATGATAAAATCAGGCTGCTTAGATGAGTTTAAAATCCCTAGGCAAATGCTTTTTGAAAATATTGATTCTATTTTAGAGGCTGCAAGGCTGTCTAAAAAAGCCAAAGAAGAGCTAAGAGAATCGCTATTTGCCGATGATTTAAGCTTACAAGAAAACACGCTAAAATTCCCAGAGCTAAAAGAATATCCAGAATATAGCAAAAGCCAAATGCTAGGGCATGAAAAAGAGTTTATTGGCTTTTACATCAGCGGACATCCACTTGATGAGTATAAAGACAAGCTTGAGAGCATTGCACACACGACTAGTGCGCATTTTGATGAGTGTGAGGATGGTAGTGAGATACTAGCTATTGCTACACTTGAAAAATACGATATGAAAATCACAAAATCAGGCAATAAAATGCACCTTTTAAGCTTGCTTGATGAGGCTGGAAGCTTTGAGCTAACGGCATTTGATGCTTATGAGCGAGCAGAGAATAAAGACGAGATAAAAAATCACAAACCACTAGCCTATAAGCTAAAAGTGCGCCATGAAGGTGATGAGCTTAAGCTTAGCTTAATCGAGGCTTATAGCCTAGAAGAGGCAAAAAGCGTAAAACTCAAAAAAAATAAAATCACAGAAGATGAAATAGAAGCAAACAAAGAGCTTTTTACCCTACCACATAGCGTGATAAAAGACATCGCCACCGCAAAAACACAACTACTTTTAATTGCCAAAATCACTTCATTTAGCGTAAAAACTAGCAAAAACGGCAATGAATATGCGATGATTAGCATAACTGATGAGAGCGGAAGTGGTGAGTATATCGCCTTTTCATCGCTGATGCCTAGGCTAAATGAAATAAAACCTGATACGCTCTATGGCATAGCTATAAACCCAGCCAAAGATGCAAACTCAAAGCCTAGTATACAAGAGATTTTAGATAGCGAGCAAATCGCTAATTATCAGCCAAAGAAATTTGCTCGCCAAAAAAGCGAGAACTCCGCCTATAACGCAAATATGGCAAGCAGCACAGAAGCTAAGCAAGCAGAGATCAAAATCACAGGCGAGGTTTGCGTAGAACTAAACTTAGCTAGCCTAAACCACGATATAATCACGCAGATCCACACCCTGGCAAACTCGCAAAAGGGCGATAAAAAGCTCGTTTTGTCCGTGCTAGATAAAGAACTTGGCAGACGCCTAATCTACCGCACAGACTATAACATACCAGAAGAACTAGCTAAACGCATACAAAAACTAGCTTAGAAAATTCTAGAATTCCTAGTAAATTCTCTTGGAAATTCTAGAATTCTTAGTAAATTCTCTTGGAAATTCTAGAATTCTTAGTAAATTCTCTTGGGAATTTTAAATTTTATCTTATGAATTCAGTTTTTGCCTTGGGAATTCCTAGTAAATTCTCTTGGGAATTTTAAATTTTAGCCTAAAAATTCTAAAATTCCCTGTCACCCCCAGCTACTTTTTTTGGGGCGGGGTAGGCAATGGAAAAATAAGTGCCTAAATTCTAGAATTTAAGAAATTTTAGACTTTAGACATTTGTGTATTTGTGTGAGCTAAATTCTAGAATTTAGAATTTTTTAAATTCTAGAATTTAGATTTAAATTCTAGAATTTAGAGTTTTTAAATTCTAGAATTTGGAATTTTATTTTATATTAAAATATGTAAATTTATTCTTTAAAAATATTTAAATATTTTTAGAATAATAAATCAATAAAATTCTAGAATTTGTGTAATATTTTGCTAGATTTTAGCTTAAAAAAGCTAGTTTTTGCTAAAATGTGGGCTTTGGTTTTTAGACAATAATTTTTGGCTAAATTCTAGAATTTAATTTTGTGAAACTACAATAAAACCAAAAGTTTTAACCAGGGGGTAATAATGTCTTTATTTTATATAAAATGTGAATGCGGAAATAAAATAAGTAAATTTGTCTGGAACCAAAAACTAGAAAAAACAAAGGATGGTAAATTTCTAGAAGATATAAAAACTTGTAAAAATTGTGGGGCTAAATATATCAAAATAAATCCTTTTTCATTTTTTATAACTGCTTGGAATATATTATTAACTATACCTTTGTCGGTTTTTGTCACATATCAATTAATGGATTATATAGAGATAATAAAATTTACAAATTTTTTCTATATTGTAGTTTTTGTATTTTTTGTTATATTTACAATTTTATTTTTTGTAATAGATCACATTTACTATAAAAAATATCTTGAAAATGAGTAAAAAGGCTCAAGCTTATCCATGGGGCGTAGTAAGGAATTTTAGATAAAAATCTAGAATTCCCAATACTATGCCAAAGTCGCATATTTAATATGAGCGATATTTGTCATCTAGGCTTTTTATCCTTGCTAAAAAGCGTGATTTGCGGCGGTAAAAATCATAAAAGATTTTAAAATCTATAAAAAACTTCTAGAATTCCCTAAAAGGGGATCTCTATAGAGAATTCTAAAATTCCCTGCGTCATTGCGAGGGAGCAAAGCGACCGAAGCTAGGAATTCTAGAATTATAGAATTCTTGTGATGAGATCTCAAGTCGGGGGATGACAAAAAACACAAGTCGAGGGATTTTTATAGAGATTGTCCGAAGGGGCCGGATAATAACATAAGGCTTGGGAATTTTAGAATTTTCGTCATTGCGAGCGAAGCGAAGCAATCTCTAGGAATTCTAAATTTATTCTTAGGAATTTTAGATTTTAGTGTAGGAATTCTAGAATTTTGCTAGCTTTTAGGCTAGATAAATCTAGCTTACAAATTTTATAAGGACTACGCCCTAAACCTCTGCCGCCCCTAAAACCTCGCTAAAATTTAGAATTCCTAGCTCCCTTTACTCCCCCCTTAATGACGGGATTACGGAATTTTATACGGAATTCTAGTTTGCTTAGCACTGTCATCCCCCAGTCAAGCTGAGGGATGACAGAAAACGCAAGCTGGACAATGACACAAGGCTTAGGAATTTTAGAATTTGCCTTGGGAATTTTAGAATTCTTAGTAAATTCTCTTGTGAATTCTAGAATTTGCCTTATGAATTCAGTTTTTGCCTTGTGAATTCTAGAATTCTTAGTAAATTCTCTTAGGAATTCTAGATTCTATCTTAGAAATTCCAGAATTTCTAAGATAAAATCTTAAAAGCCGCTTAGGCTCTACCGCTAAGCAGCGGCACAAATTAGGCTCTACCGCTAAGCAGGGGCACAAATTAGGCTCTACCGCTAAGCAGCGGCACAAAATCACAGCTATCAAGCACTTCTTTTTCTATGCCAGCGGCTGTTTTGATATAGCGAGTGATTTGCTGGGCGCCGCCGTTTGCCACAGGTGCTACTAGCACGCCGTCCTCTTTTAGCTGATCAAAAAGAGCCTGTGGCACGCTAGCAGTAGCGCAGCTAAGTATGATGCGATCAAAAGGTGCAGAGCTCTTCCAGCCTATGCTACCATCATCAAAGCGCACAAAAACATTATTAAACCCAAGCTGTTTTAGGCGTGTTTTTGCGCTACTCGCAAGGCTTTCAATGCGCTCTATGCTAAAAACCCTGTGAGCGATTTTTGAGAGTACGGCTGCTTGATAGCCGCTGCCACAGCCGATTTCTAGGACATTATCGCAGCCCTGAGCCCACAGTGCTTCTGTCATTTTAGCAACTGTCAAGGGCGATGATATCCACTGCGCACCACCTATGGACTGCGGATCTAGGCTAAAAGCATCCTTAATACTCGGCACAAAAGCCGAGCGTGGAGTAGCGGCAATAGCGTCAAATACTGATTTTGAGATGTTGATTATGCCTGCTATTTGCTCTGCTAGGCGCAGGCATTTTATACTTTCTATTTGATCCATAAGCGCAATTATACAAAAAACTTCGCAATTTGTGCTATACTTTTGGCAAAAAATTCACACAAGAGCAAAAGATGTCAAATAATATCTTAAAAAACGATTTGAAAATCATGCTAATCGAGCCTAATGCAAGCTCTGCTGAGGTGGAAAAAGCCCTGCTTGAACACATACGCGATGTAGGGCATGTGCTTGCACAAAAAAACCCGCTGGGGGCTTTAAATCTTTTGCGTCTAAGCAATAGTTTTTCAATGATAATCGCTGAGATAAATATGCCAAAAATAAATGGTTTTGATTTTATCAAAAACCTTGAAAAGAATGATTTGCTGGGCATCCCTGTGATACTCATGTCAGCTGATGAGAGTCTAAAAGAGAGGGCCATAGAAATCGGCGCCTTTGGTTTTTTACAAAAGCCGATTTATTTTGCTGATTTAAAAGCAATGGTAGAGCAAGCTGCAAGTATGATTTTGTAGGAATTCTAGAATTCCTAAGTTAATTTATTCTAGGGAATTCTAGAAAGGTCAATTAACTGATAGAATATTTTAAGTTGGCTTAAAGTATGATATAAAGGGTAGAAAATAAATATGTCTCCGTTCTAAAATTTCGCAGAATAAATTTAGAGAAATTTTAAGACTATTTTGCGAAGATTTAGAAGCTAGTAAAATCAGTAGTTTAACTGGCGTTAGTGAGCAGTGTTTGTGTAGGTTACTTTAAGGGTGCGTGCACGGTAGGGGTGCTCCAGTATTTAGCTTCGCTCCCGCTGGGTGGCTGGTGGATTATGCAGCAAAGGTTCATTACAGAATAAATCACAGTGCGGATAAATTTGGCAAAAACCAGCTTATGCTAAACTTAAATTAAGTAAGTTTAAAGGTAGAATCTTATTTTACACTTAAAATTCTGCTAAAAATAATAAGGGAAAATCCCCTACCAGTTAATTGACCCTTCTAGAATTCCTATTTCATCGCTTTTAGCTCACTCTCTAAAAACTCGCCTGTAAAAGAGTGCGTTTTTTTGTGATTTTTGGCTACTTCTTTTGGGCTGCCAGTAGCGATGACCTCTCCGCCCAAGTCACCACCCTCTGGCCCCATATCTACTAGATAATCGCAGTTCTTAATCACATCAAGATTATGTTCTATTACCACCACGCTATTGCCAAGTTCTACTAGGCTTTGAAGCACGCTAACTAGCCTAGCAACATCTGCAAAATGAAGTCCAGTCGTAGGCTCATCAAGTATATAAAGAGTCTTGCCAGTATCAGAGCGGCTTAGCTCTTTTGCTAGTTTCATGCGCTGAGCCTCTCCACCACTTAGCGTAGTAGCACTCTGTCCTAGCGTGATATATTCTAGTCCCACAGCGCAGATTGTAGCAAGCTTAGCGTGAATCTTTGGCACAGCTTTAAAGAATTCTAGTGCCTCAGCCACGCTCATTTCTAAAATATCAGCTATATTTTTGCCTTTGTATTTGATTTCAAGCGTGGCTTCATTGTATCTCTTGCCCTTACAAGCATCGCAAACCACGCTAATGTCAGGCAAAAAGTGCATCTCCACAGTGATCGCTCCATCGCCTGAGCATTTCTCACAGCGCCCACCTTTTACATTAAAGCTAAACCTACCAGCCTTATATCCACGCAGTTTTGCCTCTTTTGTAGCGCAAAATAGCTCTCTAATCTCGTCCATCACGCCTGTATAAGTAGCTGGATTTGAGCGTGGGGTACGACCAATTGGGCTTTGGTCAAGGTAGATTACCTTATCAAGCTGTTCAAGTCCATCAATATGCGCCGTGTTAGCATTTGGCGTGATTTTAGAGCGAGTTAATTGCTCTAAGGCTCTTGGTAAAAGTGTGCCTAAAATAAGCGAGCTTTTGCCGCTGCCTGAGACGCCTGTGATGCCTACTAGGTTACTTAGCGGGATTTTTACGCTTAGATTTTTTATGTTATTTATGTTTGCGTTTTTGATTTCTAGCCAGTTATTTTGCGCTCTATTTTTAGCAAAGTTTATGCTTTCTTTGCCGTTTAAATACTGCGCGGTTAGGGTTTTGCTTTTTAGCAGTTCTTCGTAAGTGCCAGCAAATACAACCTCTCCGCCCATGGCCCCAGCTTTTGGGCCAATGTCTATGATAAAATCAGCACTCTGCATGGTTTTTTTATCGTGTTCTACTACTAAAACGCTATTGCCTTTTTCTTGTAGGCTTCTTAGAGTTTTGATTAAGCGCATGGTGTCTTTCTCATGAAGTCCTATGCTAGGCTCATCAAGCACATACATCACGCCAGAAAGACCCGAGCCGATTTGACTTGCTATGCGAATTCTTTGCGCCTCTCCACCGCTAATTGTCCTAGCATCACGGCCCAGACTCAAATAGCCTAAGCCCACATCGCACAAAAACGCAAGGCGTTCTCTAACTTCTTTTAAAATAGGCTCTGCGATGGTAGCATTTTGCGCTGAGAGATAGGCAAAATTGCTAGGCTCACTCATAAAAGCAAAGCACTCTTTAATCTGCATGCTTATTAGCTCGCCAAGGCTCTTGCCAGCTACTTTTACAGCCAGTGAGCCTTTATTTAAGCGTTTGCCCTTACACTCGCTACACTCTTTTTCTATCATATAATCGCTAAAATCTTTGCTGTCTTTTAGCATTTCATAGCTTAGGCGCAAAGCCCCTTCAAATCTACGCTCTAAATGATGTCTTTTCCAAGTAAATTTGATATTGCTAGCATTGCCATAAAGTAGGGCTTTTTGCTCATAGGTAGCAAGCTCATTAAAGGGAATTTTAGAATTTATTTCATTTTGTTCGCAAAATGCTAGGCAAAACTTATAATAATAGCTTTTATTAAAGCCATAAAGCAGCTTTAAAGCCCCAGCTTCTACGCTTAGGTTTTCATTTATGACCTTGCTTTGATCTAGGCTGAAATTCATCCCAAGCCCATCGCAAGTAGGGCATGCGCCTTTTGGCGAGTTAAAGCTAAATGAAAGTGGCTCCAAGCTCTCATAAGAAATCTTACAATCAAAGCAAGCATTATGCTCGCTAAAATGCATATGACTCTCTAAAAGTCCCATCTCATCAGCATTTACAATGCTAATCTCTACCTCACCAAAGCTAAGAGCTACTGCTTTTTCCACACCTTCTATTAGGCGCAAATGATTTTCTGGGCTTAGCTCTATACGGTCAATTACTGCTTTTATAGTGTGTTTTTTGGTTTTGCTTAGCTCTATTTCATCATCTAGGCGTTGCATTACACCATCTATTTGAGCCCTTACAAAGCCATCGTTTCTAAGCCTTTCTAGCTCGGCTTCAAATGAGCCCTTTTTCTCTCTCACTAATGGGGCTAAAAGCATGATTTTTGAGCCCTGAGGTAAGGCGTTTATTTGATCTATTATATCGCTTATGCTCATTTTGCTTACTGGCTTGCCGCATTTATAACAGTGCTGGGTGCCAACTCTGGCATAAAGTAGGCGCAAGTAGTCGTAGATCTCAGTGATAGTGCCCACAGTTGAGCGTGGGTTTTTGCTAGTGCTTTTTTGATCTATTGCTATTGCTGGGGTAAGCCCTTCAATACGCTCTACATCGGGCTTGCCAACTCGTCCTAAAAACTGCCTAGCATAGCTTGAAAGGCTCTCTATATAGCGTCTTTGCCCCTCAGCATATAAAGTGTCAAAAGCCAGAGTGCTTTTACCTGAGCCTGAAAGCCCTGTAAAGACTACTAATTCGTTTTTTGGGATAGATAGATTTATATTTTTTAGATTATGTTCTTTTGCGCCGGTTATTTTTATAAACTCGCTCATTTTTTACCTTTTTTTGCTCTTTTTTGCTCTTAAAATTTTGCTAAAAATTCCAAATTATAGCAAAATTTTAGCTATAATGAGCCTTTAAAAAGGAAAAACAAGTGGGTAAAAAAGAAAGAATCAAAGCAAGATTGGCAAATTTTAACACTTATTTATCTGGTTTGGTAAATTCCCTAATCGCCATAATAGGCTTTACTTTTAGCACAGCAAGTGGGATAATCAAATGTCCTGCTTGGATTAGTATAACTAGCTTTTGTTCTATTTTTCTTGTTTTAGCTGGTATTTATCTAGCGCAAAAAACAATGACAAAATTACAAGATGAATTAGGAGGGTTATAGTGGAAATTTTAGCTGTATTATCATTATTTGGTGGGTTTGGAGCCCTTATATATATCGCTTTGGTAGTGACAAAAAGCAGTGAAGAAAAAATTTTAAAGGAGCAAAAATGAGTAAAGTTGTTAAGTTTTTTTATTCTTTAAGCGATGCTAATAGTAAAGAGCTTTTAGAGAGCAACGCAGGTGGGGGCGAGTTAGCCTTTGTAAGTGGCAAAAATCAGGTTTTGCCTAAGCTTGAAGCTGCCTTGCTAGGCATGAAAGAAGGCGAGCATAAAGAAATCAGCATAGCCTGCGCTGATGCGCTTGGCGAGTATGATGAAAAGCTCATCCAAACGCTGCCAAAAGAGCAGTTTGCAGGTATTGATTTGGCTGTTGGCATGGAGCTTTTTGGGCAAGATGAGAGCGGAGAGACTGCGCGCGTGGTGGTAAAAGAGCTAAAAGGCGATGAGGTGGTGATTGATTTTAACCATCCTTATGCTGGCAAGGACTTACTTTTTGAAGTAGAGCTTACTGAGCTAAGAGACGCTGATGAAAACGAGGAGCTAACAGGCGTGGTCGTGATGCCTCACACCTGCGGCTGCGGCGGGCACGCTGGGCATGGGCACGGAGATGGCGGGTGCTGTGGTGGGGCGCATCATGATGAGTATGGTGGGGGCTGCTGCAGCAGACATCATCACGATTGATTGCAAATTGTTATTAGTGACGGATTGCGACGAAAGTGTGTCAGCCGCTTTGCTTGATGAACCTCTTGTTCTATCTACGCAAAGCAGCTGACACACTTTAGTCACACTACGCCTATTCTAAAATTTGCCCACTTCGTGGAGTAGAAAATTTATAGGGAATTCTAGAATTTAGCATTTGGAATTCCAAATTTATCTAGGGAATTCTAGAATTCCCTAACAAACAAAAGGATAATTATGAACTTAGCATTTATTTTTCCAGGTCAAGGCTGTCAAAAAGCAGGCATGGCAAAAGAGTTTTATGATAATTTTAAGGGAGCAAAAGAACTGCTTGATAGCGCAAGCGATGCGCTTAAAATAGATTTTAAAAAAATCATGTTTGAGGGCGAAAATCTTGATATCAGCGAGTTTACACAGCCTGCTATCTTGCTAGCTTCGCACATGGCATTAAGCGCTTTTAAAGAAAGTTTTAGCACAGAAGCTAGAGCACTTTTGGGGCATTCGCTTGGCGAGTTTAGCGCGCTTGTGAGTGCTGGAGCATTTAGCATAAATGAAGCACTAAAAATCGTAAATAAGCGTGGGCAATTCATGGCTAGTGATTGCGAAGGCAAAGGCGCTGGCATGATGGTAATTTTAGGTCTTGATGATGAAAAAATAGAGCAGATTTGCGCTAGCTCTGGGCTTAGTGCATATCCTGCAAACTATAATTGCGACGGCCAGCTAGTAATCGCTGGTCTTAAAGACGATCTAAGTGCCTTAGAGAGCAGGTTTAAAAAAGCAGGCGCAAAAAGGGCAATGCTTTTAAACATGAGCGTAGCAAGCCACTGCCCACTGCTACAAAACGCTAGTGCTAAGCTAAGAGCTGAGTTAGAGAGTGCCTTAAATTCTAGTTTTGCCTCTGTCATCTCAAACGCTACTGCTAGCCCCTATGATAGTAAAGAAAAAGCCTTAGAATTATTACAAAAACAGCTTACAAGCCCTGTGCTTTATAAACAAAGCATAAAAGCCTGCGAGAGTGAGATAGACGCATTTATAGAGTTTGGCGCAAATGTATTATCTGGGCTAAATAAAAAAATCAGCGCCAAGAGTACTTATAGCGTCTTTGACATGGCAAGCTTAGAGGCTACGCTAAGCGCAATAAAAGGCTAAGAGATGAAAATAGGGATTTTAGGCGCAATGCGTGAAGAAATAGAGCCGATTTTAGAGCATTTTGAGGGGTTTTGCGAAGAAAAATACGCTAGAAATTCATTTTACACCGCAAAATACGCAGGGCACGATATCGTGCTAGCATATAGTAAAATCGGCAAGGTAGCAAGTGCTATGAGTGCGACTATACTTTTTGAGCGTTACAAAGCTGATATTTTGCTCTTTACTGGCGTGGCAGGGGCTTTGGATGAGAGGCTTAAAATCGGCGATATAATAATTGCTTCAAAGTGCGTCCAACACGATGCCCAGCTAGAGGCTTTTGGGCATCCTTTGGGCTTTATACCAGAAAGCGATCACTACACGCTAACCGACCCTGTGCTAAATAGCCTTGCTAAAAAAGTTGCCGCTGAGCTTGATTTGGAGCTTTTAGAGGGCATTATTGCTAGTGGAGATCAGTTTATTGCTGGAAATGAGAAAAAAATGTGTATAAAACAGCAGTTTGGGGCTGCTGCTTGTGAGATGGAGGGCGCTAGTGTGGGGCAGGTTTGTGCCTTTTATGCTAAGCCCTTTTTCTTGCTTAGAGCTATTAGCGATACTGCTAGTGGCGATGCTGGCGTGCTTTTTGATGAGTTTTTAAAGAGTTCGGCTAAGATTGGTGCTGAGTTTTTGATAAAAATGATTGAGAAAATTTAGCCCCAGTTTTTTAAAAATATAGGTTTAGGAATTTTGTAAATGGCGCATATGAAAATAAAATGCAAAAATAAACATAAATTAGCATAAGGCAGAAGTATGAGTGAAAATATTATAAACGAGCAAACAGAGCAAAAAGAGCAAAAAATCGAGCTTAGTAAAAAACTACTTCGTATAGTTGGGCAAACAAACGCAAAATACAGCCTTTTTGAAGAGGGCGATAAGATTTTGCTAGGTCTTAGCGGTGGCAAGGATAGCCTAAGCTTAGCTCATATTTTAAAGCATTTTCAGGCTCACAGCCCTGTAAAATGGAGCTTTAAAGCTGTAACTTTAAGTTATGGAATGGGCGAGAGTTTTGATTATCTTAGCTCGCATTGTAAAGAATACGGCATAGAACACGAGGTAATTAATAGCTCGGTTTTTGAACTAAGCAAGGAAAAAATCCGCAAAAATTCTAGTTTTTGTTCGTTTTTTTCACGCATGAGGCGTGGGTATCTATACAGCTACGCCATTAAACACGGCTTTAACAAGCTTGCTATCGCTCATCACCTTGATGATGCTTGTGAGAGTTTTTTTATGAACTTTATTTATAATGGCGCTCTTAGAACCCTTGCTCCAAAATATACAAGCGAAAATGGAGTAGTAGTGATTCGGCCATTGATTTTTGCCCGTGAAAAACAGCTAAGAGACAACGCTGGTCGCAATAACCTACAAGTAATAGGCGATGAGGCTTGCCCTGCGATGCGCTTTGATGTCAAAATGCCTCATGCAAGAGCTGAGACCAAAGAGCTTTTAAAGGAGCTTGAAGCTAAGCATCCAAAGCTCTTTACTAGCATGAAAGCTGCCTTTCTTAACATCCACGAAGATACATTTTTTTAGGCAATTCTAGAATTCCCTGGGGAATTCTAGAATGTAATCAGGAATTCTACTATTACATTTTAAAAACTAAATTTGATTTTTTTTAATTATTAAAGATTTTTTTACAATTAAAATGATATGATTTTAAAAAATATATCTAGGTATTAATTATGTTAGATTATGAAAGAAAAGCTAAAATTTTAATCAAGACAGCTATGGCTAAGCAAGACTTAGATTATCAAAAACTTAAAGAATTGCTCGAAAGTAAAGGAATAAGCATAACAAGAGAAAATCTTACTAATAAAATAAATCGTGGTAAGTTTAGTTTTGCTTTTGCTTTATGTTTATTCGATGTATTAAATATGGAAATTAATTGAGGCTACAATATGCTAACAAATGAATTTTTTGCTAAGTGTTTAAATATAGGCTTGGCAACTATTAAACCAAATGTTTCATACAATTATGAACTTAATAATTATGAAAAAATTAAACAATATTATGATTTTATTAATAACGATAAATCCCATATGCTAAATAATGATGATATTTGTACCCCTATGGACTGTGTTGAATTGATGCTTGATTATTTACCAAATGAACTGTGGCAAAGAGAAAGTTTAAAAGTTTTAGACCCTTGCTGTGGTAATGGTAATTTTATTGCTTATGCTAAGTTTAAAACTGATATCAGCAACATATATTGCAATGAAATTTCAAGGCAAAGATATTTAAATTGTTTAGAAATTTTTAAGCTAAAAAATATTACGAATAAAAATTATTTTGATATAAATGAATTCAATTCTTATGATATGATTATGGCAAATCCGCCTTATTCTGGTGGTGGCAATAAAAATCGTAGTCTTTCAAATCAATTTATTGAGCATTCTATTGATTTACTAAAAGATGGTGGATATTTATGTTTTGTTACACCAAATAACTGGATGACTTACAATAATAATAATACTACATTGAAAAAGTTATTATCAAATGGTAGTTTTTTGGTAATTGATTATGATGTGAAAAAATTTTTCAAAGGAATTGGTTCATCTTTTGTAGTATTTATATGGCAAAAGGGGAAGTTTGATAACATAACTTATACTAAAAATAATTATTTAATAAAAGATGAGCAAAAAGTTAAAATTCCAAATGATTTAAAATTTATACCTCTTTATTTGTCTAACGAAACTATAAGTATAATACAAAAAACCATAATTAAAGAAAAGAATAATTTTACTTACCGCTGTGATTTGCATAATTTTACACAAAAATCTAAACTTAGAGATAATAAGGATGAAATTTTTAAATACGAAACTATACACACAGCTAGAAAAACACGCTACGCTAGTATAAAGCAAGATATTTTTGATAAATGGATAATAGTAATTCCATTATCAACTTATTTTATTCCATATATTAAGCATAATGTAAATACTACTCAATCAGTAGGATATATAGAATTTGAAAGTGAAAATGAAGCAAAAGAATTTATGGAATTTTTAAAACAAGATTACATTAAGCTCATAATCCATCTTACAAGATATGGAAATTTTAATAACATAATGGTTTTAAAGCATATAAATTTTACAAAAGAGATATATTTTTCCAATTCTGAGCTACAAACAATTCAATCTCTTTGCAAACTTATAAAATACTAATTTTCTGCGTCTGCTTGTATATTTGCTAGTGGCTTTTTCTTGAATTGTTCTATAAATTTTTTAATCATTATATCTTCGACAGCCAAAGATTTTGGTGAAGCGAATTCTGCTGATTTTATACCGTGCCACTCTAAGACATAAGGCTCATCACTACAATCATATAAATAAAGATTAAAAATAGCCCTTGTAGCTACCATTGATTGTTTTATTTTTATATTTGTAGTAGATGCTGTTCGCCAGTTATATACATTACCACAATTATAAGAAGTTAGTCTTTCTTGAAAAGTTTTTCTAGTTTGACCTATTTTTATAATATGTTCCTTATTATCAATTTTACAAGTTAATATATATGAAGTTCCAGATGAATTCGCAAAAATATTTTTTGCTTTATCGCTTGAAAAATTTAAAGCCACGATTTTTTCATTAATTCTCTTATCTCCTATTATTTTCATAGGCTCAGCTTTTAATTCACAAATAAAAATATAATCATTTTTACCTTTAAAAGTAAAATCTTCTAAAGTTGGCTGATTTTTTATATCATCAACGCTAAATGGTTTATCGTTTTTATTTTTTAAAGTAAATAACTTCTCAAGCGCCTTTACATACTTGTCGCCACTTTTTGAAACATACTCACCTTTTTCAAAATTACATAAAGTTTTTAATTTATCTAGTGATAATTTTTCTCCTTGTTTCGCCATGGCATAATCCTTAAAATTTTTAGCAAATTATACAAATTTTACTCAAATTTTTACTTTAAAAAATATTAAAAATTAAGTATAATTTTTAAAAAATTTTTAGAGTAAAAAATAATGTTTTATGATTTTTATTCATCGCCCTTGGGGCAAATCACGCTTCTTAGCAGGGATAAAAAAAGCCTTTGTGGGCTTTATTTTGACTTTGCTAGTAAGAACTTAGCACAGGACGAGTTTTTAGCAGATTGCAAGATTTTTAGGCAGAGTAAAAACTGGCTTGATATTTATTTTAGCGGTGTTTGCCCTGATTTTATACCAGAGCTTGATTTGTGTGGCTCAGAGTTTGCGCTTAGTGTTTGGGGTGAGCTTTTAGCTATAAAATACGGCTCATCTACAAGCTACGGCAAAATCGCAAAAACCCTAGCCGCTAAACTAGGCAAAGAAAAAATCGCTGCTCAGGCTATTGGTAGAGCAGTAGGCGCAAATCCTGTCCCTATCATCGTCCCTTGCCATAGAGTGCTAGGCAGCGATTTAGGACTAAAAGGCTATGCTTATGGCTTGGAGCGAAAAATTGCTCTTTTAAAGCTGGAAAAAATCATTTATAAATAAAATCTAGAATTCCTTAATAAATTTGCCTTAGAAATTCTAGATTTATTCTTAAGAATTTTATAATTTAGCCTAGAAATTCTAGAATTTAGCAGTTACAAATCTAGAATTTCTATAGCTATAAATAGTGTTTAGCTAAGGCTTTCAAGCACCTTAGCAGCATGCCCAGCGGCTTTGACGCTTTTAAAGACCTTAATTATATTGCCATTTTTATCTATCAAAAAAGTCGTGCGAACGATGCCAAGATACTCTTTGCCGTAGTTTTTCTTCACCTGCCACACGCCATAAGCCTTTGAAATCTCGTGGTCTTCATCACTTAGCAAGATATGCTTTAGTCCGTATTTTTTGCCAAATTTCACATGTTTTTCGCTGCTGTCAGGACTTACACCGATCACCACAGCATTTAAAGCCCTAAAATCATCATAAAGCTCGCTAAACTCGCAAGCCTCAGTAGTGCACCCTGGCGTCATGTCCTTTGGGTAAAAATACAAAATCACCGTCCTGCCACGAAAATCGCTTAGATTTACGCTTACTTCATCGGCGTTTTTAGCTGAAAACTCAGGTGCTTTATCACCCGCGCCAAGTGTAACTTTGCGCTCTAAATCCTCTTTTGAAAAAGTTATATTCTCACTCATTTTTGCTCATCCCATGCTAAAATAGTATTTCCATCGCTGTCCTTTGCGATATCAGCCATGCCCATTATATTGTAACCGCAATCTACATAGTGTATCTCGCCTGTAACAGCCGAGCTAAGCTCGCTTAGCAAGTATAGACCACTTTTGCCCACATCTTCTATGCTTACATTGCGTTTTAGTGGCGCATTTACTTCGTTATAGCGCAAAATCATTTTAAAATCGCCTATTGCGCTAGCTGCTAGGGTTTTAATCGGCCCTGCGCTTATAGCATTTACACGGATATTTTTGCTGCCAAGGTCGTGGGCTAGGTAGCGAACTGAGCTTTCTAGCGCAGCTTTTGCTACGCCCATTACATTATAATGCGGCACAAACTTTGGCCCACCAAGATAGCTAAGAGTAAGGATGCTAGCACCCCCTTTTAAAACAGGCAAAACAGCGCGAGTAAGAGATACAAGCGAATAAACGCTAGTGTCAAGTGCTATGTCAAAAGCCTCTTTGCTAGTGCTTAAAAAGTCGTTTTCAAGTGCTTCTTTTGGCGCAAAAGCTACTGCGTGAAGCACAAAATCAATCTTGCCAAAGTCCTTTTCTAGGCGTGGGGCTAGGGCGCCTAAGTGCGAGGGGTTATTTACATCTAGTTCATAGATTTTATCGCTGCCAAGCTGGGCGGCTATTGGCTCTACACGCTTTTTTATAGCGTCGTTTAGGTAAGTAAATGCAAGCTGAGCACCTGCATTTTTTAGCTGTTCAGCTATGCCATAAGCTATGCTCATTTTGTTTGCTACGCCTACGATTAGGCCTTTTTTGCCTTTCATTAACATTTTTTATCCTTTGAAATTTTTGTGTGAATACTAGCAAAATTTTACTCAAAATTTGCTATTTTTTAGGGAATTCCTAATATAAATATAGTTTTTTGATACAATATAAGTCTTAAAAAATTTTGAGACTAACGAAAGGTAAAAAATGAATGAAAATGAAATGCTAAATGATAAGCCGATTTTTGTGGCAAAAAGAAGGATTTTTCGCGGTTTGATACTAGCTGCGATAGGTT
>CAMENE010000009.1:0-70121 GCA_945928165.1 uncultured Campylobacter sp.
TCTAGAATTCCTAAGAAAAATTCTAGAATTCCTAAGAAAAATTCTAGAATTCCTAGGCTAAAATCTAGAATTCCTTATAAGCTTACCCAAAATAACGCCCTTAAACACCGCTACACCGAAGTCTTTGCCCCAGTGTGTCGTATCAACTAGAAGTATGATTTCTTTTAGATTTTCTATCTTTTGCGGCTTGACGATTTTTATGGTAAATACGCGATTTCTTATTAAATGATGATTTTAAGGGGCTATTATAGCATTTTCAGACCCAATTTTTACGATTAAGCTGGGAATTATGCAAAGCATTTGTGCTTTTATAAAACAAAGCTATATCAAAAAAAAAACAAATAAATCTACACCCCAAAAAGCTCTAAAAGCTCCTTTGCCACATCTGCCCAGGTGCGAGTATTTTTTGGTGGTACAAGGCTTATATTTTTATAATTTATCAGTATATTCATAAGCTCTAAATTATCCTTAAAATAAAGCGCACTCCCCCCTAAAACTTCTCTAAAAATCTCTATATCTCTAGCAATAACTGGCAAGCCACTCTCAATTAAAGGCAAACCAAAGCCCTCATCATAGCTAGCTGCGATTAGCGCGTGCGAAGTAGCATAAAGCTCTGCTAGTTCATCATCACTGCAAAAGCCCTTGTAAATAATGTTTTCATGCTCGCCTTGTTCTAAAAAAGCCCTAAAATCATCATCCACTCGTCCCATGCGACCAACTATAATAAGCTTTGCATTAGCACCAATTAGGGCTAAACGCTCAAAAGCTAAACAAATAGCCTTTATACCCTTTCGCTCTTCAATAGTGC
Organism: uncultured Campylobacter sp.; assembly: GCA_945928165.1. GTDB lineage: Bacteria > Campylobacterota > Campylobacteria > Campylobacterales > Campylobacteraceae > Campylobacter. Next base: position 809 of record CAMENE010000009.1, read on the forward strand.
CAACGCAGATAAAAGTGGGCTCCTTTGCTTTATTTGCTTTTTTATATTCTTTAAAATGTGAAGCTAGGCTAAGTGTTTTTGTTTTGCTAAAGCCATAAGTTTTTAAATCACTCTCTACTCTACTAGAAATAGCTAGCAAAGTAGTATCCATGTCTTTTAAAAGCTCGCACCAGCGCAAATGTAGCTCTCCAGCATGATAAGGAAAAAACTCTGGATGAGTAAGAGGCAAAAGATCATAAACTCGCACAAATACCTTGCCACCAGTTTTTTTTAGCTCATTAAAAAAGCCGTTTTTGTGTGCTTCTAAAAGTGGAATTTCAGGCTCACAGCGATACAGCACGCTAAAATCAAGACCATAGAATATATCACCTTTTTGTGGGATGATTTTTTCATCATTTATACTAAAAGCTAAGGCTAGCTTTTTTAACATAAACTCATTTGCGCTGCTGTAACTCTGCCCATCAAAATACACAGGAATTACTGGTAAAGTAGTGCTTTGAAATAAAGCATTTAACTCCTGCCAAACAACTCTAGAAATTCCAGTTTGCAAATCAGCCCTAAATACTGCACTAATATCAACTAAAATGCGATTTTTAAAGCATTTTAGCTCTTTTGGCTCGCTATAAGCTCGCTCTGTAATTTCAAATATTTTCTTAGCGCACATATCGGGGTCGTGCTCTTTTATAATGCGCTCTTTGGCTCTTTTAGCCAAGCTATCATCGCTATTATAAGCTTTTAATAGCGCAGCATCAAGCTCATGCCCATCATCGCTAACCTTAGGTATATAAATAGCACAGTCCTCAAAGCCAGAAAAGTTTGTAATAGTAGTAGTTTGGTAATTTAAACAATCAAGCAGGGCAGCACTGGCTTCTCCAAGATGAGTTTTGCGCAAGCATATGCTAACATCACAAGCACTTAGATATCTCTTATAGAGCTCGTCATCTGCCCAACCAACGATATAGGCGTTTGTGATATTTTGTTCGGCTAAAAAGTTTTTTAATTTTTCATTAAAATCTAGTAAGCCATTTTCACCAACAATAAACAAAACAGCATTTTTATCTTTCATAACCCTAGCCCAAGAACGCAAAAATTCTAAATTTTGCTTTATTGGATGAGTAAATCCAAATACACCAAAAGTTTTTGTATTTTCAAGTTTTAATTCTTTTTTTGCTTCAATTTTATTTAGGCTTATATTTTGTCTTAAAAGTGGCACAATATTTAAAAAATCATTGTTTTTATAAACTTCATTTGCTAGACTAAAAGCTTTTTTAGTATGTACTATAATTGTTTTTGAACACTCGATTAAAGAACGATTTAGTGGATATTTTTTGTCAAAACTTTCATAAGAGTTATAAAAATATTCAAAAAGTCCTTTAAATCCATATTCTTTAAAAATTTCTTTTTGTAAAATATCATCATAATCATAGCAAACATGCATAAAATTTGGAATAAAAAAGTCGTGTAAAATAACAACGCCCGGATAATTTAGAGCGCATTTATAAATATTATAATGAAGTGGATGATTTCCCATATTATAAATCATACGCTCAAAAGCAGTGTTCTCATCACTCATAAGCTCATAAAAACGCTCATAGCTAATGATAGGAAACCCTTGGTCTAAAAGTTCTGTTTCATCACTAACCAAGGTAATATCATAATACTTTTTTAAAGCACTCAAAAGCTCGCTACTATAATGAGAAATTCCTGATTTTTGTGGCAAAAATGGTGAGTGATAAGCTAGGGTTTTCACTATATCTTACCTATAAGTTTAAAAAGTAGTTTGCGAATTTTTAAAGCAACTTTAAAAGGAAAGAAATTTTTGATTTTATTATATTTTTGTTCTATAACTCTCAACCGCTCAATTTCTTCATTTAAAGAATGTATATGCCTTATAACTGGAGAGTTTATATCAAAGTTATTAAATTGCATTTATCTTACTCCAAGATGATTTTAGGATTTAATTTTGCTAGGCCTTTAAAATCTGCTATTTCATCAAGCACTTCAAAAATGGTAGCATTATCATGCCATTCATAGTTATTTTCTAGATGAAAGTTTCCAGAGTGCAGCGCAGTTGAAATGCTATAAATCCCTATTCCAATATTTAAATCAAGCTCGAAGCACAGACTTTTTTGCTCGCCTTTTTTTAAGCTAAGTGGAAACTTTTGTAAATAAGTATTTGTGCCATAAATCTCAATAGCCAAGCGATTTTTAATTAAAAAGCCAAAAACAAGGTCATCTAAATCCTCATTTGCTCTAAAACTAAAGCAAAATCTCACCTTTTCTCCACTTAAAAGTTTGCTGCTTTTATTTTCTTTTGAGTTTAGGATATAAGCACTCACAAGCTCTGCCTTACCATTGCCTGAAATGGTTTTTACTACGCCATTTTCATCTACGCTTTGGCTGATTTTTACGCCTTCTTTTTGCGAGATTAGCGCGTTATAATAATCTAGCACCGCGCCAGGCTGGTCGTCTTTTAAAATCTGCCCTTTTTCAATGAGAATTGCCCTTTCGCACACAGCCACAATAGCACTTAGGTCGTGAGAGACCAGCAAAAGCGTAGTGCCTAACTCTTTCATCTGCTGCACTTTAGCAAAACTTTTGTTTTGAAAATACGCATCGCCTACACTTAGAGCCTCGTCTATTATAAGAATGTCAGGTCTCCACGCAGTAGATACTGCAAAAGCAAGACGCACTTGCATACCACTGCTATATAATCTAACAGGCTGGTCAAAATACTCGCCGATCTCAGCAAAGTCCTCTATATAAGCGATTTTTTCATCAATCTCAGCCTTACTGTGACCAAAAAGACTAGCAGTTTGATATGCATTTTCTCGCCCACTAAGTTCAGGGATAAACCCCATACCAAGCTCCAAAATAGCGCAAATCTTGCCATTTACAGTTATTGTGCCGTCGCTAGGGCTTAGAGTACCAGTAATCATCTTTAAAAGTGTGCTTTTACCAGCGCCGTTTTGACCGATTAGTCCTATTGACTGCCCTTTTGGCACTTCAAAGCTCATGTTTTTTATGATTTTTATCTCTTGGCTGGCTGCCTTACAAAGCCCAAAATAGCTAAGCACACGGCGCAGATTGCTCGAATAATTTTTATAGCTTTTGCTAAGGTTTTTTACGCTTAATATCATAGCACATCCGCCATATCATTTTTTGCCCTTTTATACACAAAAAGTCCAAGAACTATAAGCAAAAAAGCCAAAATACTAGGATAAATCAGCAAAGAAAAATCAGGGGCTTTGTTATACAAAATAACATTATGATAGCCTTCTATCACGCAAGCAAGGGGATTAAAATACATTAAATTCTGATATTGTGGCGGTATTAAATTTATCATATACACAATAGGTGTAAACCAAAAGCCAAACTGAAGTAGAATTCCTATAAAATGCCCTAAATCACGCAAAAATACATTTACCACACCACACAGCAGTCCAGCACCAAAACCAAGAGCTAGAAGCAAAGTAGCAAGTAAAGGTATATAAATAAGATTAAAGCCTATATTTGCTCCACAAAAAAAGGCAATTACAATGCTTACTACTACCAAAACTACATTGGTAAAAACAGAACTTCCAGTAGCAATTATGGGTAAACACATCCTAGGAAAAGCAAGTTTTTTTAGTATATTTGCGTTTTTAACAAAGCAGTTCATACAAGATAGCACAGTATCACTAAAAAGTGCCCACGCCATCATGCCAGATATAAGATAAATAGCATAAGCAAACTCGCTATCAACCCCTGGTAATTTCGCTCTTAGTGCGTATGAAAGCACTAAAGCATACATAAGAACTTGCGCTAAAGGGCTAATTAAAAGCCAAAGTACACCAAGCTTTGATCTAGCAAAACGAGTGGAAAAATCGGTTTTAATTGATGAAATAATAAAATATCTATATTGCCAAAGTTCTTTCATTTTTAAGCTTAATTTAATAATTTCTTGTATTTTAGCATAAATTTCTTCGCTTTTAAGCCAAATTTCTAAGATTTTTAGCTAAGATTTCGCAATTTTTGGGAGCAAACATGAGCAAAATCGCATTAGTAACAGGTGCTACAGGACAAGATGGCGCATATCTTTCACGCTATTTAGTAGATCTTGGATATAAGGTATTTGGCGCTTATCGCAGAGCAGCTAGCACAAATCTTTGGCGCTTAGGCGAGCTAAAACTACTTGATGAGGTAAATTTCAGTTTAATTGAGCTTGATATTACTGATCCGGTTAGCTGTATAAATGCTATAAAGGTAGCAAAACCAAGCGAAATTTACAACCTTGCAGCACAAAGCTTTGTAGCAGCTAGCTTTAAAGAGCCACTTCACACTAGCTATGCAAGCGGAATTGCTGTGCTAAACTTGCTTGAAGCTATTCGCCTAAGCGATAAGAGCATTAAGTTTTATCAAGCAGGCACTAGCGAGATGTTTGGTAAAGCCCAAAGCATACCACAAAATGAAAGTACTCCATTTTATCCACGCTCGCCATACGCAGTAGCAAAGCTTTATGGACATTTTATGAGTATAAATTACCGCGAAAGCTACGATATTTTCGCAGCTTGCGGGATTTTGTTTAACCACGAAAGCCCACTAAGAGGCTTAGAGTTCGTAACTCGTAAAATCACAAATAGTGCTGCTAAAATCGCACTTGGCAAGCTTGATTGCTTAGAGCTTGGAAACTTGGAGGCTAAGCGTGATTGGGGCTTTGCAAAAGACTATGTAGAGGGCATGCACGCAATGCTTCAAGCTCCAAAAGCAGATACTTTCGTGCTAGCTAGTGGCATTACTACTACTGTGCGTGATTTTGTAAAAATGAGCTTTGAGGCACTTGATATTGCGCTTGTATTTGAAGGAGAGGGCGTAAATGAAGTAGCCAGAGACAAAAAAACAGGCAAAGTGGTAGTAAAAGTAAATCCTGAGTTTTTTCGTCCAGCAGAGGTGGATTTGCTAATAGGCGATGCTAGCAAGGCAAAAGACCAGCTTAATTGGAGCGCAAAAACAAATCTAAATGAGCTTTGTGCAATGATGGTAAAAACTGATTTAGAGCGTGCAAAAAACGGCTTTGAGTTTTAATATTTTGTGATTTATGGGCAAAATATTTGTTTAGGAATTCTAGAATTTCAAGTATTTTTTAGCAGATTTTGATGAAATTCTAGAATTCTTAGTATTTTTTTAGGAATTCTAGAATTTTAAGTAGAAATTCTAGAATTCTTAGTATTTTTTTAGGAATTCTAGAATTTTAAGTAGAAATTCTAGAATTTCTAATATTTTTTAGCAGATTTTGATGAAATTCTAGAATTTTCAAGCCAAGTTTAAGCCAAGTTTGGCTAGAATTGCGATTTTTAATCATGGGTCTATAGCTCAGTTGGTTAGAGCATCCGGCTCATAACCGGATGGTCCCAGGTTCGAGTCCTGGTAGACCCACCACCCATGCTTTCCTTCTTTTCTCTAAGCTTCTCTTAATAAAAATAGCTCATATCCCATAAAAATAAGCTCATTGTAAATGATATTTTCTAGGTTATGCGTGATGTACTTATCTCATCTGCAGATCACGCTAAAAGCTATGTCTTCGTTATGACAGCCACTTTTGCTTTTTTCTATGAGTTTAGGCTTATTTACGATGGCCTTTAGTGTTGATTTAGATTATTGCTAACTTTTTTTTGTAAATTCTTGATTAAATTTAATAGCTGTCTTTTGGTCTTTTGATAGGATTAATATGAAAATTACTAATCTAACTTCAGCAAATCTTTATGGTAACTATTTTTTAATATATGCAAAATTAAGCTAGAAGTTGGAACAAAATCATATTTTTTAACAAAAATACTATCAATATTTTTAATCTGTATATTTTTATACTCGCTATTATTTTTAAATTTTAAAATATTATTTAAACTATTTTTAATGCAGATTTTAGCACAAATATCATATACATTTTGCTTAGTATCCAAACAAAAGCATAATGGCGTGATAGCTAGTATTTCATCATCTAAAATTCCAGCTTCTTGTTTTAATTCTCGCTTTAAATCTTTTTTGTATAAAATTTTATGCTCGCTAGTCTCTAAGCTTCCACTTGGAATAAGTTCATAAAAACCATTATATAAAGTTACATTTTGGCGAGTTGCGACTAAGGTTTGTTTAAGCTCATCTACTATAATACCGCTTATGCCTATTGGCTTAATATTTAAATTTAAAAAATCAACTTTTAAATTTGCTAAAAAATATTTATACTCTACTTCAAAACACTCTACAACAAAAGAGTTTTTTTCAAAAAAATACCCAGATAAAGACAAAATTTTTCCATTAAAAAGTTTTCTTTTTTTGCTTTCATTTTGCCATATTTCATCTACAATTTTCTCTTTTTTTTCGCTGATTTTAAGCTTTTTTGCTAAAAGTTTTATTTTTATTTTGTCTGTATTTGTTATGCAAATAGAGCCTAATTGCCTATATAAAACAAAATCTAAAATTTGAGTAATGCAAGATATATATATATATATATTTAAAGTTTATTTTTCCATAAAAGATGACATTCATACCAGCATCTTTTGCTGAAATAGCACCATTTAGACTATCTTCTACTACAAAGTAGTTAGCCTTGCCAAGTTTATTTTTAACAGCATTATAAATATCAGGAAGTGGTTTTGCCCTTTTAACATCATCACCACTAACTATCAGATCAAAAAAGTTAGTTAATTTATATCTATTTAGCACAGTTATTATCTCTAAATATTTAGCCGAACTTACTAAGGCTATTTTATATCCTTTATTTGATAAAAACTCTAAAGTCCTAGCAACGCCTTTATTTAAAGTAACATTCTCATACATACGCATTATTTTTTGATTGTATATATCAAAAAGTGTTTTCTCACTTAAGGCTAATTTATAATTTGATTTTAGAGTTTTTATGATATCAGCTAACTTTACTCCATTTAGGCTATCAAACTCTTTGTCGTTGCCTTTTTTATCAAACTGGGCTAAAAAATCATAATAAATACGCTTTAAAGCAGAAACAGAATCAACTATAACTCCATCAAAATCAAAGACAAATATATCTCTCATTTTTGATTCTTTGCAAATAAAAATAATCTATTTTGTCCAAAATCGCCAAAATTGCAAGCGATTTTTGAATTTAAAAGTAGCTCTGTTGTAGCATTTATAAGCGGATGATTATACTCCACTACGCCGCCATTAATGCGCGGCAACAACACATAAAGCATCAAATCATGCAAACTACTAAAATCATCAGTTTTTAATAGCTCTAAATCAAGTTCATTAATAGCAAAATTTATAATCTCATCTTCGTCAATAAAAAGGTTATATAAATCATGCGTTCTTGCTGGTAGTTTTAGTGCTTCTCTTAGCATATTTTGCTTTGCATAAGTTTTTGATGAATTTTCAATAAGTATCAAAATGCCGTCATCTTTAAGCTGATTTGCGAGATTTTTGACAGCTATTTTTTGTAAATTGGTTGAATTTAGATTAATAATACACCTGTCTGTAAATACAACATCAAATTTTTGCTTACAATTAAGCTCTAATATATCTCCAACTTCAAAATTTACATTTTTTAGATTGTATTTATTTTGTAAAGATTTAGCATTTTGCACCATCTCTTCTACATAATCAATTCCGCTAAATTTAGCATTTTCAAATTCCTTAGCAAGTCTGAAAATATTTTGCCCATTTCCGCAACCGACTTCTAAAATATCTATTTTTTGAATTTTATTAAATTTTTCTTTGATACATTTAGATAGAGCTGCGATTTCTAAAAGCTTTATGCTCTGTGTTTTTGTAGTGGCAAACAGAGTTGTGGTATGAGTTTTGGCTAAATTTTGCCAATGCTTTTTTATATCTGAGAGTTCCATGATTTTTCTTATTTATTTTTTATTACATACTCCCCACGCATAAATGCAGAGATTTCTAGTATCAACAAAGCTAGCCTACTTTTGTAGGTCTTACAAATTATCCTTTAAGAGTTGATGCCCCTAAGAGCTCCAACTCTATAATTAAATTATACAATAATTAATTTAAACAATAGATTTTAATTTTTTTGAGAAAGCCTTATATCCCCTTCTATCGCCTCTTTGCTTATTCCCATATTTAAAAGTTCTGCTTTATGTAGCGAACAAATCGTGCGAAATGTAGCACTAAAGCCGTGGCTAGTAGCTTTGATAGTCCAAATGCCACTATCAAGGTCTATATCGCTCCACTTTGCACTTGCTGTATTAAAAGGGCGGTTTTTGGATTTATCCAGATATAAAGCTCTTTTGGATTGCCTACTGATTTTATGTATCTGCTAGTTTTGTTTTTTAGTAATCTAATGTCTTTATCTAGTAGATTTGCTTTTGAGATATTGCTCATTTATCGCCTTTTTAGTAAAAGTTAACTAATAAAATTCTAGTTACTTAATAAGTAGCTTAATTATTTTACATCAAAAACAAATCAATCTCAATCAAAATAAATCAAAATAAGCTAATGAATATATTGTGCTATTCTAAATCAAAACAAAAGAAATTTAAAATAATCTTAAATGGTGGAGTTAAGCGGGATCGAACCGCCGACCTCTTGAATGCCATTCAAGCGCTCTCCCAGCTGAGCTATAACCCCAAATAAATATCATATTTTAGCAAAGAAATCTTAAATTTGAGCAAGTTTTAAGAAAATTTTGCTATAATTCTACTCTTTGATTTGCCCAGGTGGTGGAATGGTAGACACAAGGGACTTAAAATCCCTCGGCCTTTTGGCTGTACCGGTTCAAGTCCGGTCCCGGGCACCACTTATATTTTCTTTAATTTTCTCTAAGCATTTTTAAAAGCGATTATTTCATTTTAAATATAGTGAGATTATCAAAATTAAGTTTAAGCAGTATAAGTAAATTCTAGAATTCCCAGAAATTCAAGTTTAGAAAATCTAAAATTCCTAGGAATTCTAGTTCAGGAATTCTAGTTTAAGAATTCTGGAATTCCTAAGGCTAAAATACCCCCGCACCCTGGGCCAGCGGATGTGAAGCAACCATCGGATGCGAAGCAAAAAAAACGCAGATAAAGCAAGAGAATTCTAAATTTTAGCGGGGTTTTAGGGGCGGGAGCCCCTAATGGTTTAGGGCGTAGCGCTTATAAAATTTGCGAGCTAGATTTATCTAGCCTAAAAGCGAGCAAAAATCTAGAATTCCTAGGAATTCTAGTTTAAGAATTCTAGAATTCCTAGGAATTTGCGATAAAAACTATTTTGTTAGCAGTTCTTTTACTATATTTGTAAAATCCTCTTCGCTTTTTATCTGGCTATTTTCTAGCACATATTTGCCATTTACCACAAAGGCTGGCGTGCCTACGATTTTAGCTACTTCTAGCCCCTGGGCACTTCTTGCTAGATACGCTTTGCCAGCATCACTTTCGCTGTAGTTTTGGATATCATTTATGCTTACTGCATGCCCAGCTTCTTCAAAGATAGCAAGAGCTGGTGCGTAAAACTCATTAGCATTCTTAAAGCTTGCTCTAAGCACAAAAGTAGCCTCAAAATACGCATCCATAATGCTATTTGTCACGCTACCCTCATCTGTGATAGCATTTTCATTTTTAGTATCTATAGCCCTTGCAAAAGCCAAAATCTTAGCAAAATCAGCCCCAAAAGGCGCCATTTGCTCCACTTGCCACACCTCTACACTGGCACCAAGTTTTTTAGCATTTGCTAGAGTGTGAGCTTTGTGATGATGATAGCAGTAAATACAACCATAGCTAATGACCTCTATTACGCTGCCCCCAGCGTTTTGAAACTGGATATTATCTGGCAGCTGTTTGTATTTAGCTCCAAAAACTGCGCTAGAGAGCGCAAAACTAGCAATTAGCGCAAAAAATATTTTTTTCATTTTCCCTCCTTTATAAATGTGCGGATGTTAAGAGCGACTAGCTCCATTAGTGTTTTTCTAGCCTCTACGCTAGCCCAAGCGATATGTGGGCTAAGGCTAAGTCTGTCTTTGCGAATGACTTTTAAAAACGGATGATTCTCTCTCATCGGCTCACGCTCAAGCACATCACTAGCAAAGTAAATCTCACGCCTATCGATCTCATCGGCAATGGCCTGTTCATCTACGATACCGCCACGGCCGCAGTTTGCCAAAATTGCGCCGGTTTTTAGCTTAGCTATTTCTTTTGCGCCAAAAAGTCCTTTTGTTTTCTCGTTTAGCGGAGCGTGAATGCTGATTATGTCGCATTTGAGTGCAGTCTCAAAATCCACTTGTCGCCACTCTTTATTATCGTTTTTGCCAGATGTAGAGTAGTAGCACACCTCGCAGCCAAAGGCAGCAGCGATCTTTGCTACTGCTTTGCCTATATCGCCAAGCCCCACCACGCAAAAGCTCTTGCCAGCAAGCTCCCTAATCGGCAGCTTTAAATGCGCAAAAAGCTCTGATCCAGCCCAGCCGTTTTTGTTAGTGCAATACTCATTATAATAAGCCGTGTGATTAAGCAGGGCAAGAAGATTAGCAAAGCATTGTTGTGCCACGCTATTTGTAGAATATCCTGCTACATTTTTTACCACAATTCCTAGCTCTTTGGCTGCCTCTAAGTCTACATTATTCATCCCAGTTGCAGTTAGAGCAATAAGCTTGATTTTGCTACCGCTTAATAGCTCTCTATCCATCAGTACTTTATTTGTGATGATGATATCAGCGTCTTTTGCGCGCTCGGCTCGCTCTTTATATCTAGTAATTCCATAGCTAGTAAACTCGCCAAACTCTCTAAAAATGCTCACATCGCTATCAGGCCCTAGCGTATCACGATCAAGCAAAACTACTTTTAGTTTTTCACTCATATTTTCCACCTTTTAAATAAATTATTTTTTATATTTAAGCAATCAAGCCACTTGCCGATGATGAAATTCTCAGCGTCATTTAGGCTTAAAGGCTTGCTATAATGCGCTATCATAGGCAGCGCAAACATCACACCAAGTCCACTTAGCTCGCTCATATGCTTTATAGACAGCGGCGAAAAGGGCATTTCTCTTGGGGCGATAATTAGCTTTCTTTGCTCTTTTAGCATGACAGCAGCAGCCCTTAAAAGTAGATTATCACAGATTCCAGCAGCTACTTTTGCTAGGGTGTTTGAGCTACAAGGGGCTATTATCATCGCCTCATAGCCGCTGCTCCCACTAGCTGCGGCGCCGCTCATATTGCTTTGGATATCTATTTTTTCATCCAAAAACTCTTCAATTTGCAAGAAGTTTGCCTTAGGAATTCTAGAATTCCCCAGATTTGCCTTAGGAATTCTAGATTTTGCCTTAGAAATTCTAGAATTGCTCAGATACTCCCACGCTTTTTCACTCTTAAATGTTACTCTTGCGCCATCGCTTATTATAGCGCAGACTTCGTGCCCAGCAGCTAAGATTTCATTTGCTACTCTTATGCCAAGATGAACGCTACTTGCGCCGCTAATTCCTACTATGATTTTCACACTATTATATGCCCTACAAACTTTGAGTAATTATCTATGATTTCTCCGCCTTTGCGAAAGCCCAAGGCACAGCCCTCAAAGGCAAAAAACACGCCTGCTTGATACTTTTGCCCTTTTGCGTCTTGTGGTAATTCGGTGTATTCTTGGTATAAAAACTTTTGATTGCCGTATTCTCCATCATTTTGTGCTAGTATCTCGCCATTTGCGCCCAGCACACTTACATTAGCACCCTCTCTTGCTAAAAATGGTTTTTTTACGCAGGTTTTGTTAGAAAGTGGCTCATAAGAGCTTTCTAAAAGCAAGGGATGATTTGGGTAGAGATCCCACAAAATCTTCATTATACCCTTGCTTTGAAATAGCAGAGTATAAGCAGGATTTAGTATGATTGCTTTTTGGTTTGCGATGATGTTTTCTAGCCTCAAAGCTAGCTCGCCTTCTTCAATAGCTATGCTCTCCCAAGGGATAAGTTTAAATAAAAACTCATAATTTTCTCCATCGATAAACACGCCGTTTTCATCATCAAAGGCGATTTCGTGGATATAAGCAAAGCGAGTTTTATACCCAGCGTGCGTGGCTGCTGCTTGAAGTAGCCTAGTGGTTTGCTCGTCTTCGATGCTACCTTCTAAGCAAGTAAAGAGAATCTTAAAATCATTTTGCGCTAGCATATTCTCAAAGCCGCTAGTATCATCATCAAGCGTTAGTAGTCTTTTGAAGTTTTCAACTAATCCGTCAAACAAGTCATTAAACTGCGCACTCTCATCAAGTCCATTTTGCTTTAGCATCGCCCATTGTAAAATCGCAGTCTCAAAGACAGCCGTTGGCGTATCAGCATTAAACTCAAGTAGTTTTATAGGTTTACCATCAATGCCGCCAGCAAAATCAAAACGACCATATAAATGCCAGTGAACATCATTCTCCCAGCTTGCTTTTATTAAATTTACTAGGTTATAGGGAATGCCTAGTTCGTGAAAAAGATTATTATCTATCACATGCTGGGCTGCGGCTGCAAACATATCATAAAGCTCATTTGCTGCTTGGTAATAGCTCTCGCACTCTTCGCTACTAACCTCTACAAGCTCGCCAGGCACATAGCGGCTGCCGTCAATGTCGCTATGCCACGCAAAGCCTATGCTTTCTAAATAATCATTTTTAAGTGGTGCAATTTGTTGTATTTTCATCTTTTGCCTTTTGATTTTTGTTATTCTACTAAAAATTTACGAAATTTTAGCAAATAAAAAATAATTTTTGCTACAATTTCGCAAAAAATTTTCTTTAAAGGACAAAAGATGAATCCTATCCTAAACACAGATAGTTACAAACTATCGCACTACTTACAATACCCACCAGAGATAAAATTTATTAGCTCATACATTGAAAGCCGTGGTGGCAGGTGGAATAGGGTGATTTTTTATGGTTTGCAGGCTTTTTTAAAGGCGTATTTGAGCCAAAAAATCACCGCTGATGATATAAAAGAAGCAAAAGAGTTTGCCGCCCCACATGGTCTGCCTTTTAATGAAAAAGGCTGGGAGTATATACTAAAAGAACACGGCGGCGCCCTGCCACTTCGCATAGAAGCAGTAGCTGAGGGCTCGGTGGTGCCTACTGAAAATGTCCTAGTTCAGATGCAAAACACAGACGCTAATGTTCCTTGGCTTGTTGGCTGGGTGGAGACTGCGCTACTTAGAGCCATTTGGTATCCAGTAGCAGTAGCTACAAATAGCTATTTTTGTAAAGAGCTAATAAGCCGTTTTCTAAACGAGACTGGCTCGCCTTGCGAGATTGATTTTAAGCTACATGATTTTGGGGCTAGGGGAGTTTCTAGCTTTGAGAGTGCTGGCATTGGCGGCTCAGCTCATTTGCTAAATTTCAAAGGCTCAGATACGATTTCGGGTGCTTTGTTTGCTAGGCAGTTTTATGGGGCAGATATGGCTGCTTTTAGCATACCAGCTAGCGAGCACTCTACCATGACAGCATGGGGCAAAGAGCGTGAAAATCTAGCTTATGCGAACATGAGCGAGCGTTTTGGAGATAGTGTTTTTGCCTGTGTGATTGATAGCTACAATATAGAAAATGCGATTTTAGAGTGGAGCAAGCTCATGCCAAGCATAAAAGAGCGTGGCGGCAGAGTCGTCCTTCGCCCTGATAGTGGCAATCCAGTAGCTATGGCTATACTTTGTATTGAAAGGCTTATTGAGCTAGTTGGGGCTAGAAAAAATGAAAAAGGTTATCTTGTTTTGCCTGATTTTGTGCGTGTTATATATGGCGATGGCATTGGGCTTGAGCGCATCGGAGATATTTTAGGCGAGCTTAAAATGCGTGGCATTAGTAGTGATAATATCGCTTTTGGTATGGGTGGGGCTTTATTACAGCACCTTAGCCGTGATACTCTGCGCTTTGCTATGAAAGCCTCAGCTGTCTCAAAAGACGGCATAAACTGGCAAAATATAGCAAAAGAGCCTATAAGTGATCCAAGCAAACACTCTAAGCCAGGCCGCCTAGCCCTCGTGCGTAATGGTAAGCACTGGAAAACCATACGCTTAGATGAGCTAGCAAGTGAGCAAAATCAGCTTGTGCCAGTATTTGAAAACGGCAAAATACTGCGCGAATATAACTTTGAAGAGATTAGAGCTCGCATAGCAAATGGCTAAATAAGCGGAGAAAAGCTTGGCGGAAATTCCGTCTAAATTCCGTCATTGCAGAAATTCGTCATTGCGAGTGAGAATTCTAAATTTTAGCGGGGTTTTAGGGGCGGCAGCCCCTAAGGATTCAGGGCGCAGCCCTTATAAAATTAGCAAGCAGTGGGGCTTGCCCCACTAAAGCGAGCAAAAAAAGAATTCTAAAATTCCGTCATTGCGAGGAGTGAGTGAAACGAACGACGAAGCAATCTCATTCAAAATTCCGTCTGAAATTCCTAAGCCTTGTGTCATCCCCAGCTTGACCCGAGGATCTCATCACAGAAAATTCTAAAATTCCGTCATTGCGAGGCTTTGAAAAAGCCGAAGCAATCTCATTCAAAATTTCGTCTAAAATTCCGTCATTGCGGGAATTCGTCATTGCGGAAATTCCGTCATTGCGAGGAGTGAGTGAGCCGAAGCAATCTCGTTCAAGGCTTAATAAATGAGATTGCTCCCTCTGTTTTGCTCCCTCGCAATGACGAATTTTTGGGAATTCTAAAATTCCCTATATAGATCCCCCAAAGGGGCTGGGGGATGACATAGTAGGGAATTTTGAATTCAGCCTAAGCAATTTTAGAAAAAAATATTTAAAAACCTTTGACTGACATTAGGTGTAATGCTGTATAATCCTAAAAAATCTAAAAAGGGAGTAAAAATGAGTGACTTTAAAAATGTAAAAGCTGGCGAGCGCGTGCCTTTTAAAAGCTATGCTGTGGCTGATAAAGACGCAAAGTTTAAGCTCTGGCAAGGTAGTCGTCATGCTATGGGCGAACACGATATAATAATAGAAATAAAATACTGCGGCATCTGTCACAGCGACATCCACAGCGCAAAAAGCGAGTGGCACGAGGGCATCTATCCTATGGTGCCAGGACATGAGATAGCTGGGCAGGTTGTAGCTGTGGGCTCAAAAGTAACGAAGTTTAAAGTAGGTGACTTTGCTGGAGTTGGCAACATGGTAAATGGCAAATGCGGCTGCCCATCCTGCTCTGATGATATGGAGCAGTATTGTGAGAGAGGCAAAATAGTCTTTACCTATGACTGCGCTGATATCTACCACGGGGGTGAGCCTACATATGGTGGATATAGCGATAATATCGTCGTGCGTGATGAGTTTGCCGTAACTGTGCCAAGCAGTGCTGATCTAGCGAGAGTTGCGCCGTTGCTTTGCGCCGGGATCGCGGCATACTCGCCGCTAAAACGCTTTGGTATCCGCCCTGGGCACAAAGTAGCAATCGCTGGCTTTGGCGGAGTTGGGCTAATGGGCGCAAAATACGCACTGGCAATGGGAGCTGAGGTTAGTATCTTTGCTAGAAATCGCAAAAAAGAAAAAATCGCAAAAGAGTTAGGCTGTAAGGCTCTGTATGATAGCACGGATGCTAGAGCTATTAATGAGCGTTTTGATTTTATACTTTGTACTATTCCTGCAAATTATGATTTGAGTGCTTATGTTAGGCTTTTAAAACACGGCGGAGAGTTTTGCGTGGTGGGCTTGCCACCGCTTGGAGAGCGCCCTAGTATGGATGTGGCTGAGCTTGTTTTTGCTGGGCAAAAGAAGCTCTCAGGCTCGTGTATAGGCTCTATGAAAGAGACTCAAGAAATGCTTGATTTTTCTTTAAAAGCAGGAATATTGCCAGAAATTCAAGTGGTTAAGGCAAATCAAATTGACTGGGTTTATGAGCAATTACTAAGCGGTGCTGGCGATTTTCGCTATGTAATTGATATGAGTACATTATAAGATTCTAGGGAATTCTAGAATTTCTAAGGCTAAAATCACTAGGAATTCTAGAATTTCTGGTATTAAATTATTTTCAAAGGATTGCAGATGTCAAATACAAATAGTTTAGTGAGGGGGGGGGTGTTAGCTTAGAGCATATAAATGCGCTAAATAACAACATTATAGCAGTTTATAAAGAAGTTAATTTTATAAAAACTTTGCTTTTAAAAAACTCAAATATTAATAACATTTTTGATACCATTTACGAAACAAATGCTTGGGGCAATGGCAGCGGAAGTGGCAGCAAAGAAAGTTTAAATGTCGAATATGTAGCATTTTTACAAGATTTTTTTAAGAAATTCAATATAAAAACTATAAGTGATATAGGTTGTGGTGACTGGCAATTTAGCAAAAACATAGATTTTAGTGGTATTTCTTATACAGGATATGATGTAGCAAACTTCGTAATTACAAGAAATTTAAAAAACTTCTGGGCGCAGAATATAAACTTTATTTGTTACGATGGAGATTTTGATAAAGTTAAGGACGCAGATTTGCTAATTTGTAAAGATGTTTTACAACATTTAGATAATGATAAGATTTTACATTTTATCGCAAATTTGTCACGCTTTAAATACGCTTTGATAGCAAATGATTTGCTTGACTCGTCTAGCTTAAACGCTCAAATCAACACAGGTCAATACAGACCACTTGATTTGCGAAAAAAACCTTTTAATCTATCTTGCGAGCCTGTTTTTTGGATAAAAAGAATGCCAAAAGAACCTGATATTTGCGTAATGCTCTGGCAAAATAACAAATAAACACTTTGGGCTTTTGCAATCTAGAATTTCTAGACTAAATTCTAGAATTTCTAAGTAATTAACTTAAAAAAATACCCCCATAACCCCCAAAAACCTTATTTTAAAAGTATATTTGCTTTCTAAGATAATCTAGTTCGTTTTTTACATTTGCGTTATCTTTCATTTAAGCTACTACTTACCCAAAGCAGATTTAAAAAAATAAGCAATCAATTTAGAATTCCTAGCTTCTTAAATAAGTGAAACTAATGGCGTTTTGCTTTGCGTGTTTAAAAATCTTGCCAAAGGTGTCTGTGCGGTTTGCTAGTTCTTTTTTTATTACAGCAGCTAGGCAGTTTTATTATTACAAGCATTTTTTGCTCAATATAGCCTTTAACCTCGCTACTAAGCCCAGCACCAAAACACGCACAAGCTAAGAGTGCTAATTACAAGTTTTTTTGTTTTTTAAAAAGTAAGATTAAAAGCGAAGTTTAGCAATTTTTACTTAAATATTTTTAAAAATAAGCAATATTTGGTTTTTGGACTTTCTGTTATAAAACTCCAAAAACCAGCCTTTTAGCAAGGCATTTCAATCATTTCCCACGGCAAGCCATTTGCGTTTAGCTCGTCCATAAATGGCTTTGCTTCAAACTCTTCCATGTTAAAGACACCCTTACCTGTCCAAATGCCCTTTGCTACTAGCTTTGCGCCTATCATCGCAGGCACGCCAGTAGTGTAGCTTACAGCCTGTGCGCCAGTCTCAGCGTAGCAGTCTTCATGCTGGCAGACATTGTAGATATAGACTTTGCGAGGCTTGCCACCTTTGCTGCCACTTATCACGCAGCCTATGTTTGTGCGGCCCTTAGTCCTTGCGCCAAGCGCGGCAGGATCAGGTAGTAAGGTCTTTAAAAACTGAATAGGCACGATTTTTACGCCATTATGCTCGACTTCGTCAATGCGAAGCATACCTACATTTTCTAGGCATTTCATATGGCGCAAATAACTCTCGCCAAAGGTCATAAAAAAGCGAATTCTTTTTAAGCTTGGGATATTTTTAACAAGGCTCTCTAGCTCTTCGTGATACATTAAATAGCTCTCACGCTCACCGACCTTTGGATAATCCCAGCTAAAATGCTCGCTTAATGGCTCAGTTTCTATCCACTTGCCATTTTCGTAGTAGCGGCCTTTTGCGCTTACTTCACGCAGGTTTATTTCAGGATTGAAGTTTGTAGCAAAAGGATATCCGTGATCGCCTGCGTTACAATCTAATATATCAATCTCAGTAATCTCATCAAAAAGATTTTGCTTAGCATACGCACAAAACACATTTGTAACACCTGGATCAAAGCCAGAGCCAAGCAAAGCCATGAGACCAGCATCCTTAAACTTATCATGTCTTGCCCACTGCTCTTTATACTCAAAGTGCGCAGTATCAGGATGCTCGTAGTTTGCGGTGTCAATGTAAGGTATCCCAGCCTTTAAGCAAGCATCCATCAAAGTAAGGTCTTGATAAGGCAAAGCTAGATTTAGCAGTAAATCAGCTTTTATTTCTTTAATAAGGCTTGCGACTGCGGCTGTATTATCAGCATCAATTGCGGCTGTGGCAATACCCACGCCCACTCGCTCTTTTATAAACGCGGCTATTTCATCGCATTTGCTCTTTGTTCTGCTTGCTAGCGTGATTTTAGAAAAAGCCTCGCCCTTTGCCATAGTCATTGCTGATTTTATTGTAGCTACGCGCGAGACGCCACCTGCGCCGATTATTAGTAAGTGTTTCATTTTTGCCCTTTTATAATATTTTGTAGGAATTCTAGATTAAACGCACTTAATAAGCAATAAAATCTAGTATTTTTTTAAGATTTCATTTAGCCAGTTAGCTACTGCTGGTGCTAGCTTTGCTTGGTCTTCTTGGCTTGGCACAAAGCGCACAAAGCCCAAAGCAGTAGTAGTTTTTTCATAACTATCCTTTTAAATCCCAGTTTATAGGGGAAATTGCGTGATTTTGTAAGTAGGCATTACACTTTGAAAAGGGTCTTGAGCCAAAAAATGCGCCTCTTGCTAGTGGGCTAGGGTGAGCAGCGCAAAGCACTAAATGCTTAGAGCTATCAATCAAACTTGCTTTGCTTTTAGCAAAATTCCCCCAAAGCATAAAAACTAGGTGTTCTTTTTGCTGGCTTAGAGTGCTTATCACAGCGTCTGTAAAGACCTGCCAGCCAAAAGTACTATGAGAATTGCTGGCCCCAGCATTTACGCTAAGCGTGGCATTTAGCAGTAGCACCCCTTGCCTTGCCCAAGGTGATAAATCACCACAAAAGCCGCTACTCTCAATGTTTACGTCGCTACTAAGCTCTTTAAATATATTTTTAAGACTTGGTGGGATTTTTACGCCCTTTGGCACAGAAAAGCTTAGCCCCATCGCCTCGCCTTCGTTAATATACGGATCTTGCCCTAAAATCACGCATTTTACAGCGTTAAATGGCGTTAGATTAAAAGCATTAAAGATTAGATTGCTTGGTGGATAAACTTTGTGCGTGGCTTTTGCTTGTAGTAATTTTGCTTTTAGCTCGCTAAAATAAGGGCTTAAAAACTCAGCCTTTAAAGCTTCTTTCCAGCTTGGCTCGATTTTGATATTTTCAAGTGTTATAGAGGTATTCATAAATAAAAGGGAGGAATTCTAGAATTGCTTAGGGAATTCTAGAATTCCTTGTGATTATAGAGCTTTTTTTGCTAGCTCTACTACTTTAGCAAATGCGGCTGCATCGCTCATAGCTAGGTTTGCAAGCACTTTGCGGTCTAGCTCGATATTTGCTTTTTTAAGCCCGTTCATAAAACGAGAGTAGCTAATATCATTTAGGCGACATCCAGCATTGATACGGATGATCCAAAGACGGCGGAAATCACGCTTTTTAGCCTTTCTGTCACGGAAGGCATAGACTAATGAGCGCTCTAATTGCTCTTTTGCTTTTCTAAAATGTTTGTGGCGTGCGCTGAAAAATCCACGCGCTAATTTTAAGACTTTTTTGTGTCTTCTGCGGCGAACTACGCCTGTTTTAACTCTTGCCATTTTATTATCCTTTTATGTGTGGCGCCCTTTAAATGGGACTTTGCCGAAGCGGCGGTTAAATTAAATCTAGAATTCTAGAATTTAGAATTCTAAAAAACCTCTTTTATTTGCAAAGCATTTTGCGAACGCTAGCTTCGTTTGTGCTATCTACATATTGAGAGCTGCGAAGATTGCGTTTTCTTTGCGGTGATTTTTTAGTCAAAATGTGAGAGCGAAACGCTGAACCGCGTTTGATCTTATTTTTGCCTAATTTAAAGCGTTTTGAAGCGCTTTTTACCGTTTTCATTTTTGGCATTTGCGTATCCTTTCTTGCTAAAATAAAACTCGCAATTATAGCTAATTTTGCTTAAATTCTGCTTTTTGTATCTTAAAAATAGCAAATTTTAGTGTGGGCTTAGTGTGCCAAAAGCTGGCTGTGTGCGGCGCAAGATAGAACAAATAGTTCATCGCAGCGCTAGCACATAGCTAGATTTTGGTGCAATAAGTCCGCACTAACAATTTGCTAATTTTTGCCACGCTCCACCATTTTTATCGCAATTTGTAGCACTTCTATTGCTGCTGGGGTTATGCCACTGATTTGCAAGGCTGAGCCAAGCGTGGCTGGGCGGTGAGCTTTTAGCTTTGCGCGGACTTCATTGCTTAGACTTGGCACAGCATCGTAGTCTAGCATACTTGGTATTTTGCTATCATACAAAGCACGCATTTTTGCTACTTCATCTTGTTCTTGTAAAATGTAGTTATGGTATTTTGCCTGTGTTAAAATCTCATCAATGCTCCGCTGATTTAAAGGCGCAAAAAACTCATGTAAAGTCCTTAATTTCTCAGCGTTAAAGCTTTTTCTGGCTACGATTTTTTGTAGGCTTGCGTTTGCGTTTATTTTTTCTTCGCCAAGGTTTTTTAGCATAGCAAGTGTGGCTTTATTTGGCGTTACAATGGTGCTTGTAAGTATATCCATGCCACGCTCTAGCTCATTTTTTAGAGTTCTTACACGCTGTATTTGCTCCTTGTTAATTAGCTCAAAATCATACCCATACTCACTAAGGCGCAAATGCGCATTGCTCTCACGCAAAAGTAGGCGAAACTCAGCCCTGCTTGTAAACATTCTATAAGGCTCGTTTGTGCCCTTTGTAACTAGATCGTCAATTAGCACACCTATATATGCCTCGTCCCTGCGCAAAACAAAAGGCTCAGCTCCACGAAGTGCTAAAACTGCGTTAATGCCTGCCATTAGCCCCTGTGCGGCTGCCTCTTCGTAGCCTGTGGTGCCATTTATCTGCCCTGCTAGATAAAGCCCTTTTATAGCCCTAGTCTCCAAGCTATGAAATAGCTGCGTAGGCTGGGCAAAGTCATACTCCACAGCATATCCTGGGCGAGTGATTTTAGCATTTTCTAGCCCTTTAATTGATCGTAGCATAGCGACTTGGACATCATAAGGCAGGCTAGTTGAGAGTCCATTTAGATAGTACTCGCTAGCATCTTTTGTCTGTGGCTCTATAAATACATGGTGGCGAGAACGCTCAGAAAACTCATAAATCTTTGTCTCTATGCTAGGGCAGTAGCGTGGCCCAGTGCTAGAAATCTGCCCTGTAAACATCGGTGCTCTATGAAAGTTTGAGCGGATTATCTCATGTGTTTGTTCGTTTGTGTATGCCGCGTAGCAAGGCAGCTGCTTTGGCGCAAAGCTCTCACGCTCGGTGCGAAAGCTAAATGGACTTGGTCTTTCATCGCCATTTTGGCACTCTAAAACGCTAAAATCAATGCTGCGTCCTAAAACCCGTGGGCAAGTACCAGTTTTTAGCCTGCCTAGCTTTATGCCGTGATTTTCTAGGCTTGCGCTTAGCTCAGAGCTGGCTAGCTCGCCCACTCGCCCTGCACTTTGCGTGTTTTGCCCTACATGGATCACGCCTTTTAAAAAAGTCCCTGTGGTAATTATTAGTTTTTTACAGCTATATTCGTTGCCTATGCGTGTTTTTACGCCTTTTACTTCGCCTTTGCTAGTTAAAATCTCAGTGGCAATTTCTTGGCTTATATCTAGATTTTGCGTGTTTAGCAGTAGATTTCGCATGTATATGCGGTATGCGTCCATGTCTATTTGAGCTCTTGAGCCACGCACAGCAGCGCCTTTGCTCTCGTTTAATATGCGAAACTGCAACCCTGAGCTATCTGTGGCTAAGCCCATCACGCCACCAAGAGCGTCAAGTTCTTTTACCAAATGCCCTTTAGCAAGGCCGCCTATTGCTGGGTTACAGCTAGCAGCGCCGATTTGCTCACATAAAGTGGTGATAAGTAGTGTTTGTGCGCCCATTTTTGCGCTTGCGTGAGCGGCTTCGATGCCAGCATGGCCGCCGCCGATGATGATAATATCATAATTCATAAAAAACCTTTTTGTGTGGCAATTCGCCTTGTGGCTTATTTTTTGCTACGCAACCCGCTGGGTGCGCGATTTCGCTTTTTGCTCGCTCAATGAACTTTATGTTCTATTTACGCTCGCAAAAAGCTTCACCTAAACAGGCACGAAGTGAAAACACGCAAACTAAGCTCACAATGCTAGAATTGTCTTTTGATAATATTTTTTTGGAATTCCGTAGGAATTCTAGAATTCTAATAAAAACTTGGTAAATTTTCTTTAAAAATTTCTAGCACTTCAAGTTCGTTTTCTTTTATACAAAATGTAATCACATAGCCTTTAAAAATTATATCTCTTGCGTTTTCATCACCCAAAAACTCGTTTTTGCGGTGCTTTTTTGGCATAAAAGTAGCACTTTGAATAGCAGCAAAAATATCATCTGCGAACTTATCAGCCCTTGCCTCGCTGTCACTAGCAATAAAATCAATAATCGCACCAAAACTAAGCCAAAATTGATCTGTGAAAGTAATCTTCATTTAGTCCTAGCTATGTGCTCTTTTACCATTTTTTTCATCTCTTCAAGGCTGTATAGCTTGTTTTTACCAGCCTTGCTTAGCTCATAGACTTCTTTTAGTCTTTTTGCATCATTATCGCTAAGATAATTTTTTACAACTATATCACTATTTGCGACAATTTTATCCATTTTTTGCCCTTAAAAATTCTAGATTTTTCGCAATTATAACAAAAATTTTACTATAATTGCGCTATGTTTAATGGTTTAATAAAAGATTTTGGAAAAATTATCTCAAATGATGGTAAAACACTAAGTATTGCTTCTAAGCTAGAGGTAAGCATGGGGGCTTCTGTGGCGGTAAATGGTGCTTGTCTAAGCGTGGTAAAGTATGATAGCAAGGGCTTTTGCGTGGAGCTTAGTAGCGAGAGTGCTAGCCACCTTGCGCTTGAAAATCTATGCAGTGGTGCCTCAGTTCACCTTGAGCCTGCCTTGCGTTATGGTGCTAGCATTGATGGGCATCTTATTCAAGGACATATTGACGCTCTTGGCAAGCTTATAAGCACGCAGGTTCGCCCTAGCGGTAGTGATTTTTTTGTGCGGCTGCCTGAGCATATTTTGCCTTTTGTAGCGCACAAAGGCAGCATTGCTATTGAGGGTGTGAGCCTTACTATTAGTGAGATTAAAGGTGATATTATCCGCCTTAGCATTATCCCTATTACGCTAAAAGACACGCTTTTTAGCGAGTTTAAGCAGGGTCGCAGACTTCACATTGAGACTGACCTGCTAGCTCGCTACGCGGCTAGAGTTTTGGAGTTTCAAACTAAAATTCCTAAAAAAGAGCTTAGCTGGGACGAGTGCGAGCTGTATTCTAGGCTGTTTTGATGGTAGGTTTTGGTTTTAGCTCTCGCTTTGGCGGGGTTTCAAAAGCACCATTTGATACTTTAAATCTTGGCTTTCACACAGGTGACGCAGCAGCAGCGGTGGCAAAAAATAGAGAGCTTTTAAAGCGTGAAATAAAGGCTGGTAGCCTAGTTTTTATGGAGCAAATTCACAGCGACTATGTGCTTGAAGTAACGAGCGATAATTTAAGCGATTTTGCTAAAACTGCGCCAAAGTGCGATGCTCTTTTTACTAGGCTTTTAAATGTGGGGCTATGCGTGATGGTGGCTGATTGTGCGCCGATTATACTTAGCGATGAAAAGCAAGGCATAATCGCTGCAATTCACGCTGGCAGAGCAGGGGTGTGTGCTAAAATACTCTCAAAGTGCGTGCTAGAAATGAAAAGCAAGCCAAAAGACCTTAAAATCATCATTGGCGCGCATATAAAGGGCTCTTGCTATGAAATAGGCGATATGGATTTGGGCGAGTTTAACGCTTATAAAAATGGCGGATTTTTTGACATCACAGCAGCGCTAAGGGCTGAAATAAACGCACTTGGTGTGAAAAACTATGAAATTAGCGAAATTTGTTCGCATTGTGATAAAAACTACTTTTCATATCGCAGAGATGGCAAAACCGGTCGCTTTGGCGGTTGGATAATAAAATATGCTAATAAAAAGATAAAAGGGCAAAAATGGATCCAAAACTAGCGATGATCGCCGCAAATGGCGCAAAGTTTGGCAATGAAATGGCACAAAACCCAGCTTTAATGAGTGCACTTTTAGAGAAAAAAAATCTAGGCTTTAAAAGTGATGATTTAAAGGCTATTAGTGAAGTTTTTTACGCCCTTGATGAGGTGAAAAAAAATGCTCAAATGAGTGGAGACTAAAATAGCTAAATTTATTCTAAAATTAAAAAGATTTGGCAGGGGCGGCGTTAATGGTATAATAGATGCTGATAGCTTAAGGATTTACAATACTATAATTGCTTATATAAATACAGAAGTTGGTGAGGGGCTAAAAGGCGACTATGAGCGGATGTTTAGTTTTTTTTAGAGATTATTACGAAGATACCCCAGAATATAATGACAGAAATCAAAAAAAACAAGCATTTAAGCTACTACTTATCGTAACTTTTAGCTTTTTATCGTAACTTTTAGCTTTCGCAAAGAAAAGCAGATTTAAAAAAGTAAGCAATGGTGGAAAGGGCTTGGCCCACCCAAGACATACGCCTTGACTTCAAACGGCATTTTTCAGCAAACCCTACTTGTCTTGCTCGGGCGTAATTATACCGCAAAATATTTTAAAAAAACTCAAAAATTCTAAAATTCCTAAACGAAGTGCTATAATTTCAGCTTTAAATAAGGTCAAATACAATGATATTTTTAGATTAAATAAACCAAAAGCAAGCAATAAAGATTATGGGTAATTATTTAAAAACTGATTTAGAGCTAGTAAAATCACGGCGCAATTTTATAATTTCTAAAAATATCAAGCAGTATTTAAAAGATATTTTTAAAAATGAAAATTTACACTCTATAATTTTGAGTGAAGAGACATTAGCACAGCATTTTTTAAAGCATCCTGAAATAACAGCAAATGATTATTATTTTGTGTTAAAATCACTTGATAAAAAGCCTTTGGCAAACTTTGAAAGTGGCAAAAATAACCAGCTATTTTATTAAGATAATAGTGAAAAAATTTATTATAGAGTAGCCATAAAAGTGACTAAATATGATGAAGTATTTGTAAAAAGCGTGGTAAAAGGCGATGAAAAATTAAAAAAAGAAATTGATAAAATGAACAGCCTGCCACATTAGCAGGCTTAGTGGCGTTTGCGATGAGCTCACGCAAACTTTAAAGCAATTCCCAACTATAATGTCTTATAGCCTTCGCGACCTGAGCTTCTGCTACCATTTGTTCTAAGCGAAATTATACCACAAATATTTTAAAAAACCTTAAATATTTTAGAATTCCACCTTAGAATTCTCTTTGGGGATTTTAGAATTCTTAGATTTTTTGGGGGTGTGGGGGTATTTTAGCCTTAGGAATTCTAGATTTTGTCTTAGGAATTTAATATTTTCTAAACTAGAATTCTTAGGAATTTTAGAATTTGTCTTAGGAATTCTAGAATTTCCTACTATGTCATCCTCGGACTTGACCCGAGGATCTCTGTGATGAGATCTCAAGTCGGGGGATGACACAAGGCTTAAAGTCGGGTGTGTTTTTAGCTTAGGAATTCTAGAATTCCTTAAAATTCGTCATTGCGAGGCTTTGAAAAAAGAGGGAGCAATCTCATTTATTAAACCTTATTTATTAAGTCTTGAACGAGATTGCTTCGGTCGCTTTGCTCCCTCGCAATGACGCAGGGAATTCTAAATTCTTTGTGATGAGATCCCCCGAAGGGGTCGAGGGATGAGAGAAAACACAAGCCGGACAATGACATAAGGCTTGGGAATTCTAGATTTTGCCTTAGGAATTCTAGATTTTTGCTCGCTTTAGTGGGGAAAGCCAGCCCCGCAAATTTTATAAGGGCTAGTTCTAAATCCTTGCCCGCCTAAAATCCCACTAAAATCTAAAATTCTCTTGCTTTATCTGCGTTTTTGGATATTTTTAGCCTTAGGAATTTAATATTTTCTAAACTAGAATTCTCAAAACTAAAATTTTTAAACTAGAATTCCCTAGCTCAAACTCCCTTTGGCTTTTATTAAAATACATCTCATTTAGGGGTTTTTATGCGGGGAGACCGCAGCCCCAAAAATCTAAAATTTCTAAGGCAAAATTTAGAATTCCTAGAAATTCAAGCTTAAGAATTCTAAAATTCCTAAGCTAAAAATACCCCCTAACCCCAACCAACGGATGCGAAGCAAAAAAACTCTATGCTAAAATCTAGAATTCCTAGTAATTCTAGATTTTATAAATCAATCTCAAGCATGACAGGGCAATGATCTGAGCCTGTAATATCAGCTAGGATATCTGCGTTTTTGACCTTTGGGGCAAGGTCGCTGCTAACAAAAAAATAATCAATCCGCCAGCCCACATTTCGCTCTCTTGCGCCTGCGCGGTAGCTCCACCACGAGTAGCGGTCTTTTTCATCCCCACGCACGAGCCTAAAAGTATCTACAAAGCCAGCAGCGATAACATCATCAATCCACGCACGCTCAATGGGCAAAAATCCACTCACATCCTCATTTTGCTTAGGGCGAGCAAGGTCGATTTCACGGTGGGCGGTATTTACATCACCGCAGAAAATCACGCTTTTACCGGCTTTTGCAAGGGCTTTAATATGCGCCAAAAACTTAGCGTAAAAATCCATTTTAAAAGCCAGTCGCTCATCGCCACTTTGCCCATTTGGAAAATAAATGTTAAAAAGATGAGTGTTACCAAAAACATGCTCTATCACACGCCCTTCATCATCATCAAAAAAGCGAGCATTGAAAATCTCGCTTTTAAAGTTTGAAAGAGTTGCCACGCCTGAGTAGCCAGCTCTTTTGGCTGAGTTTACATAAAGCGTGTTATAGCCAAGCTCGCCAAAGTCTTTTGGCAGCTGCTCGGCTTTTGCCTTGACCTCTTGAAAGCCGATAAAATCAGGCTTTGCCTGCTTTATCCACTCTAATGCGCCCTTGCTTGCGCACGCCCTTGCTCCATTTACATTCCACGAAATTAACTTCATTTTTTGCCTTTGATTTTTTTGCTACAATTATAACAAAAAGGCTGAAATTTGGAAGCGATTTTAAGAGCATTTTTGGGTAAAAAATATGATATTATGAAAGTTTTGGCGCAAAACGCTAGCGAAAACGGCATTTGCCTGCTTACCATAGCGCAGGTCTGCGAGCTAGCAAAAGCTAGCAAACCAACAGTAATCGCGTGCTTTAAAGAACTTGAAAGCAAAGGCGTTCTAAAACGCCTTAGCAATGGGTGTTATGAGATAAAAATAAGCTGAAAATTTGATAAAAAGATTAAGAAATCAAAAGTGATATCAAAAATCCTAGCGTTGCGATTAAAAGCAAAGACACCAATGCTAAAAGTACATATTTTAAATATTTATATTCTTTGTCGCTTTTGTAAGTCCTAAATATACAAAGAGCAAAAAATATTGTAGTAATAAGATTTGTCCCAATTGCTTCGCCTATGTAAAAATTACTCTTCGCGGCAAATTTTTCAAAACTAAAAACTAGATCATTAGCCTCTCCATCAAACACTAACAAAGCAACTATCAATACCGCAATGAACCACACAAACAGCAAATCAATCGACCTTTTTATGCCTTTGTCTCTATAGTGATACAAAAATTTTTCAAAAACTATCAGAGTTAAAGACAAATAAAAACCAATTTTACAAGCTAAAAAATAGTTAAAATGTGTAATATAATTTTCTAAGACCACGAAAATTAGAGCAAACATTGCATAAGTAATATATAAGCAAATATTACAAATTTTTCTAGCACCGGGAATTTTGTATTTTATAATGTGTGAAATAAGAGTGATAGAAATAAGTAATATAAAAGCTAAAATAACTATTACTAATTGTTTTGCTTTTTTTAAAATAGGTTTTTGTGGTTTATTACTTTGCTCTAAATCTTGTAAATTACTAGTTTCTGGTAAAATTAGCTCTGATTTTGGCTCATTTTGGGTTATTTTTTCTTTTTTTTTACTATTTCAGTGGCAGCATAAAGTAATTTTTCTACATCTTCACCAGCTGCTAATTTTTTCACAATTTCTTGGTAAGAATACACTTGTGTTAATATTTTTAGATTGTCATCAATAGCTACTACTTCTCTGTTATTAGTATCCATTTTATAATTTTTATCAAATAGGTTTTTCATCCTTGTATTTGAAGCATTTAAATTTTTTAAAATTTCATTTATAGTATTTTCGTCAAATATTATTTCTTGATTATAGATTGGAGAAAATACAGGCTCTCTTCTTGCTACTTTGTCAAATATATCCATTGAAGCTTGATTTAAAAAACCACTTCTTACGCCATTTATATATTGTCTATAATTAACATTTGTATCATACAAATTTGGATTTAGACCTTTATAATTTTCTATATCTTTTAGTAACATTTTAAATTCTTTTCTAATTATTTTTTTTCTAGCTTTATATGTTTCTAGTAAAGATAAAAAATATTCTTGCATATATGGAAATTTATTTATAACAGCTGTTTGTTCTTTTGAAATATCGATTTCTGTTTGATATTCGGAAATGTAATCAAAACAACTCCAAAAATCATCGTGTAGAGTTTGAGTTAAAAATCCACCATCGACATTACCAACTAATCCAGCTATAACTTTCATTTCTGTTTTGCAATTTGCTAAATCAATTTGCGAAAAAGCACTAGATACAAGGCAAAGAATAGCAATAAAAAACTTTTTCATAAATAGCCTTTTGTAAAATAAATTCGTTTAATTCTACCACCACCCCCAACAATATTTGGTAAATAAATTAAAAAATTATTAACTTTTTAAATTCTAGAATTCCATAAGAAAGTAGCTGATAATGTAAGAAAGTTTAGAGAAACCGCAGGTATCTCACAGCTAGATTTAGCACTTTAAATCGGTATAAAATCAGTAGCTTTTTACTCAAATTGTGAAAATTTACGCTACGGCAAGCATTTTAATTTAGAGCATATTTATAAAATCGCCAAAGCCTTAAAAATAGATATAAAAGAGTTTTTTATCTAGGAATTCTAGATTTAAACTAGAATTCCTAGATAATTTGCGCAAAAAATATTTAAGAATTCTAGAAGTTAGCCCTTATAAAATAAACGCAAGTTTGGCTAAAAGCACTACAAAAATGCCTAAAACAAAGGCTATTTCGTGGACATATTTGCTTATAAAGGTCTGTTTTTTAAGTACGAAAAAGCAAAAAATAGAACTAAACGCCGCTAGAAAAATGCTAAGGGCTAAAATCATCTTGATTGTAAGTAGAGTTTGTAGATTTGAGCCAAAAAAGGCTTCATAGCCTTGGCTAAACTTAATATATCTTGTAATCATACCAAAGCCAGTGATAACAAGCAAAAGCAAGCAAATAGGCATGATTTTTCTAGCCCTTGGGCTAACTACGGCCCAAGTCTTATTGGCCCAAGCATCGCCCAGGCGCTTTCGCACAAGCCCTAAAAGCACGACATCGCAGAATATATAACCTAAAAATATAATCGCACAAAATAGGTGGATTATAAGTAAAACCGGATAAACTACTTCCATTTTTTTCCTTTAAATTTTAAAATCAAGCTCAGCGATTCTTAGCGCATTCGCCCTAAACTCCACGCTAAAATCACTATCAAATTTAAGAACTCTAGCAAGCTTGAAGCCTGAGAATTTATTGTATAAGACATTATTTTTTATGGTAAGGATTTTTTGCTTTAAGACTTCTTCGTTTACAAGCGCAGCTGGTAGTAGTGCTAAAAGCGTGTTTTCAATGCTGTAAACAAAGCCAGAGCTATCACTTGCGCTACTAGAATTACACTCAAAACTAGCGCATTTTTGCCCAGCAATCTCGCAAACTCTGCTGAAACTGCCCAAAGCCTCTAAGCCCTCATAGTCCAAAACAAGCTCAGGCGAGCCTATATAATACTCACCGCTTTTAAATATCTCTTGCAAAATAAATCCTAAAAATAAAAAAGTACTAGAGAATTCTAGAATTCCTAGTGCTTTAAAATTACGCCTTTGCTAAAAGATTAGGAATTCTAGAATTCCTAATGCTTAGCTAGGTAGTTTGTATCAAAGTGGTTGTTTATAAAATCAGGATTTTTCATCATATTTAGATGAAAATCTCTGGTAGTTTTTATCCCACCTACGATTAGCTGAGAAAGTGCTACTTCCATTTTTTTAATAGCGTGATTTCTATCTTTTGCGTGCACTATTAGCTTGCCTATCATGCTATCATAAAATGGCGGCACGCTATATCCGCTATAAACATGGCTATCCATACGCACGCCGATTCCACCTGGGGCTGTGTATTTAGTGATTTTGCCAGGATTTGGAGTAAAGCTCTTTGGATCTTCTGCTGTTATGCGGCACTCTATTGCGTGGCCGTTAAAGTTAATTTCATCTTGGCTCATTAGCTTTTCGCCCTGCGCGATCCT
Organism: uncultured Campylobacter sp.; assembly: GCA_945928165.1. Lineage (GTDB taxonomy): Bacteria > Campylobacterota > Campylobacteria > Campylobacterales > Campylobacteraceae > Campylobacter. The sequence goes on from CAMENE010000009.1 coordinate 31,325, forward strand.
TATCATCCACTCAACTAGATCAAGCCCTGAGCGCATTTCACTAACTGTATGTTCTACTTGAAGGCGAGTGTTCATCTCAATAAAATAAAACTTCTTATCCCTGCTATCGTACAAAAACTCAAAAGTCCCCGCCCCGCAGTAGCCAATGGCCTTTGCAGCTCTAACGGCAGTTTCAAGCAGCTCTTTTCTAGTTGCATCACCCAAGGCTATTGCTGGGCTTTCTTCTATTAGCTTTTGGTGGCGGCGCTGCATAGAGCAGTCTCTCTCGCCTATATGAACGACATTTCCGTGCTCATCGCCTAGGACTTGGACTTCTATGTGGCGTGGATTTACGATGTATTTTTCCATATACATTGTCCCATCGCCAAAGGCACTCATAGCCTCACTTTGTGCTGACCAAAATAGCTTTTCTATATTAGCTTCGCTCTCTACTACACGCATTCCACGGCCACCACCGCCAGCGGCTGCTTTTATGATGATTGGGTAGCCAATTTCACTAGCTAGCTTTTTAGCATGCTCGGCATCTAGCACTTCACCATCGCTACCAGGCACTACTGGGATTTTAGCTCTCATCATGATTTGCTTTGCCTTGCTTTTATTGCTCATCAAAGCCATATTTTCAGGGCTTGGACCTATGAATTTTATATTATGTTTTGCGCAGATTTCAACGAAGTTTTGGTTTTCACTTAAAAAGCCATATCCCGGGAAAATCGCATCCACGCCTGCTATCTCAGCTGCTGTTATGATAGCTGGTATGTTTAGATAGCTATCGCTGCCTCTAGCCTCGCCTATGCAGATACTAGCGTCTGCGTAGCGAACATATAGCGCATCACTATCAGCGGTGCTGTGAACTACTACTGCTTCTTTGCCCATTTCTTGGATTGTGCGAAGTGCGCGAAGTGCGATTTCTCCACGATTTGCTATTAGTATTCTTTTGATTTCTTTCATTTTTTGACCTTATTTGCTGCTGTTATCTATAATTTAGCTTATTTATGTCATCCTTGTCGTTATAAGCACTCTCTTTAGCGTGTGTTTAAAACCAGCTAACCAAGAAAGTCCATAAAGAATAGCAATTGCGATGATAATTTTTAAGATTATCGGCATTATAGTTTCTCTACTTCGTAGATCGCCATGCCGTATTCTACTGGCTGGCCATCATCGACAAGTACTTTTACGATACGACAGTCAAACTCTGCTTCTATTTCGTTCATGATTTTCATAGCTTCTATGATACCTACACACTCGCCTTTTCTTACAGCTTGACCCACGCTTACAAAAGGACTTGCACCTGGGCTTGGGGCTTTATAAAAAGTTCCTACCATAGGCGAGTTTATGGTATCTCCTGCTGCGGTTTTGTTTGTGACTGGTTTTTCGCTTAGCACTACATTTACTGATGGTGCTGGAGTGCAGGTTGGTGCTGGCGCACTTATGGTAGCATTTGCGCAAGCTGCGTCTTCTTTTTTGATTTCAAGTTCGAAGTCTTTGTCTTTGATTTTTAGGCGATTTATACTTGCTTTTTCATCTAAAAAGCTTATTAAATCTTTGATTTCTTCGTGTGTCATACAAACTCCTTTGAAAGTGAAGTCAGCATTGTATCACAAATTTGCTATAATTTCGCAAAATTTTGATTTAAGGACAAAATAATGGGACTAAAAAGCGATAAATGGATAAAAGAAAAAAGCTTGAAAAACAAAATGATTGAGCCTTTTTGCGAGCAAAATGTAGGTCGTGGCGTGGTAAGCTATGGGCTTTCAAGCTATGGCTATGATATACGCGTAGCTGATGAGTTTATGATATTTACAAATATCGGTGGCACCGTGGTTGATCCAAAAAATTTTGATGAAAAAAATGTAGTAAACTTTAAAGGTGATATTTGTATCGTGCCACCAAACTCATTTGCATTAGCTCGCACGGTGGAGTATTTTCGCATGCCAAAGAACGCGTTAGCAATTTGCCTTGGCAAAAGTACCTACGCAAGATGCGGAATAATCGTAAATGTAACGCCTTTTGAGCCCGGATTTGAGGGGCATATAACGATTGAGATTTCAAACACTACGCCACTGCCTGCTAAAATCTACGCAAACGAGGGCATTGCGCAGGTTTTATTTTTAGAAGGCGACGAGCTTTGCCAGACGAGTTATGCGGATAAAAAGGGAAAATATCAAGGGCAAGAGGGTATTACCTTGCCACGCATTTTAAAATAATTTTTTTCGGCTGGCTCAGCTTTTTTGCGCTTTTTACTCTTAAAGCCTTGCGCAGCCCAGCTTGTTCTGGCGAAACTTCTGCGGCAGTTTCCTGCGCAAGCCGCCATTTTGTTTTAGTGACTTGGGCGGCTTGCTTGAAATTCTACCGCAGAATTTCGCCAGCCACTGCCGTGGACACAGCCCCACGGCTAGCGCAGCGGCTTTAAGAGCAAAAATCGCTAAAAAATCTTGGAGCCTTGTTTTTAACAGCTGTTTGTGAATTTAACATTTAAAACTCGCTAGGAAATTCCAAAATTCCCTAAGGAATTCTAAAATTCGTGGTAACGGCAGTAAAAACAAGGCTCCAAGATTTTTTAGCTATTTTTTGCGCTCGCAGCGCAGCACTAGCCGTGGGGCGTCGTAGCGGAGCGTTCAAGCGAGTTTTGCGCTTATTTTTCAAGGCGACAGCCGTAGGAAATAGCGCAAAAGCTCGCTTGTAAGACGCTGGGCTGTGCAAGCTGTGAACGCAAAAAAGAGCAAAAAGCTGAGCTAGCCAAATAAAAACCAGCCAAATAAAAACCAACCAAATAAAATAAAAAGGATAAAGATGAGTTTTTTACCTTACAGCCGTCAGGATATAAATGACAGCGACATCGCTGCTGTAATCACAGCCCTAAAAGGCGATGTAATCACCGGTGGGCATTATGTAAGCGACTTTGAAAACGCACTTTGTGCCTACAGCGGCGCAAAACACGCAGTAGTAATGAACTCAGCGACATCTGCGCTTCATTGCGCCTATCTTGCCTTAGGGCTTGGCGCAGAGGACGAGCTGCTAACCACGCCTATAACCTTTGCGGCCACGGCAAATGCAGCCCTTATGTGTGGGGCTGATGTGCGCTGGGCGGATGTGAGCTTGGAGAGCGGAAATATCGATGTAGCTAGCATCAAAGAACGCATTAGCCCACGCACGAAAATCATCGCCCCAGTAGATCTTGGCGGAAATCCTGTGGATATGGAGGCTATCTGCGAGCTAGCCCATGCAAAGGGCATAAAGGTCGTAGATGATGCTAGCCACGCACTTGGCAGCAGTTTTGCTGATGGCAGAAAAATCGGCTCAGCTCTTTTAGCAGATAATAAAAATGGCGCAGACGCTACTATTATGAGCTTTCATGCTATTAAGCCCATTACTACAATCGAGGGTGGCGCAGTGCTGACAAATTACGATGAAATCGCTAGAAAATGTAAGCTTTTGCGTTCTCACGGTATAAGCAAAACAGAGCTTTGGGATAGCGATATGAGCATGCTTGGCTTTAACTACCGACTTAGCGATGTGGCTTGTGCCTTAGGGCTTTGCCAGCTTACTCGCCTTGATGAGTTTGTGAAAATTCGGGGTGAAATCGCTAGCGTTTATGATGAGTTTTTTGCTAGCTGTAAGTGGGCAAAAAATGTGAAAATTCCTAGTGGCATAACAAGCTCTAGGCATTTGTATATCGTGCTTTTAAAGGGAAAAATAGTCAAAAATAAAGCGCAGATTTTCTCAGAGCTTCACAGCCAAAATATCGGCGTTCAGGTTCACTATAAGCCCACTTATAGCTTTGATTTTTATAGGCAAAAGTATGGAGATATTTCACTGCCAAATGCTGAGCTTTTCTACGCAAAAGAGTTAAGCTTGCCTTGCCAGCAAAAAATGAGCGTAAAGGATGCAGAACTCGTGCTTGAAAAACTTTGTAAAATTGTGGAGAAATATTTGTGATTTTGCCTTAGAAATTTTAGAATTTTCGTCATTGCGAGTGAGGCAAGCTCTGGGAATTCTAAATTTAGCACTGGGAATTCTAAATTTATTCTTGGAATTCTAAATTTTAGTGTAGGAATTCTAAATTTATTCTTGGTAATTCTAGATTTGCCTAGGAATTCTAGAATTTTCGTCATTGTGAGCGAAGCGAAGCAATCTCTAGAAATTCTAAATTTATTCTTGGAATTCTAAATTTATTCTTGGAATTCTAAATTTAGCAGTGGGAATTTTAAATTTTTGCTTAGGGAATTTTAGAATTTTCGTCATTGCGAGCGAAGCGAAGCAAGCTCTAGAAATTCTAAATTTATTCTTGGAATTCTAAATTTATTCTTGGGAATTCTAAATTTACTCTTAGGAATTCTAAATTTAGCACTGGAAATTCTAAATTTATTCTTGGAATTCTAAATTTATTCTTGGTAATTCTAAATTTATTCTTGGAATTCTAAATTTATTCTTGGAATTCTAAATTTATTCTTAGTAATTCTAAATTTATTCTTAGTAATTCTAAATTTATTCTTAGTAATTCTAGATTTGCCTTAGGAATTTTAGAATTTTCGTCATTGCGGGTGAAGCGAAGCAATCTATAGAAATTCTAAATTTATTCTTAGAATTCTAAATTTATTCTTAGAATTCCAAATTCAGCCCCAGGAATTCTAGAATTCCTAAAAGCTTAGCTCTGCGCTAGCATAGAAAATACAGCCATTCTCATAGCCACGCCATTTTGCGTTTGTTCTAGCACGAGTGAGCGAGAGTCCATTACCTCACTACTCATCTCCACGCCACGATTTACTGGTCCTGGATGAAGCACTAGCGCATGTGGCGGCAAAAACTCTATATTGTTAGCATTTAGCCCAAAGTATTTAGCATATTCATTTGGCAAGGGCACTTCATCCCCACTACGCTCAAGCTGTATTCTTAGCATTATTACAGCATCTGCGCCATTTAGTGCTTCTTTTATATTTTTAGCTCTTTTAGAGCCAAAGACCTCTGCGTATCTCATGCACTGCGGCGGTCCAAATAGCGTAATCTCAGCACCCAAAGTCTGCAGCGCATAAATATTTGATCTAGCCACGCGGGAGTGAAAAATATCACCTATAATGCTGATTTTTTTGCCACTAATGCTCTCAAAGCCAGCTATAGCGTCACCTGCGCCAAAATGCTCGCTCATAGTAAAAAGATCAAGCAAAGCTTGCGTAGGATGTTCGTTACAGCCATCGCCTGCGTTTATTACATGGGCTTTTGTGCGCCTTGCTACAAACTTTGCAGCACCGCTTTTTTGGTGGCGGATCACAAAAAAGTCATTTTGCATAGCCTCTAAGTTTTTTATAGTATCAAGCAGGCTCTCACCCTTTGCTGCACTTGAAATAGCAGGGCTTAGGCTCGTGCTATCGCAGCCTAGACGCTTGGCTGAGAGCTCAAAGCTCATGCGAGTTCTAGTAGAGTTTTCAAAAAACGCCTGAATTACGCTTTTTCCAGCTAATTTATTTTCGTGTTTAGCTTCACTTAAATTTAGTTCTTTAAAGTGCTTTGCTTGCGCTATAAGTGCCTTAAAATCGTCTTTTAAGAGATCTTTTGTGGAGATTAAGTCTTTCATTTTATTTCCTAAAAATTTTCAGACGATTTTAGCAAAAAACAGCTTAGATTTTAAGTAATTTTCTAGCAATTTTTGCTAAAATACCGGCAAAAATTCTTACAATAAAGGTAAACAATGCGTGGTTATAAAGTATTTTCTGGCACGGCAAATCAAGAACTTTCTCGCCAAATAGCAAAATATCTAGGAATTCCACTAAGCGAGGCTAGTATAAAACGCTTTAGCGATGGTGAGATCAGCGTCCAAATCGGCGAGAGCGTGCGTGGCAAGGATGTTTTTATCATCCAGTCAACCTGTGCGCCAACTGATACAAATCTCATGGAGCTACTCATCCTAACAGACGCTATAAAAAGAAGCTCTGCTAGCACGGTGACAGCTGTTATCCCATACTTTGGCTATGCAAGGCAAGACCGCAAAGCAGCACCAAGAGTGTCAATTACTGCCAAGCTTGTAGCAAATATGATTGAAATTGCTGGCATTGATAGAGTAGTTACTATGGATCTTCACGCTGGGCAGATTCAAGGTTTTTTTGATATTCCAGTGGATAATCTTTATGGCACGATTACCTTCATAAACTACCTAAAAAACAAGCATCTCTCAAATCCTATCGTAGCAAGCCCTGATATAGGTGGCGTAGCTCGTGCTAGAAGCCTAGCAAAGCAGCTAAATCTAGACCTTGCCATCATCGATAAACGCCGTGAAAAAGCAAATGAAAGCGAAGTTATGAATGTAATCGGCGATGCAAATGGCAAAGATGTGATTTTAATCGATGATATGGTAGATACTGCTGGCACTTTGATCAAGGCTGCGGCTGCCTTTAAAGAACGAGGGGCAACTAGCGTAACTGCCTTTTGTACTCATCCGGTGCTAAGTGGCCCAGCATACGAGCGCATCGCAACAGGAGCGATTGACGAGCTAGTAGTAACTGATACAATTCCGCTAAAAGAGCAAAACGAGCATATAAAGGTAATTAGCGTAGCGCCGCTGTTTGCTGAGGTGATACGTAGGGTTTATCATGATGAGAGCGTAAATAACCTTTTTATGTAGCGATTGTGGCGATTCGTCTCGCAGCACCATTGTACTAAAATCCTGCGGTGCGCGCGTCTTGATGAACCATCTGATCTATCTGCGACGCGCACACTGCAGGCTTTTAGCACACTAGCACCACGATACTAGAATCGCTGTTTTTTATTTTAGCCACACTGCGCCTATTTTAAAATTTGTTTATTTTAAAATATATCTAGAGAATTCTAAATTTTAGCGGGGTTTTAGGGGTGGCAGTGCTTTAGGGCGTAGCCCTTATAAAATTTGCGAGCTAGAATTACCCTGCCTAAAAGCGAGCAAAATTCTAGAATTCCTTAAATAAAAAAACAATTTAATAAAACCTTAACAAATTTTAAGCAAAGTTTAACATTTAACATAGTAGAATACCGAATGCATTTTATACCCAAAGGAGTTAGCCATGAAAAAAGGCTTTTCAATGATTGAATTGATCTTCGTGATTGTTATCTTAGGAATTCTAGCTAGCGTAGCTATTCCTCGCCTAGCTGCTACAAGAGAAGATGCAGAAATCTCAGCTGCTGTTGCTAACCTACGCACACTAGTAAGCGACGTTAGTGCTTACTATACAGTAAAAGGTGAATTTGGTAGTAATACTAAATGGAGTGAAATTACAAATGTACCTCTAGAGGGTGCTACTAGTACAGCGGTTAATGGCAGTACTGCTAGTGCTAAGCTAAAAGCAGGTGGTAAAGACTGCATCGGTGTTCGGTTAGTAAATAAAGCTGACGCTACACCAGCTCACATTGTCTTTAGTAAAGAAAATGGTGGTTCTGTTTGCACTCAAGTTCAAAATGCAGAACCTCTAAAAACTTATTTTGATTCAACAATACCGGGTGATACTACTAATAAAGGTAAAATGGCTATCGGCTCAAGCACAAGCGTTTATACATCAACAGCACCAGCAGCACAATGAAGCTAAACTAAAATATTTAGCTTAAAGAGCTAGGGAATTCTAGAATTCTTAACTCTAGAATTCCTTTTTTTAGTAATTTAAACAATTACCATAAAATCTAGAATTCCGTATAAAATTCCGTAATTCCGTAATTCCGTCATTGCGAGGGAGCAAAGCGACCGAAGCAATCTCGTTCAAGGATTTTCAAGACTTAATAAATAAGGCTTAATAATGAGATTGCTCCCTCTTTTTTCAAAGCCTCGCAATGACGAATTTTAAGGCTTAATAAATGAGATTGCTCCCTCTTTTTTCAAAGCCTCGCAATGACGAATTTTAGGGAATTCTAGAATTCTATATAGAGATCCTCGGGTCAAGCCCGAGGATGACAGAGAGATCCTCGGGTCAAGCCCGAGGATGACAGAGAGAGATCCCCTAAGAGGGCTAGGGGATGACATAGTAGGGAATTCTAGAATTCCCTAGACTTATTTTATATACTCGCCTTGAATCTCGGCTGGATTTTTCGTAATAGCAGAAGAAGCATTCTCTGCGCTAGCATCCTCTGAATAATTCTCCGCAGAATTTTCTGCGCTAAGCTTGGCAATTTGCGCTTTTAGCTCATCAATTTGCTTTAAAAGCAAGATTACCTCAGGGTCATCTGCGCTTACTAGATTTGCTTCACGCTCTTTGCGTTTAGCCTCTAACTCTGCTGCCTGCTGCTCTAGTTCTGCTTTTTGTGCCAAAAGATTTGCTATGCGGATTTTGGCTAATTCTATCTCTCCAGCCTCTCCAGTCTCACCACCCAAAAAGCTCTCTAAGCCCAGTGTGCTAGCGTTTTTCTCAGCCCCCAAATAGCAAAGCAAAAGCCCCAAAAAAAGAGCCACTCTACCAAAACTACGCAAAACTCCAAGCCCTTTTTAGCATTTCAAGCCGTGAGCTAGCCCCAAGCAAAAGCATGTCAGCTAGCACCAATCTCATCATCGCCGTAGCCACTACTGAACCTCTCACGCCGATACAAGGGTCATGCCTGCCAACTAGCGCAAACTTTACCGCCTCTCCACGCTTATTTATCGTCCTTTGCTCGCTAAAAATGCTAGGCGTGGGCTTAAAGTGGCTTAGCACCACTAGATCAGCTCCAGAGCTTATACCAGCTAGCACGCCACCAGCGTTATTTGAGCCAAACTCCGCTCTCATTGCCCCAAACTCACCCCTGCCAGCAGGCAAAAGCTCATCATTATTCTCACTACCCCGCAGCTTGCTAGCCACCACACCTACGCCGATTTCTACGGCTTTTACGCCGTTTATACTCATCATCGCCTCTGCGATTTTGCTATCAAGCTTATCATACATAGGCTCGCCAAGCCCAGCAAAAAGCCCCTTTGCCACGCTTAGCACGCTAGCCCCCACGCTCTCGCCGCTGTCTTTACATGACTTTATCAGCTCTTTTTGGCTCGCCTCACACTTTGGCAAAAGCGCAAAAATCTCGCTATTTCTAGCATTTTCAAAGTCCACCGCCCCCAAAATCTCAGCATACCCGCTAGACACACTGCCCACGCCTATCTCGCCCACGCTTAGCACGCCGCTTTTTACTTCTATACCAAAGTGATTTAGCAAAAGCTGGGCAAACGCCCCACCAGCCACTCTTATCGCTGTTTCTCTAGCACTTGCTCTACCACCTCCCCTATAATCTCTTATCCCCCACTTAGCAAAGTAGCCAAAGTCCCCATGCCCAGGGCGAAAAAGCTCTTTAATATTCTCATAGTCTTTGCTATGCTGGCTTGTGTTTTCTATCACAAAGCCTATGCTAGCCCCTGTGCTAAAAAGCTTGCCATTTTCTTCAAAAACACCGCTTAAAATGCGCAATTCATCATCTTCTTTGCGGTTTGTGGCGTATTTGCCACCTGGCTTTCGTTTGCTCATCTCATTTTGAAGGAATTCTAGATTTATCTCCACATTTGAGGGCATCCCATCTATCACGCCACCTATTGCTACCCCATGACTCTCACCAAAACTACTTAGCGCAAATCTTTTACCAAAAGTATTCATTTTTTATCCTTAAATTCCAAGCTCAGAGTGAGAGCCGATATTTGCTAAATATAGCAGCAAGGCATTATGTTCTATTTTATAGATTAACACCAAATCAGGCTTAATATGACAATCCCTAAATCCCAAATATTTACCCTTTAATGCGTGGTCGCAATATTTCTCATCTAGCTTTTCATTATTTGCGAGCTTAGCTAGAACTTCTTTTAAAAGCCCTTTATCTCTATCATTTAGCTTTTTAGCTGCTTTTTTAAAGCTAGCCGATGCTTTGATTTCTAGCATTACAAATCTTTCATCAGTTCATCTACGCTTTTATACACGCTAAACTCGCCACTATTAAACTCTTTTATCGCCTTATCAAGCCCAGGTATTTTATCATCACTTATACTATATAGCTCTTTTGGCTTGTTTTTTAGCAGTGCTTTTATCGCCTCTATCACATCTGCGCCGATTTTATTATCTAGCGTTATCGTAGTCATTTGCCCTCCTTTTTTAGCATCTCTACTGCTATCATCGCACATTTTTGCTCAGCTTCTTTTTTGCTAGCACCCACAGACCTTGCTATTTCTTTATCCCCCAAAAACAGCGCAATCTCAAAACTCTTTTTATGGTCAGGCCCACTAGCTCCTATTAGTTCGTATTTTGGCAGCAGTCCTAGTCGCTCTTGTGTTATTTCTTGAAGTCTTGTTTTGTAGTCTTTTAGCACATCTTTATCTATGTTTTTAAACTCACTCTCTACTAGCGGCACAAACACGCCCTTAGCGCACTCCAAGCCACTCTCCAAGTAAATCGCCCCAAATATCGCCTCCAAAGCATCGCTAAGCAAACTAGGCTTTTTATCCCCACCGCTTTTTCTCTCGCTTATACTCATTATCAGGTGCTCGCCAAGCCCTAGTGATCTTGCAATTTTTGCAAATGAACGCTCATTTACTAGCCCAGCTCTTATCTTTGAGAGATCGCCCTCGTTATGCTCGCCTTTTTTGGAGCTAAACTTATGATATAGATACTCGCCCACCACAAGGTCTAGCACCGCATCGCCTAGAAATTCTAGTCTTTCGTTATTTACCCCAGAGCGTGCGCTTTTGTGAGACAAAGCTGCTTTTAACAAGCTTTTATCTTTAAACTCATAACCTAACAATTTTTCTAATTTTTTAAATTTTTCACTCATAAGCAGATATTCTCACGCCCTTGCTTCACGCTCAAACTCCCAGTAGCACAGCCCCATAGTGACAATAAACATCACTGTAAACACTATATACACAAGATCAGCATTCATAATTGTTCTAGCTCCTTTCTATACTTCAAATACTTCTTAACACAGACAAACTCACACAAACACAGCACCATGCCAGCCACACTCAGCACAACAAACTGAATTAAGCTAAGTTTATCTGCATTTATAAAAGCACAAAGTCCAAAAAACGAAATTAAAAAGAAATAAAGCAACTTCGCTGCTAGGTCAATGTCTTTATTTACAGCATCTTTTTTGCTCATTTTTATCCTTTTCAAACTCATCAAAGCTCTTAAAAACCCCAACACTTTCACTGCTTTTTAAAGCCGCTATAGTCTCATCGCTTGGCACTGCGTAGCCTTCTATTTCTTCTATTACTAGGTTTTGATTTATTTTTCGTATTTGTTCTTTGATTGCGCTTAGAGTTTGAGCGCTCATCTCTGTGCTGATTGCTATTGTAGTCATACTTGCCCTTTTTTTAGCGATAATTATAACAAAATTCCGCAATTCTACCAAAAAAATCCTGCTTTTTAGCTATAATCCCCGCCAAAAATACCCAATAAGGACAGCACATGCCAAAACTACTTTGGATAAGCCAGTTTAATCTCCACGACTCTAGCTCAGGCGCAGCCAAACACTGCAAAGCAATGCTAGAACAGCTCGCTAAGCGTGGCGTAAATATCCTAGCTATCGGCGGCTTTGTCTTTGATAGCATCGCAGGAGCCAAATCCACCTTCCCAAAACTTGAAGCCGAAGTCCAGAAAGACGCTGATAAAAAACCACCCATAGCCCTAGAACAAAACGGCATTAACTATCTTTATATCCCCACTAGCACAACCTCTCTCTCGCTCCTACCACACGATGAAGAGTGGCGCATATATACAGCCTTTTGCAGACAGCTAAATATATTTCGCCCTGATGTGTGTATGGGCTATGGTATGGCGCTTTTTGGCACGGCAGTTCACGCTGAGTGTAGGCGCCGAGGTATCCCCCACGCCTATCCTATCTGTAATGGCAACCACCCCTACTACAACTTCTGGGATAGTGATTTGCTCTTTACTGATAGCGCAGCAAACGCACAGCTCTACGCACAGCGAGATCATCTAAACCTAGCTACAACAGGTGCTTTTATAGACAAAGACGCCTACATCGCTGATAGCGGTAGCCACGAGTATATCACCATGATAAACCCAGAACCACGCAAAGGTGGCAGCATCTTCGCAAAGCTTGCCCTATTAGCAAAAAACGACCCTGAGCTAAAAAATGAGAAATTCCTAGTAGTAAATAGTCGTGGCAACTTTGGCTCTACTGTAAGCGTCCTACACGACGGCGATGGCGCCACAAACTACAAGCCTGAAATGTTTGATAATGTAAGCATGGCGCAAAACACTACAAACATGAAAGCCATCTACGCCCTAACCAAAGTGCTACTCGCCCCAAGCGTCCCAAAAGCTTGGTATGAAGGCTGGGGCAGAGTCGCTAGCGAAGCGGTGCTAAACCGCATCCCTGTGCTTGTAGCAAAAAACGGCGGCTTAGAAGAGGCAATGGCTGGTGCTGGTATAGCGCTAGATGTGCCTAGCACTCTTCACGACGACCCAGCTCGCATGCCAAGCGATGAAGAAATTGCTCCATGGCTAGAAGCACTAAAACAACTACTAAAAGCCAAAACCACCCCCGTCATTGCGAGGAGTGAGCGAAGCGAACGTGGCAATCTCACACAAGAACCAAAGCAATTCACCTTCGATGAGTGGAAAGCAGCCGAGAGTACTGAGTGGCAAGCTCGCTTTGATGAGGCAGCAAGGCTACTAGATATTGATCGTAGCACCGATAGGACTATGGCTATGTTAGAGCCACTCTTTGCTAAGCGTGCTAGCCAAAATCCGCATATAATGCTAAAAGGACAGCTACGCTTTGGCTTTGATGGCAACCCTTATTAAAAAGCCTTGTGTCATTGCGAAGCTTTGAAAAAAGAGGGAGCAATCTCGTTCAAAATCCCGCAATCCCGTCATTGCGGAAATCCCGTCATTGCTAGGCTTTGAAAAAAGAGGGAGCAATCTCTAAGAATTCTAAATTTTAGCGGGGTTTTAGGGGCGGCAGCCCCTAAGGGTTTAGGGCACAGCCCTTATAAAATTTGCGAGCTAGATTTATCTAGCCTAAAAGCGAGCATAAATCTAGAATTCCAAGAATAAATCTAGAATTCCTAAGCCTTGTGTCATCCCCCAGCTTGACCCCTCTATGTCATCCTCGGGCTTGAGCTAAGGATCTCTATAAAAATCCCGCCTTGCGTGTTCTGTGTCATCCCCCGACTTGACCATTCTATGTCATCCTCAGGCTTGACTGGGGGATCTCTAATAGCAGGAATTCTAGTTTTTTTGGGGGTACGGGGGTATTTTTAGCTTAGGAATTCTAGATTTTAGCGGGGTTTTAGGGGCGGCAGCCCCTAAGGGTTTAGGGCACAGCCCTTATAAAATTTGCGAGCTATCGAGCTATATTTATCTAGCCTAAAAGCGAGCAAAATTCTAGAATTCTTTAAAGATTGCTCCCTCTTTTTTCAAAACCTCACAATGACGAATTTCAAGGAATTCTAGAATTCCTTAAGAAAAAAATATTTTAATAAATTTTCAGCAAATCAGCAAACTTTAATAATTAAAATAGTAAAATCCAAGTATTTTACACTTAAAAGGAGTTAGCCATGAAAAAAGGTTTTACAATGATTGAGCTAATATTCGTGATCGTTATTTTAGGAATTCTAGCTAGCGTCGCCATTCCCCGCCTAGCTGCTACAAGAGAAGATGCTGAAATCTCAGCTGCTGTTGCTAACTTACGCACACTAGTAAGCGACGCTGCTGCTTACTATGCAGTAAAAGATGGATTTGGCACTGGTGATACTGGTGCTAAATGGAGCGAATTTACAAATGTACCTCTAAACAATCCTAATGGAACAGCCAATGGCTCTGATGGTATCATAAAAATTGGTGGTAAAAACTGTATCCGTGTTCAGGTTAAAGATAGAAATGGCAATGTACCAGCTCACATTCTTGTCGCTAAAGATACAACAAATAAAAACTCTGGTGCTTGCAAACAAGTTGTAGTTGCAGAACCTATAAAAGCTTATTTTGACTCAAGAGTAGCTGGTGTTTAAGGTCTTGGCGCTGATAAAGGTGCTATACCTATCGGCTCAAGCACAAGCATTTATGTAGCATCAGCATCAGCAGCACCAGCAGCGGCAGCGGCACGACCAGCAGCAGCACCAGCACGACCAGCAGCAGCACCAGCAGCACGACCAGCAACACCAGCAAAACCAACACCACCAAAACCAGCAGCAGAAAAACCAGCAGCAAATCCATTTCCTTATGTGTGCGCGAACTGTGGCCAAGCGTATGGAATTATGAACAGCTTTTCAGCAGCAGCAAAAACAAAATAAAAGGAATAGGTAGCGGCACCAGTGCAAACAAGCAACTAGCAAAAAATCTACTGAATATCCAACAAGGAAAACCAGGAAGAGAATCAGTAGCAGCAATAAGAAAAAGATAAGCTAAAATATTTGGCTCTGTGTCATTGTCCGGCCCCTTCGGACAATCTCTATAAAAATCCCACAACTCGCGTTTTTTCTCATCCCCCAACCCCTTCGGGGGATCTCATCATAAAGAATTCTAAATACCCCCGCACCCCCAACCAGCGGATGCGAAGCAACCAACGGATGCGAAGCAAAAAAAACTCAGACAAAACAAGAGAATTCTAAATTTTAGTGGGGTTTTAGGGGCGGCAGCCCCTAAGGGTTTAGGGCGTAGCCCTTATAAAATTTGCGAGCTAGATTTATCTAGCCTAAAAGCGAGCAAAATTCTAGAATTCCTAAGCCTTGTGTCATCCCCCAGCTTGACTGGGGGATCTCATCACAAAGAATTCTAGAATTCCGTCTAAAATTCCGTAATTCCGTCATTGAAGGGGGAGCAAGGCGACCGAAGCAATCTCGTCTAGAATTCATAAGCCCTTTGTCATCCCCCGACTTGACCCTAAGATCTCATCATAAATAATTTAGAATTCCTTAAGAAAAAAATACTTTAATAAATTTTCAGCAAATCAGCAAAGTTTAATAATTAAAATAGTAAAATCCAAGTATTTTACACTTAAAAGGAGTTAGCCATGAAAAAAGGTTTTACAATGATTGAGCTAATATTCGTGATCGTTATTTTAGGAATTCTAGCTAGCGTAGCTATCCCTCGCTTAGCTGCTACAAGAGAAGATGCAGAAATCTCAGCAGCTGTTGCTAACTTACGCACATTAGTAAGCGATGCTAGTGCTTACTATGTAGCAAAAGGTGAATTTGGCACTGTTAAATGGAAAGATATCACAAATGTGCCTCTAACAAAGAATGGTGGTGTTCCTATCACTACTGAATTAGCTACTCAGGCAGGTTTCCTATACATAGGTGGCACTAGGTGCATAGATGTTACCTTACACGATAGACTTGGCCCTATACCAGCTCGCATTCAATTTACTCCTAAAACAACTGATACAAGTAATGTTTGTAAACAAGTTCTAGATTCAGCTCCTATAAAAGCTTATCTTGATTCAAAAGTAAGTGATACTCTTCCTGGTACAATGGCTATCGGCTCAAACACAAGAGTTTATTCAAAATAATCAAACTACTCAAAAATCTAAGCTAAAATATTTAGCTTAAAGAGCTAGGGAATTCTTAAATTCTAGAATTCTTTTTTTAAATTAAATAAAGGAGATGAAAGATGAAAAAAGCTTTTACGATGATAGAGCTAATCTTTGTTATTGTTATCTTAGGAATTCTAGCTAGCGTCGCTATCCCCCGCCTAGCTGCTACAAGAGAAGATGCAGAAATCTCAACTGCTGTTGCTAACCTACGCACATTAGTAAGCGATATTAATGCTTACTATACAGTAAAAGGTGAATTTGGCTCTGGTGCTACAGGTGTTAAATGGAAAGATATTACAAATGTGCCTCTAAACAAGGATGGTAAAGCTACTGACGCTGGGGCTACTGAAAAAGTTAACCTAGCAGTTGGTGGTGATAAAGACTGTATCGGTGTTCAGATAAACGATAAAACTGACACTACACCAGCTTACATTATCTTTACTCCAAAAAAAAGTGGAGCAACTGCTTCTTGCTCTCAAGTTCTAGCTGCAGATGCTGTAAAAGCTTATGTTGAGTCAAAACTAACGGGTCTTAATCTTGGTGACCGTGGCGGAGCTATGGCTATTGGCTCAACCACATCAGTTTATACACCAGCAAAAAAATAAGCTATTTAGCTTAAAGAGCTAGGGAATTCTTAATTCTAGAATTCTTTTTTTAAATTAAATAAAGGAGATGAAAGATGAAAAAAGCTTTTACGATGATAGAGCTAATCTTTGTTATTGTTATCTTAGGAATTCTAGCTAGCGTAGCTATTCCTCGCCTAGCTGCTACAAGAGAAGATGCTGAAATCTCAACTGCTGTTGCTAACCTACGCACACTAGTAAGCGATATTAATAGCTACTATGTAGTAAAAGGAAGCTTTACTGGCGTAAAATGGAATGAAATTACAAATGCGCCTTTAAAAAATGCTGATAGTGTAGCTATGGGCAGTGGCCGTGGCGGCAATGCTGCAACTCTAACAGTTGGTGGTAAAGACTGTATGGGTCTACAGCTTATAAGTGCAAGCGGCAATACACCAGCTCACATTCTCTTTATTAAATACAATGGAGCAACTGGTGCTTGCAAACAAGTTCTAGAAGCAGAACCTGTAAAAGCTTATGTAGATAATTCATTTAGCTTAACTAATCTTAATAATAAGTCGATAACTGTTAATAATGCTATACCTATCGGCTCAAGCACAAGCGTTTATCCATCAATAGCACCAACAAGAGCATCAAGACAATAAGCTAAAATATTTAGCTTAGGACTAGGGAATTCTAGAATTCTTAATTCTAGAATTCTTTTTAAATTAATAGAAAGGATGAAAGATGAAAAAAGGTTTTACGATGATAGAGCTAATCTTTGTTATTGTTATCTTAGGAATTCTAGCTAGCGTAGCTATTCCTCGCCTAGCTGCTACAAGAGAAGATGCTGAAATCTCAACTGCTGTTGCTAACCTACGCACACTAGTAAGCGATATTAGTGCTTATTATGTAGCAAAAGGTACCCTTAATGGTGCTAAATGGAAAGATATCACAAATGTGCCTCTAGGCAGTGCTGATAGCACAGCGAATAATGCAGCCGCTTTCATAAAAGTTGCTAATCAAAACTGTATCTCTATTCAGATGACGGTAAACAATGGCACCCCTTACATTATCTTTACTAAAGATAACGCAAATATAAACAATACTGTTTGCACTCAAGTTCAAAATGCAGAACCTATAAAAGCTTATTTTAACTCAACCACTAATCCTAATCAAGGTGATATACCTATCGGCTCAACCACAAGAGTTTATTCTAAATAATCAAACTACTCAAAAATCTAAGCTAAAATATTTAGCTTAAAGAGCTAGGGAATTCTAAAATTCCCTGCCCCACTCATAGACGATTTTACCTGATTTTATGCTTAGAATATTTGCGCCTTTTAGACTTTTGCCAAAAAGCGGTGAGTTAATACTTTTGCTGAAATTTAGCTTCTCATCAAAAATATATTCTATATTTGGATCAATTATTGCGATATCTGCTAGCTTGCCCACAGCTATCTCGCCCCTATCATCAAGCCCTAGAATTTCAGCCGGTCTTTTTGAGCATACTCGCACCATATCTTCATAGCTTAGCACGCCTTCACGCACTAGATTTAGTGTTAGTGGCACTAGGGTCGCAAGTCCTGTGATACCAAAAGGCGCATCCTCAAAGGTGCTGTTTTTCTCATCCTTGCTGTGTGGGGCGTGGTCGGTTGCTATCACATCTATAACTCCGCTTTTTAGCCCTGCTTTCATCGCCTCTACATCAGCCTTTGTGCGAAGTGGCGGGCTCATTTTGTAGTTTGTATCGTAGTTTTCTAGCGCAGTTTCATCATAGTTTAGGTGATGAGGCGTAACCTCGCAAGTGATGTTTATGCCTTTTTCTCTAGCCATTTTAACAAGCTCCAAGCTCCACGCAGAGCTGATGTGAGCTGTGTGTATGCGGCCGCCTGTTTGCTTAGCAAGCAGTAAATCACGGCTTATCATTATCTCTTCTTGTTCTCGTGGCATGCCTTTTATGCCTAGCTTCATACTCATTTGCCCCTCGTTCATATGTCCGCAGCGGCACAAAGAGCAGTCTTGGCTGTGATTGATGATAAAGCTGCCATGATGCGCACTATACTCAAGCGCAGCTCTCATCACATCAGAGCTAACCACAGGTAGCCCATCATCGCTAAATGCGATGCAGCCAGCCTCTAGCATCTTGCCCATATCTACTAGGCGCTCGCCCTTGCTGCCTTGCGTGATAGCGCTAATTGGATATAGATCGATTAGACCGCAGTCTTTGGCTTTTTGGATCATGTATTTTGCGATTAGTGGGTTGTCGTTTACTGGCTTTGTATTTGCCATGCAGCAAGCAGTAGTCACGCCACCTGCTGCTGCGGCGTGGCTGCCTGTGATGATATCTTCTTTATACTCTTGGCCCGGGTCACGGAAATGTACATGCATATCAATAAGCCCTGGCATAACAAGCTTGCCACTAGCATCTATCACACGCTCAGCATCGCTCATAGCAGAGCTAATTTGCGTGATTTTATTATTTTTGATTAGGATATTTGCTTTTTGTGTGTTGTTTGCGTTTATTATGGTTGCGTTTTTTATCAAAATACTCATTTTCTCTCCCTTTTAGATGATTTTTAGGTTTTCTAGGCTTGATCTGGGGTGCATTTCTAGGCTCTCACAAAAGTCTTTGTTATGATACTTTGTCACAGCTGCGCGTGCTATCATCACAGCATTGTCACTACAATACTCCAAAGGCGCAAAGAGCAGCTCGCAGTCATAACTAGCACAAAGGCTTTCTAGCATGCCTCTTAGGCGCAGATTTGCACTAGCTCCACCTACTACGCCAAAGCGCGCCCACTTTTGCGAGCTAAATGCTAGTTTTAGGCGGTCGATGATGTGAAGGCAAGCCACACGCTCAAAGCTAGCAGCGATATTTGCTTTTTGCTGGCTGGGAATTCTAGAATTTTCGCTGGGAATTCTAGAATTCTCACTAGAGATCCCCCAGTCAAGCTGGGGGATGACAGAGTAAGAAATTCTAGAATTCTCACTAGAATTCTCGCTAGAGATCCCCCGATCAAGTCGGGGGATGACAGAGTAAGGAATTCTAGAATTCTCTAGCTCCAAG
This sequence comes from uncultured Campylobacter sp., assembly GCA_945928165.1. GTDB lineage: Bacteria > Campylobacterota > Campylobacteria > Campylobacterales > Campylobacteraceae > Campylobacter. The sequence continues at coordinate 50,411 of CAMENE010000009.1, forward strand.
CAGGCTAGTCGCACTTGATTTTTCAGCCCTGAAAAGCTGTATTCTAGCCGCTTTGCGCCCTTTAAAGGCAGGCTAAAATCATAAGCCCTATCATCGCCTTTTAAGGCTAGATTTTGGATTTGCGGCCCACCTGGGTAGCCAAGTCCTAGCATTTTAGCACTTTTATCAAAGCTCTCGCCAAAGCTATCATCGCTAGTAGCTCCAAGCACGGATATAACGCCATTTTCGCTGATACCCAGTATCATCGTATGTCCACCACTTACTAGTAGCACGCCAAGGGGTAGTTTTATCGGCCCCTCTAAAAACAGCGAGTAGATATGCCCTACAAGGTGATTTACGCTAATTAGCGGTAGGCTTAAAGCAGTAGCTAGCGCCTTTGCTGCTACTATGCCAGGAAGCAAGCTCACGCTAAGTCCTGGTTCGTTTGTCACAGCTATGGCTTTTAGAGCTGAAAAATGCTCTTTTGCTCTTAAAATCACCTCTGGCAAGGCAGCGGTGTGTAAGCGTGCGGCTAGCTCAGGCACTACGCCGCCGTATTTGGCGTGCTCTTTTTCTTGGCTGATTTTTTCGTAATGAACGAGCGAAAAATCACTGGCTTTCATAATGGCTACTGAGCTATCATCACAAGAACTTTCTATCGCTAAAATCACTTTTTTGCCTTTTATTTAGAGAATTCTAGAATTGAGTTTTTAATCTCTTTTAAAACATTATCTAGGCTTTTTTCTAGCCTAGCTAAATCGCTAGTATTTTCTAGCACAAAATCAGCCAAAGCTCGCTTTTTTTCTATATCCATTTGAGAGTTTATGCGAGCATTTGCGCTAGTCTTATTAGCCTTATCTCGGCGCAATATACGCTTTAAGCAAAGTTGCTTTGGCGCATAAACTAGCAAGGAAGTAGCAAAATCATACTTTGCCCGCCCACCACTTTCAAAAAAGAGCGGAATATCTACAAAATAAAGCTTGCCAGTCTTTTCAAGCTCATTTGCTAAAAAGCAGATACGCTCATGTATTAGCGGATGTAAAAGCTCTTCTAAGCTCTTTTTTGCGCTAGGATTAGCAAAAACTATTGCGCCAAGGGCTTTTCTATCCACCTTGTTCTCACTTAGCAACTGCGGCCCAAAAAGCTCTTTTATCTTGCTAGCATTAAGCTCTAAAATCTCATGAGCTATGCTATCAGCGCAGATTATCTCATAGCCACGCTCTTTTAAAAGCGCACAAACCGTGCTTTTGCCTGAGCCAATTAGTCCAGTTATTACTACTCCGTGCTTAAAAGACATTATTTTTTAGCAATTACTTCTATTTCTACCTTTGCGCCTTTTGGCAGGGCACCTACTTGAAGTGCCGAGCGGGCTGGGAAAGGCTTGTTAAAATGCTTTGCATACACTTCATTTACAGCAGCAAAGTCTGCAATATCAGCTAGAAAAACAGTGGTTTTTACTACATTTTTGCTGCTAAGGCCTGCTGCTGCTAGCACGCCTTCTACATTTTTTAGGGCTTGTTCAGCTTGTTCGGCCGCTGAGCTTCCAACTATCTCGCCGCTTTCTGGGTCTAGTGGAATTTGGCCTGAGCAAAATACAAACTCACCAGCATCTACAAATGCGCTATAAGGTCCTATTGCTTTTGGATAATTCATTTTTTCTCCTTTAATAAATGCGCAATTTTAGCATATTTACAGCGAATTTTAGTTAGAATGCGAGCATTATTTAAAGGAAAAACAATGATTTCATACAAAGAAGCAGGCGTTGATATAGATGCTGGAAATAGTTTTGTAGAGGCGATAAAACCGCTTGTTGCTAGCACGCAAAATGAGCATTGTATAGGCGGTATAGGCTCGTTTTCTGGGGCTTTTGCGCTACCTAGTGGGTATAAAGACCCTGTGCTACTCTCAGCCACAGATGGCGTAGGCACGAAACTGCGCCTAGCCATAGACTATGATAAGTTTGACACCATAGGAATTGATCTAGTAGCAATGTGTGTAAATGATTTGATTTGTAATTTTGGCAAGCCATTATTTTTTCTAGACTACTATGCTACAGGTGCTTTGGATATAAAGACCGCAAAAGCCGTAGTAGCAGGTATAGCCCAGGGCTGCAAGCAAGCAGGCTGTGCGCTAGTGGGTGGCGAGACAGCTGAAATGCCTAGTATGTATGAAGTAGGCGACTTTGACTTAGCTGGCTTTGCGGTAGGAATTGCTGAGCGTGGGCAAATAGACAGGCGTGAGTTTGTGCGAGCTGGCGATGTTTTAATAGCTCTGCCTAGCACTGGACTTCACTCAAATGGCTTTTCACTAGCTAGAGCTGTGATCAAAAAGCTTGGACTTGATTTAAAAAGCGAGTTTGATGGACGAAGCTTAGGCGAGGTGCTACTAGAGCCTACACGCATTTATGTAAAAGAGTTTTTGGCGCTAAAAGAGCATATCTCAGCCCTAGCGCATATCACAGGTGGCGGAATACTAGAAAATCTGCCTAGAGTGCTACCAAATACTCTAGGCGCAAAGGTAGATGAGGCCGCTATCAAAGCCCCTGCAATCTATGAGCTACTAAGTAGCCAAGTAGAAAAAAGCGAAATGCGCAGAACCTTTAACTGCGGCGTTGGCATGGTGCTAGTAGCACCGAAACAAAATGTAGACAAAGTACTAAGGGCAAGCGATGGCTATATCATCGGAGAGATAGTAGAGGGCAGTGGTGTTAGCTACTGCTAGGGAATTCTAGATTTGGCAGGAATTCTAGAATTTTAGGACTAAAATTCGTTTTTATTTGACGATATTTATATAAAACCCAAAAGGAGCAAAAATGATAAATCCAGTATCAAGCCCAGCTTACACTCCAGTAAGCTCTGCTAGCAAAGGTGCTGATGTAGCAATGAATCAGGCTGAGATGAATGGCTGTCCTTGGGGCGCAAACTAACCTAGCTGGCACACCAGCTAAAAGGCTCAAGCCACTCAAGGCGAGAATATCATAAATATACTAAAAAATATTTTGAACCCAAGGGCTTAGAAATTCTATAATTCCGTTATTGCGAGGCTTTGAAAAAAGAGGGAGCAATCTCTATAAAAATCCCCCAACCTGCGTGTTCTATCTCATCCCCCTACTTGACCCGAGTATCTCTCTTTCTGTCATCCCCCGACCCCTTCGGGGATCTCTGTACTAAGGAATTTAGAATTCTCTAAAATTCGTCATTGCGAGCGAAGCACCCAGCGGGTTGCGCAGCAAAATCTCATTTATTAAGCCTTGAATGAGATTGCTCCCTTTGCTTTGCCCCCCCCCAATGACGGAATTCCGTAATGACAGAATTTTGGACGGAATTTTAGAATTCTCTGTGATGAGATCCCCCAGTCAAGCCCGAGGATGACAGCCTTATGTCATTCCCCGACCCCTTTGGGGGATCTCTGTACTAAGGAATTTAGAATTCTCTAAAATTCGTCATTGCGAGCGAAGCACCCAGCGGGTTGCGCAGCAAAATCTCATTTATTAAGCTTGAATGAGATTGCTTCCTCTTTTTTCAAAGCCTCGCAATGACGGAATTCCGTAATGACAGAATTTTGGACAGAATTTTAGAATTCTCTGCGATGAGATCCCCCAGTCAAGCCCGAGGATGACACAGGCTTGGAAATTTTGGATGGAATTTTGGACGGAATTTTAGATTTAGCTTTTATTTTTTCACACTTGCTGCTAGCTCGTTCATTTTTTGATACAGCTTTCTTTTTTCACTCTCGTCATTTGCACCATACATTAGCTGAGTCATTAGCTGTATGAAATCAAAGGTCTTAAACATCTCTTCATCTTTTTTGGCTTGCGCTTCAAGCTTTTTGAAAGTTGTGGCTAGCTCATCGCTTTTATTCATAGCTTTGCCAAGACTCTCTTTTGCTTCTTTGATAGCATCGGCGCCTGTGGTGTCTGTTTTTTTAGCCTTGTCGAGCAAGTCTTTAAAAGTATCTAGGCTTTTATTAGCATTATTTTGCAAATAAGCCCTGATGCTGTCATATTTGCCATTTGAAGCGATAACTGAGTAGTAAATGTTCATTTTCTCTTCTTTGGTTTAAGGATTACAAGCAAATCTCTTTTTAAGCGCAAAATCTAGAATTTAATTCTAGATTTTATGGTATTTGCGTGGTAGTAAATGAATAAGCGAAATTTTCTCTAGAATTCCCCGCTCCCTCATCTAAAAGGCTTCTTACTTGACCTGAGATGATGATTGATTGAAGTCCTATTTTTTCGCTTTCTATTTTATTAGTGCAGTGTGCTATTGTAGTTCTATCGCCTATGTAGGTAATAGAAATATTTGCTTTAAAAGTTGGGCTTGTGTCATTTGGATAATTTATCTCTATTTCATCCACGCAGGTAGCAGCAAAATCATTTTGCTGGACTTTCATGATAGCATACTCAGCTGCCCCGTCAGCTAAAAGCTTGGCTTGTTCGTGGATAAAAAGATTAATGCTAGTCTTTGCGTTAGATGATGAAATAGACATGCTTAGCGTACCTATGCTAGCTATTAACAAAATAAAAATAATCGCTAAAATAAGTGAAAATCCCTTTTTCATGTCGCCTCCTTATCTTACTATCCTGCTTTGGCAAAGCTCGGCTTCTCCACCATCTTCTGCTAAGCAGAGTTTAAAAACAATTGTGCTAGCGATGTTTGGATCACTTCCAAGCGCACTAAAGCGAAAGGCGCTAACACCAGTGGCTAGCAGGCTTCTTCTACAAGTGCCCCTGATATTGCAGGTTTCTAGATGTAGATTGTTATTTTCTAAGTAGATTTTATCTATTTCTCTTGAGAGAGAAAACTTATGAACAAGCGCAGCCATGCTAGGGCGGACAATATCAGTAGTGCTAGCTGGGCAGTTACTGCGTACTAGTGTGAACTTGTCTGCATTGAACTCTATGCTGCCCCCAGCACATCGATAGGCAAAAGACTTGTTGCCACTATTGTTATAGTAGCGATCAAAATGATCACCTTTATTTTCATAGAGCAAACTGCTATCATTGCTAAAAAACAGCTCATAATCATTAAGATTTAAGCCAGTAAGATCAGTTTCTTTGCTAACAAACTCTACTCTATCTGTAAAATTTCTACTATCCCCTGTGGTAGTAGTGGTAGTAGTGGTAGTAGTGGTTTTTAACTCGCTTATAAAGCCGCTTGTCCTAGGGGCTGCTACTCCGTCATTTTTGGCTGAAATAAAGTTTCGCTCCAGCTCATAGGCTTTGCGAAAAAACACTAGCCTGCCGTTATTTGCAGCAGCGTTATTTAAAGGTGAGAGTGGCTCATATTTTTTGCCACTTGTGCTAGCTCCTATATTTTCTATAGCTGTGGTTTGTGGTACTCTTTTTTCTAGCCTAGTTGCTATCGTGTCAGCAGCGTTATTTGCCACAGATTCTAGGCGGTGGATTTGCGCAGTTACAGCATAGTTGTCAAATAGCGACCGAAGTATATCAGTGCCTATTCCAGCGACGATAGCAAGCACCACCAACACAAAGAGTAATTCTACTAAAGTAAATGCTTTTTTCATCTTGATTCTGTTCCTATATTAAAAGCAAAGCCATTTAGCTTGATTTCATCAACATCTTCTATGATATTGGCTCGGTCTTTTCCAGTAGCAGTTGCGCTTACTAGTATAGCATTTGAGGTGCCAGCAGCGGCAGTTGTGGGGCTAAAAGTGGCTGTGATTTTTTTGCCATTTGTTCTTTCATTAATCCTAATAAACTTTACTTCTGCTGTGATAGTAACATCAAAGGCGTTTTTAGAATCTTTACCATCAGCCTTTAGGCTTGACTTTGTTTTATCTTTGCAATTTATGCCAGTATCGCACGACTCCACCCCTGTTGCTTTTATAGCTTTGCCGTCTTTGTCTTTTGCTAGAGTGCGGTTGAAGTATTTTTTTGTCTTGTCATTAAAACGAGTATCGCCACTTTGTGCTTCTAAAATTCCGCTATACAACACAGCTCCGCTGCTGTTAACAAAACCATTAGTAATAGCAGAATTCCACGGCTCAGAGAGTATATCATCGATGAAAATTCTACTAGAAGTAACGACCTCAGATACCACAGCTTGGGCATTTGCCTTGCCTGTGCTAGTAGCGATAAAAGGCAGAGCCGATACAGCAACACCTACTACAACAACAGCTAAAAGTAGCTCAATAAGCGAAAAAGCCTGTTTCATCTTAAACCTAGCTTAAAAAGTTAGAAATTTTCTCAGCTTGAGAATATTCTACATAGTCTTTTGGATTAAGGACGATTTGAGCCATTGTGTTGTTTTTTACATTACAAACGATAGGTGCGATGAAGTTTACACCGCTCTCGCCGATAGTTTTGCCTAGCATAACCATATTATATACTCTTAGATCACTTCTATCATTTATATCAAGTAGCACTTGATAAGGAGTTGGTACATCAAAGCTATAATCACTTCTTAGTACATAAGGATTGATTAGCGTAAAGCTTATGTTTTTGTGTTCGCTGCCACTTTCTGCGCTTTTCATTGTTACAAAGAACTTATCAAGTGGAGTGATTTCTACCTTTGTGATATCCTCAAAGCCTAGGATAGGACCTTTTACAGTAAATAAATTTTTGTTTAGCAAAGTGCCAATTTTCTCAGTTTGGCTGTATTCCGGGTAGAACTTTGGTTCAAGCACTACTTGGCTGATTGTATTGTTATTCATATTACAAACAAGTGGAGCTAGGAAGTTTACGCCACTTTCTTCGATAGTGCGAGATAACATAACCATGTTAAAAACTCTTAGTTGGCTATCATTGTTTATATCCATTAGCACTTGATATGGAGTTGGGAGCTCAAAGTCATAGTCAGGACGGACTACATAAGGATCAATAATAGTAAAACTAACAGGCTCTTTGTTAGCATCACGCTCTTTGCTAGTTAGCTTAAAAAAACCATTTTCAAGCTCGCTAATCTCTACACTACGAACATCCTCGAAGCCAAGAATAGGACTTTTAACATTTAAAGTCATTTTTTCTCCTTTGAAATATTTACGCTATTTTATCACAATTTTTTTTTAAATAGATGAAAAATTGAGCATTTTCTATGAAAATTCTTTGAGAATTTCTTTAAATTCATCCATTTTTGGCGTGGCGACTATCTTTTTTCTAAGCTCTCCGCTCTCAAAAATCAAAAAAGCAGGCGGACCAAAAATAGAGTAGAATTCTAGAATTCCTTGCTTATTTTCGCTCATATTGCTCAAATCTACTTTGATGATTTTAAAACTACTAAGCAATCTTTGTGCCATCTCATCTTTGCTAAGTTCTTTTTCAAACTCTATACAATTTACACACCAAGACGCCCAAAAGTCTACTATTACAGGTTTTGAGGCAGTTTTTATTTTTTCTTGAAGTTTGCTTAAATCATCTATGATTAAATCTGCTTTTAGCTCAGTTGCAGCAGCATTTGAGCTAAATCTAGAATTTTCCACCCCAAAAGATAGAGCAAAAATCACAAAACAAGCAAACCCAGCGCCTATAAAACTAAGATTTAAAGCTAAAAATGCTCTAGCAATAGCATTTGTAGGTGCCTTAAAATCAGCCAAAAACACCCCAGCAAAAACTCCCAAAAGTCCGTATAAAATCCACGCAAAATCACCTATAATGCGAGAAAGCAGCCAAATAGCAACCCCAAGCATAACAAAGCCAAAAATCTGCGTGATTTTCATCATCCAAGCCCCAGGTTTAGGCATGCTAGCAAAACCAGCACCAATAGCAAGTAGCGGTACTCCCATACCAAGCCCAAGCGCAAAAAGCGCAAATCCACCAAGCAAAATATCCCCAGAACCTGCTATATAAAGCAAAGCCCCTGCCAAAGGTGCTGCTACGCAAGGGCTTAGAATAAGGGCTGAAATAGCCCCCATGAAAATCACTCCAAAATGCCCTGAAAATGCGCCAGCTTTGGCGTTTAAGAAGTTATTAAATCTAACAAAAATGCCTGAGTGTGAGCTAAAAATAAGAATTGCTAAAAGCACAAAAATAATAGCACCAAAAATAATAAAAATAGGCTGCTGCAAATAAGCTCCAAGCCCAGCACCCAAAGTAGCTGCAAGCACGCCAAGCACAGCATTTGCTATACTCATTGCTAGCACATATTCTAGGCTTGCGAGCAGTTTTGCGCCCCTGCTTGCTCCACTACTTGCTTTTGCTACGATGATGCCACTTAGCACAGGCACCATAGGTAGCACGCACGGAGTAAGACTAAGTAAAATTCCATAGCCAAAAAAGCTAGCTAGTATCCAAAAAAACGAGCTTTTGCTAAGTTCGTTTGCGATTTGTTCATCATTGCTAAGGCTGGTTTTGCTAGGTTGGTTTGGAGTATTTATTATATTTAGCTTAGTTTCAAGCACCTTTGGTGGGAGAAGCGAGAGTCTAAACTCACTTCTCATCGGCGCATAACAAAATCCGCTATGCGAACAGCCCTGAAATTCGACTATTACATTGCTATTTTTATCATCAAAGCCTTTTAATATCCCCATGGGAATAAAAATATTAAAGCTTTCATTAAGTTCGTTATTTGCTGGCTTTGGTAGCACCAAAAGTGCGCTTATATCGTTATTTTCTACTAATACTTTTAGCTTATCAGCATAAAGATACACGCTTTTATCAAAGTTTATATCAAGCTCAAAGCCACCGCCTACGGCCTTAGCACTAAAATTAAAGGCGCTATCTTTGTCTAACTCAGCACTAAAAGCAAAACTGAACCAAAAACTAATAAAAATTGTAAAAATTCGTAACATTTTTTTAACACTTTTTTAAAAAATTTCGTAAATTTAAATACATTTTTAGCAAAACTTTGTAAATATTAGCTAAAATTTCTAAATTCTTTGCAAAGGAGTAAAAATGTCTGAGGAAATCAAAAAAGACAAAGAAAGCAAATATGTTACCATCAAGGTAAAAAAGAAAAATCTTAAATATGAAAAAGAGCTTAAAAAACTTCAAATCGAATTACTTAAACTTCAAAGCTATATAAAAGAAAAAGGCCTAAAGGTGCTAATCCTAACCGAAGGCCGCGATGCAGCTGGTAAGGGTGGCACAATCAAACGCATCACCGAACACTTAAATCCTCGTGGGTGCCGTGTAGTAGCGCTTGAAAAACCAAGCGATGTAGAGCGCACACAATGGTATTTTCAACGCTACATAAAACACCTGCCTAGCGCAGGCGAAATCGTGATTTTTGATCGTAGTTGGTATAACCGTGGTGGCGTTGAGCCTGTGATGGGCTTTTGTACTAACGAAGAGCATAATATGTTTTTGCGCCAAGTGCCAAAACTAGAAGAAATGCTAGTAAACTCTGGCATAATTTTGTTTAAGTTCTACTTCTCAGTTAGCAAAGATGAGCAAAAAGCTCGTTTTGATAGTCGCAAGGACGACCCACTAAAACAATACAAACTCTCAGCAGTTGATGAACAAAGCCAAATTCTTTGGGAGCAATACACCCTAGCAAAATACTCAATGTTACTAGCATCAAATACTGATTTTGCGCCATGGACTATTATTGTTAGCAATGATAAGAAAAAAGCTAGATTAAATACAATAAAATCGATTCTAGCTCGCATTGATTATCCTAAAAAGATCAGCAAAAAAGACCTAGAAGTTGATGAAAAGCTTGTAAAAACAGGCTCACAAGAAATCGCTATCATGGCAAAAACACTTCGCAATGAAGGTCTTAAAAAAATAGAAGATAAGAAAAAATAAGTTTTTCTAAGCTATTGTAAATCACCGCTAAAGCAAGTGGGATTTCTGCCTAAAGGTTTTAAAAAGTCAAGAAGCCCTACAAGTGAGCTGGCGCTTTAATTGCCAAATATAAGTAAATGATGCTGCTGGACTAGACTTAAATGTTTTTAAAATGTTTTTAAAATGCCTAAAAACTTCTAAGCAAAAAAATCTGCTATAATATGCAGATTTTTTAAACAAGGATACAAAATGAACACGATTAACTATGACAAATATTCTACAATGTCAATAAAACAGCTAATCTCAGCTTTAAATAACGCTGAAAAAAAACAAGCCAAGATTAAAGAAAAATTAAAGCAAGAATTAAGCGAAGTAAAAGAGCTTATTTCATACCTAAAATCGCAAATAAAATCTAGCCTTAATAAGCCAAGATTTTACACCACAGAAAACGCACCAAGTCTTAACGCTTTAAGGGCAGAAGTAAAAAAAATGCCACAAGAGCAAGTGGAAAAAATCAAAGCCGAAGTAAATGCTGAAATGTTTGGGACTGAAAATGTATAATATTTTAATCCCTAGCAAAGTAGATAAAATGATAAGTAAAATCGCAAAAGGCGACAAAGACAACGCAATAAGAATTTTATTTGCTATTGAAAATCTAAAAAATGCTAACGACCCTTTTGCGCTGAAAAATTGCGAAAAAATGGGGGGGCTATGAAAATGTTTATCGCTGGAAAGTGGGGCAACATTATCGCATAGTAGGCGAAAAAATCAAAGATACATTAACCCTAAAATTGCTAGAAGTTAGCACAAGAGAAAACGCTTATAAGTGAGCCAAATTTCTAGCATAAATTTTAAAAAATCAGCAGAATTAGCCAAAAATTACACGGAAAATGTATCTTTTGACGAAAAACAAATTACCACGATTTAAAAGTTTATAAATCTTAATTTTAAATAATTAACTTATCTAGAATTCCCTAGATTTTATTCTAGAATTCCCTGGGGAATTCTAGATTTATAAAGAATTATAAGGCTATTTTCTAGCTACGCCGCTTTTTCTAGCAGCATCAGCTACTGCGCCGCTAACTTTTTCAAGTAGGCGTGGGTCAAACGGACTTGGTATCACATACTCTTTGCCAAACTCTACTTTGCGGCCGTGAATGCTCTCTAATGTAGCTTTGATATCGCTTGGCATAACATCTCTTGCAAGCTCAGCTAGAGCGTTTGCTGCTGCCATTTTCATCTCTTCGTTTATTGCTTTTGCGTTTACACTTAGTGCGCCTTTAAAAATATATGGAAAGCCAAGAACATTATTTATTTGATTTGGCTTATCACTTCTGCCTGTTGCGATGATCGCATCTGGGCGAGCTTTGCGTGCTAGGGCTGGAGCGATTTCTGGGTTTGGATTGCTCATTACAAAGATTAGTGGATTTTCGCTCATGCCTGCTATATCATCTTCGCTTATGATATCAGCTCTGCTTAGTCCTAGTAGTACATCAGCGCCTTTTAGAGCATCTTTGTAGCTATCTACGCTTCTGCCCTGCTCGGCTAGTTTTGCTTTATCTACAGCAAAGGCTCTTTTATGCTCATCAAGCCCACTTCTATCAGTAGTAAGTGCGCCTTTGCTATCAAACATTACTATATCTTTTAATCCAAGGGCTCTTGCCATAGTAGAGCAGCTTATAGCTGCTCCGCCTGCGCCACATACTACCATGCGAAGGTCGTTTATGTTTTTATTTACGATTTTTGCACCGTTTATAATGCCAGCTGTGCAAATGATGGCTGTGCCGTGCTGATCGTCGTGCATGATAGGAATATCAAGGATTTTCTTAAGCTCTGTTTCTATATAAAAGCACTCTGGGGCTTTAATATCCTCAAGGTTAATGCCGCCAAAGGTAGGGGCTAGTGCTCGCACGATATCAACTAGTTTTTTAGGGTCTTTCTCATCAAGCTCTATATCAAAAGCATCAATGCCAGCAAAGCGTTTAAATAACACACTTTTACCTTCCATTACAGGCTTGCTAGCAAGCGCGCCAAGGTCGCCCAAGCCCAAAATCGCAGTTCCGTTACTGATAACGCCTACTAGATTTGAGCGGTTTGTTAGCTCATAGCCTTTATTAGCATCTTTTTCTATCTCTAAGCAAGGGTAAGCCACACCTGGTGAGTAAGCAAGACTTAAATCAGCTTGACTTGCTACGCTTGTTTTTACATTTATCTCTATTTTACCGCCTTGGTGGTAGTCTAAGGCTGCTTTTTTTAACTCTTCTTTTGTCATTTTTACTCCTTTCATCTAAAAATCAAGCAATTTTAGCGCAAATTTTTAAAAAATAAATTAATTTAAAAATTTAAGCAAATTTTAATAAATTATCTTTCTTTTTGTAATAAAAAAAGGCGCAGTTCTTAGAAAAACTCTAAAAACTGCGCCTTATATCCCTAAAGCTAGGGAATTCTAGAATTCTAGATTTAGAATTATAGTTAGCTAGCGTTGTCGCCTAGGTAGTCAGCCAAGCCCTCAGTTGTAGCTTTCATACCTTTATCGCCTTTGTTCCAGCCAGCAGGACAGACTTCGCCGTGCTCGTTTGTAAATAGCATAGTATCAACCATACGAATCATTTCATCAATGTTTCTACCTAGTGGTAGGTCGTTGATTACTGCGTGGCGAACTGTGCCATCAGCATCGATTAGAAATGATCCACGAAGTGCTACTGCATTGTCAAATAGAACATCAAATGCTCTTGCCCAGTCTCTTTTTACATCAGCAACAAGTGGGAATTGAACTCTGCCGATACCGCCAGCTTTAGGCTCAGTCTCTCTCCACGCAAAGTGACAGTACTCATTGTCGCCACTTACGCCAATTACGCTAATGCCGCGCTCAGCGAAGTCTTTAAAGCGGTTATCAAATGCGATAATCTCACTTGGACACACGAAAGTAAAGTCTTTTGGATAGAAAAATACTACAGCGCCTTTTGGTCCGATGTTGCTGTATAGGTCAAAGTTTTCTTCAATTTGACCATTGCCTAGAACTGCTACACCACTTATGCGTGGTGCTTTGTTTGTTACGATCATTGTTTTTCTCCTTGAAATATTTGCGATAATTTTAATTGTCCGCGAAATTGTATTTAAATAAGAATAAATTTTATGTAAACAAAGATTTAAAAACATTTTTTTGCCAAATTTGCTAGAAATTGCTTATTTTTTTGTATAATACCGTGATTTTAATAAAGAAAGGCAATGTAATGTTTGGCAATTTATTAAGCAAAATTCGCCGTCCACAAGCTAAGCCAAGCGAGGCGCCAAGCCACTGGATAAAGTGCCCTTCGTGTAATTCTCTTATGTATAATAAAGAAGTAGAAGCTTGTTTTAATGTCTGCCCAAAATGCTCTTATCATATGAGAATTTCAGCTCTTGCTCGCATTGAGCTACTTAGTGATGATGGGAGTTTTGCTGAGTTTGATAGTGAACTTAAACCAAATGACCCTTTGCATTTTGTGGATAAAAAAAGCTACAAAAAACGCATAGAAGAAGGTCAGAGTAAAACAGGTCGCGCAAGCTCGGTTATAGCTGGCGAGTGTAATATAGACGGACTTGGCGTCCAGCTTGTAGTGTTTGATTTTAGTTTTATGGGTGGCTCGCTAGGCTCAGTAGAGGGTGAGAAAATAACTCGCGCAGTCCATAGAGCTATTACTAAAAGAGAACCACTTATAATAGTAAGTGCTTCAGGTGGCGCTAGAATGCAAGAAAGCTGCTTTTCGCTACTTCAAATGAGTAAAACAAGTGCTGCTTTGCAGCTTTTAGCTCAGGCAAAGCTACCTTATATCAGTGTTTTAACAGATCCTACCATGGGTGGAGTTTCTGCTAGCTTTGCGTGGCTAGGAGATCTTATCATCGCCGAGCCTGGCGCACTAATTGGCTTTGCAGGACAAAGAGTAATAGAACAAACCATAAAAGCACAATTACCTGAGGGCTTTCAAAGAGCAGAGTTTTTACTAGAACACGGCTTAATAGATGCTATCGTGCCAAGAGCCGAGCAAAAAAGCTACATCGCTGATGTGCTAAGATTTTTAATGAAATAATGAAGCAAATCGCTGTGTATTCATGCTTTAAAGGCGAGGATTATGACCTTAGTGCTTTTATCAAAGCTAGCTTAAAATGGGCAAAAATCAGTGATATAAATAAATTTAGCCCAAATATTGCCAAAGCGCAAAGCTCTGGGGATATAATGCTAGCTAAAAAAAGCTATGAAAGTGCGTATGAGACGCATTTGGGCGGATTTTGTGTAGCCCTGGATGAAAGGGGTAAAGCTATGGATAGCTTAGGGTTTGCTAAGCTCATTGAGCCTCATAATAAAATTAACTTTTTTATCGGTGGGGCTTATGGTTTTAGCGATGAGTTTAGGGGCAAAATGCACACCCTGCTCTCACTCTCACAGCTTACTATGGCGCATAAAATCGCAAAACTCGTGCTATTTGAGCAGATTTTTAGAGCTCTTAGCATTAGCGCAAATCATCCATATCACAAGGGAGAATAAATGTCAAAACGATATATTTTGTATTCAGTAGCTTATATAGCTTTGGTGGCTGCTATTGCTTTTTATTTTAGCTCACAGAACTTTACTATACAAGCTTTTGGCTACGAGCTTACACTGCCAGTTGCTGCGTGGTGTGTGCTGCCAGTTGCTATTTTTGCGCTGCTTAGCGTGCTACACATGATGTTTTATGGCTTTAAGCAGTATATGGGCAGCAGGGCTTTAAGAAGCGATATGGAGAGCTTTGAGAGCTTTGCAAAAGAGAGTTTTTTAGGCCTTGAGAGCAATAAAGAGTTTAAAACGCCTTTGTATACAAGTGCGGTCTCGGTTTTGCGAGCTTTAAATCCGCTAAATTCTTTTGGTTCGCCTAGTTTTAAAAACGAAGGTTTGCAGGCTGCCTATGAAACATTTACTAAGGTGCGAAATGGCGAAGTTGTAGAGCTAAAAAGCTTTCGTTTACCAAAAACAAATGCGCTTTTTATCCAAAATGAAATAAACAAGGCAAAAACTGATGTCAAACACGCTCTTTGGCTGCTTAACTCAAAAGATGAGCTGCCAAGTGCCCTGCTAGATGCTGCTAAGAAAAATGCTGTGGCAAATGCTGATTATAATCTACTTAGCAAAACTAGAGTAAAGTTTGATTTTAACGATATTTGCGTGCTTTTAGAGCGTCTTGGGCAAAAGCAGATTCAAATAGCTGGCGATGAGCTTTTAAGCCTGCTAAAAACCGAGGGGCTAAGTAGCGAAAACTACCTAAGATTTGCTAAAATCTTAAAGAAAAGAATCAACCCTGATATGCTAATAAATATCTTTAAAAAATTGCGCTTAGAGCTGCCTATTGCTAGTGAGGCTTGTTTTTATCTGCTTTATGATTTACAGATGATTGATGAGCTAAGAGAGCTTTTAAATGCTTGCGAGGGCGAGAGATTTGAGCGTATTGAGCTGCTTTTATTTTTGCGTGACCATGGAAAAATGGAAAAAGCTGATTTGATTTATAATTTATAATTTTATCCTAGGAATTTTAGATTCAATCTAGAATTCTTTAAATAAATTCTAGAATTCATAAGCGAAATTCTAAAATTCTAGAGTTTAGAATTCCTAGAAAATCTCTACAAAACTAGAATTCTTAAATTTAATCCAGAATTCTTAAGCGAAATTCTAGAATTCTAGAGTTTAGAATTCCTAGAAAATCTCTACAAAACTAGAATTTCAAAGCGAAATTCTAGAATTCCTAAGCGAAATTCTAGTTAAAATCTTCTTATTTGAAATTAAATAAATATTATTCTTTGCTTGTGCTAGCATTATTGCTTGTGCTAGCATTATTGCTTGTGCTAGCATTATCGCTTGTGCTAGCATTATCATCACTTCTTTTGTTTGTGATATAAATAGGCGCACTTAGCCAGCGCAGGACTTGTGGTTCTTCATAAAGTGCTTGGCATTTTTCATCATTTTTAAAATCGCTCATAGCGATATTTATCTTAGCATCTTTGCTAGTATCTAAATCAATCTCAAAGCAAACAGACCACCAAGGCAGCGCATCTAATGCCACGCCAGCTGTCTTCCAAAAAGCCTCTTTTTTGTTTGGCAAGAAAGTTGCAAAAGTGATATAGTTATTTTTAACATTTTTTAAGATAGCTCGTAACTCAACAATTGCCAACATGCTTAGTGCTTCTTTTTTGCCACTCTCAAAGAACTTAGCACCAAAATGCGCCACAAGCAAGGCTGTAATAATACCGATGATAGCATCACGCAAGCTGAGATTTTTCTTTGGCTTTGTTATGTTAGCTTTGTCCTGTTGTTCGTGGATATTTCCGTGATTTTTATCCATTATTATCCTTGATTTCTGGATTACCAAAAAGCCTATTCATTTCATTTTCATTTTTTCTATTTATCTCTGCTTGCGTTGGCTCACTTTTTATCGCTGCTGTGATGTTTGGCATCATAGGCGGACTCTCATCATCGCCAGAATCCTCTTGCTCAGGTTCATTTTGATATTGTTCTGGCTGTTTTGGCGTTTGTTCTAGCTTAGTTATAGAGTTTATGATATCGCTAAGCCCATTTTGCTTTTTTTCTACCTTAAACTTCTTTGCCCCAAAGGCGATTTGCGCAAGTTCTCTTAGCACGCCTGAGTGTGTGCGAAGCGCAGCTGCATCATCAGCAATGGCACTAGAAAGCAGCGTGATATTTTCTCCATCAAAGCCGCCAAACTCAATAAAATTATCAAAAATCTTGCCTAAATCATAGCTTCTATCATAAAGCAATTTCACAAAATGCTCGTATTTTTGAGTATCTTGGCTGATTTGCGGCTGTGCTGCGAGAGAATACTGCGCTGGCTCAGGGCTTGACGATACTAGCGCAGACTTTGCGGGCTGCTGCTGTGGCTGGCTAGAAATTTTAGATTGTGCTGGGCTTTGCTGTGGCGCTGGACTTGGCGATACTAGCGCAGACTGGCTAGAAATTCTGGGTTGTGCAGGGCTTGGCGATACTAGAGACTGGCTAGGAATTCTAGATTGTGCTGCTGGCGCACAGAAGCTAGCAGCACCGATATCAAAAGCATTTCGCATAGAAAATAACGCTATATAAAGCACAAAAGCAGGGTCCGCGCCGCTGCCAAGCATATTTTTTGCCTCGCTTAAAATCTTGAAAAATCTCTCAAAAATCAGCAAAGAAAACTCATGTCTAGGCTCTAAAAATCGCTCTTTTAAACTTGCGATAAGCTCGTTTATAATCATCTCGGCATCGCTGTCTTCTAGGCTTTTAATTAGCGCGCAAAGCTCTTCACGGCTGCCTTTTTGAACAATGCTTAAAATCTCATCAATGCGCCTAGGATCAAGCAATCCAAGCATATCAGTAACGCCGTGCGTGCTAATAGTCCCGCCGCAAAAAATAATTGCTTGATCAAGCAAGGTTAGCGTATCTCTAAGCGAGCCAGAACCGCTACGAGCGATGATTTTTAGGGCATCACTCTCAAATCTGATTTGCTCTTTTATCAAAATATCTTCAAGGTGCTTTACAATTAGCTCATGGCTTATAGCCTTAAAGCGAAAGTGCTGTGTGCGTGAGAGTATCGTAGCTGGCAGCTTTAATGGATCAGTCGTAGCCAAAATAAACTTTATATAAGCAGGCGGTTCTTCAAGAGTCTTTAAAAAGGCGTTTGAGGCTTCTTTTGTAAGCATGTGAGCCTCATCAATGATAAAGATTTTAAACCGCCCAGAAACTGGGCCGTAGCGAGTTTGTTCTATTAGATCACGGATATCTTCGATTTTGCGGTGGCTAGCAGCGTCCATTTCTATGATATCCATGTGTCTGCCTTCATTTGCGCTGATGCAGCTAGCACAGCTCTCGCAAGCATGAGAGCCTACTCCACGCTCGCAAAGCAAGTCTTTTGCAAAAATGCGAGCCGAGCTTGTCTTTCCACTGCCTCTAAGCCCTGAGAAAAGATAAGCGTGACCGAGCCTACCGCTATCTAGGGCGTGGATGAGATTTTCTTTTATCGCCTCTTGACCGATTAGTTCATAAAAGCTTTTTGGGCGGTATTTTAGTGCTAGTGCTTGCATTTTTTTCCTTAAATAAAGTTCTAAAGGCTCAGCTTGCGGACGCTTTTAGAATTCTAGAATTCCACAAGCATAAAATTCACAAAACGGCTCCAAGATTGCGAGACGATTTTTAGCTTTTTTGGCGCGGGGCTAGAGGCGCGTCTGCGGTAGCAGCTGCGAAAATTTTACGTCTGGTTTTCAAGTCGAATATCGACACAGAAAAACGGTAAAAAGTTTTCGCAGAGCGGCTGGGCTGCTGGGGCCAAAAAGGCTAAAAAGCGTCCGCAAGCTGAGCCGTTAAACAAATGAGCCGTTAAACAAAACTACTTATTTATAATATTTAAAAACTCTTCGTTATTTTTAGTCTTACTCATTTTTGGATATAAAAACTTTAACGCTTCTATATCATCCATGCTTGCTATTGCGTTGCGAATAGCCCAAATGCGAGCTAGATCTTCTGGACTTATTAAAAGCTCATCTTTTCTAGTGCCTGATTTTAGAATATTTAGGGCTGGATAGATGCGGCGGTCGCTAATAGAGCGGTCTAGCACCATTTCGCTATTTCCTGTGCCTTTAAACTCTTCAAAGATCACTTCATCCATGCGAGAGCCAGTATCAATTAAAGCAGTTGCCACGATAGTAAGTGAGCCACCATCTTCGATATTTCTAGCAGCACCAAAAAAGCGCTTTGGCTTATGAAGTGCGTTTGCATCCACGCCACCACTTAGCACTTTGCCGCTACTTGGCGTGGCTGTGTTATAGGCTCTTGCTAGGCGAGTTATGCTATCAAGCAAGATTACTACATCTTTGCCGACCTCTACCATGCGTTTTGCTTTTTCTATTACAAGCTCGGCTACTCGCACATGATTTAGTGCTGGCATATCAAAAGTAGAGCTAAAAACCTCTCCGTGCACGCTGCGCTGCATATCAGTAACTTCTTCAGGGCGCTCGTCTATTAGTAGCACGATAAGCTCAGTTTCAGGATGATTTCTAGTAATCCCTTGGGCAAGTTCTTGCATAAGCTCAGTCTTACCAGTGCGTGGTGGGGCTACTATCAGGGCTCTTTGACCTTTGCCAATAGGCGTAAAAAGATCAAGCACACGACCTGTTAAGCGCAGTGGGTCGTACTCTAGCTTTAATTGCTCGGTTGGAAAAATCGGCGTTAAGTTATCAAATAATGGTCTTTGCTTGGCTTCATTTATGCTTTTATAGTTTATCGCTTCTATTTTAAGTAAAGCGTAGTATTTCTCGCCCTCTTTTGGCTCTCTAACCTGCCCGGTGATAATATCTCCTACACGAAGGGCGAATTTTTTAATCTGGCTTAGGCTTACATAGGTGTCGTTTTGACTATCGCCAAAGTTACCCTCCATAGCTCGCAAAAAGCCAAAACCATCAGGGACAATATCTAGAATTCCTGTAAATAAAATATATCCGCCTTGCTTGGTTTGGGCTTTTAGCACCTCAAAGATTAACTCACTGCGGCGAAATTCTTGCGGATTTTCTATATTCATACTCTCTGCGATTTTAATCAGCTTTTCAAGCTCCATTTCACGCAGTTGTTCTATGGTGTATCCATCTACTGGGGTGTGAGTTTGGGCGTGTTGCTTTTTGCCCCTTGTAGTCGTTGTTTGCTCAGGTTTTTGTTGTTCGGTAGAGTTTTGCATTGATTACCTTTTTAAAATTGTAGAAAGACGCCAGTTTTAAGGCGTATTTTTAGAATAATTTTGAGTGGCGAAATTATAGCCAAAAAAACTTAAAGATTATTAAAATTAAGCTTAGATTAAAAAAGCCTCAGGAATTCTCTTTGGGAATTCTCTTTGGAATTCTCTTTGGAATTCTAAAATTCCTAGGCTTTTTTGCTTCGCATACGCTGGTTTGGGGTTAGGGGTATTTTTTAGGGAATTCTCTTTAGGAATTTTAGATTAGGAATTTTAGAATTGCTTAAAATTCGTCATTGCGAGGCTTTGAAAAAAGAGGGAGCAATCTTTA
>CAMENE010000010.1:0-67697 GCA_945928165.1 uncultured Campylobacter sp.
TCTAGTTTAGAAAATTCTAGATTTAGTCCTAGGAATTCTAATTTAGAAATTCTAGAATTCCTAGCTTAAATTTAGCTAGAAAACTAGAATTCCTAGTAAATCTAAGTATGAATTTTAGATTTTAAAATTATGAAATTTTTATTTTTAATAATACTTAATGTAATATTTGCAAATGCTGCAATGCTGCTTAAAAACTACGATGGCAGAGAGCTTTCTGGCTGGGTGATGAGCCAAAAGTATGATGGCGTGCGAGCCATCTGGGATGGAAAAAAGCTAAAATCACGCCAAGGCAAAGAGTTTTGTGCCCCAAAAAGCTTCATTTCACAGCTGCCGCCTTTTAGCATTGATGGCGAGCTCTATGCTGGACTAGGCGCTTTTGAAAAAACCGCTAGTATCACCGCACGCTGTGATGAGGACTGGGGCGAGCTAGAATACCTTATCTTTGATGCGCCCAGAATCAATGGCGATTTGCCCACTAGACTAGCGCCGCTTAAGGACTTTTTAGCCAAAAATCAAGGCTCGCAAATAAAAATCATAGAACAAATAAAAATAAAAAGCACAAAAGAGGCTTTTGATTATCTAGATAAAATCACAGCTGGTGGTGGCGAGGGCGTGGTTGTGCGCGACCCAAATGCGCCTTATAAAGACGGTCGTCAAAGTAGCATAATGAAGCTAAAAAAGTTTTACGACGCTGAGTGCGAGGTGCTTAGCATAAAGCCACGAAAAGATGAAAATAGCGTGGTTGGCTCTGTGGAGTGCAAGGACAGCAAAAATACCTTTAAAATCGGCTCTGGCTTTGGCAACCTAAAAATCTGTAAAATGACAGCCCCAAAAGAAAACTGCCTTAAAACCGGCGATATCATCACCTACAAATATCAAAATCTAACTAAAAATAAAAAACCTCGCTTTGGAGTTTTTTTGAAAAAAAGAACTGATTTGCGCTAAGTTTTATTTGTTAAAGAGTTAGTTTTTCTAGGGGTTAGGGGCTGTCTTTTAATCTAGAATTTCTAACCTACAAATACCAAAATCTAACTAAAAATAAAAAACCTCGCTTTGGAGTTTTTTTGAAAAAAAGAACTGATTTGCGCTAAGTTTTATTTGCTAAAGAGTTAGTTTTTCTGGGGGTTAGGGGCTGTCTTTTAATCTAGAATTTCTACGCTAAAAACTAGAATTACTAGTAAGAATTCTAGTTTTTTAGATTAAAGTTCTTAAGAATTCTAGAATTCTTGCGCTAAAATTTAGAATTCCTAAAATTCGCTAAAAGAGCAGCCCTAATCACCAAAAAAACTACTATATCTTACTAAATTCGCTTTTTAGTTTGTGTTGCAAGGCATCTGCTAGCATCTCTTTGCCTTGCGAGCGAAGTAGGCTATCAAGGCGGATTAGCACATCGGCGATTTTTTGGCTCCATATTTGCTCAGAGCTATTTGTATTCATTTTAGCGATGTGGCGCAGTTCTCTGCTAAAATCGCCTAAAGATTCTTTTAGGCTCTCAGCCGTGTTCTCATCATCTGTGATAAGCTCGATTTCTCTTATAGCTAGGTCGCAAAAATGCTCAAACTCTGCGCTTTTGTTTTGCTTGCCAAAGCCTTTTTTGCTTTCTTTTTCATCTATTTCATCGCTGATTTTGTTTATGTTAAAATAAATAAGACTTGAGACCAAAATCACCGCCGCAAGCATCATAAAAAGATGTGAACTATCCATTTTTATCCTTTTTAATGATTATAGTATTTTGGGCTGTTTTAGTCAAGTAAAATGGGGATTTTGGGGCGAGATTTTACTCTAAATAAAATCTCGCTTAAAAGTTTTGCTAGCTTAAAGCTCTTTGCTAGCTTGTTTCATAGGTCTTGCTAGGCAGTTTCCGCCTTTGCATTTTGGCTTTTTAGCACTTTTCATAAATACCTTGCAAGCAGATGGGTAAAAGTCTTTGTCAAGCTTAGCCATGTTTTGGCGCATTTCGTATTTGTAGTCTTTGCGGAATTTTTTTGCGTCCGCTTCGCTCATGCCTTTTGTAGCATCCATCATTAAAGCGTGTTTTTGCTCGCAGATTTTGCTAAGTTTTTGCATTAGCTCGCTCGCTTGTTTATCTAGCTCAAAGCTTTTTGCCGCCGCGTCCTTAGCATCAGCACCAAAGGCAAAACTAGCAAGCAAAGCACTTGCAACAATGATTTTTAGATTTTTCATGTTTTCTCCTTTAAAAAAGTAAGTGAATTTTAGAGTAAAATTGTGAAATTTAAGTGGAAATTCTAGAATTCCTAACAAATTCTAGAATTCCTAACAAAATCTAGAATTCCCCAGAAAAGACAGCAAAAGATAAAATAAATTTTTAAATAGGCAGTGCTTAAAGGACTTTGCGCGCGGCGTAAATATAAAGCTCCCCTGTGCAAAGTGGCTTTTAATAGCAAGCTGCCACTAATAACAATTTATAAAAACTTAGTCTTTTTTGCTAATTCTTTTACGCAGATTTGTTAGACTCTTGCCTTTTATAGGATTTACTTCTAGGTCGTTTGTGCGGTAGTCTATTATCATTATTTTTCTTTTTTGAATTTTGTAGATTACAGCGGTAATTTATTAATAAAAAATATGTAGAATCATAGGATTAAATTTTATTATTAAGGAAGTGTTTATGAAAAAAATATTGTTTGCATCTTTGCTATTTAGCTCAGCTATATATGCAGAAGTTATTGCGTATGGACCTGGTGGCCCAGCCCCTGTTTTAAAAGAATTAGCAACTGAATTTGAAGCTAAAAAAGGTAAAAAAGTTAAAATAGTTGCAGGTCCTACTGGTCAGTGGATCAATCAAGCAAAAGCAGATGCTGATATTATTTTTGCTGGTAACTCATCTATGATGGATGGATTTATTAAAGCATTTGATGGTAATTTAGATGTTAAAAATGTAGAGGTTTTAAATATTAGAGAGGCTGGAATAGTAGTTAAAAAAGGTAATCCTAAAAATATAAAAAGTTTTAAAGATCTACTTAAAGATAACATTAATGTAATGGTTGTAGATGGTGCTGGTCAAGTGGGTCTATATGAAGATATGGCGCTTAAAAATGGTAAAAGAAATCATCTATTAAAACTTAGAAAAAATATAGTGTATTATGCGCCAAATTCAAAAATGGCAGTTGATCGCTGGAATAGTGATGATAGCATAGATGCGCTTATAATATGGTCTCATTGGGCTAAAGTTTTAGGTGAGGATAAAGTAGATTTTATACAAGTTGGTAAAGATTCTATAATTTATCGTGCAGCAGAGATAGCTGTAACAAATAGCACAAAAAATAAAGAAGATGCTATGGAATTTATAAAATTTGTCCAATCTAAAGATGCTCAAAAAGTATGGAAAAAATGGGGCTGGCAAGTAAAATAATTGAAGTAAAATAATTGAAGTAAAATAATTTAAATTTAAAAAGGCAGAATATAACTCCTGCCTTTTTATAAGTAGGTTTATTTTTTCGCCATTCTTTTACGCACATTTGGGTCTAGATAGCGTTTTCTTACTCTAATATTTATTGGAGTAACCTCTACTAGCTCATCTTCTTCTATCCACTCTAAGGCGCGCTCCAAAGTATTTTTGCGTGGTGGAACTAGCTTGATAGCATCATCGCTACCGCTAGCACGCACATTTGTTAGGTTCTTGCCTTTGATAGGATTTACTTCTAGGTCGTTTGGACGGCTATGTTCGCCTATTATCATACCTATATAAACCTTAGTTTGTGGCTCACAAAAGAGCACTCCACGATCTTGGAGATTAAATAGAGAATATGCTAAAGCTACGCCGTTTTCCATGCTTATTAGCGCACCATTGCTGCGGCGTATCTCGCCACTGCTTAGCGGACGAAACTCCAAAAAGCTATGATTCATCACGCCCTCGCCTTTGGTGTCTGTTAAAAACTGCGAGCGAAAGCCTATAAGCCCACGAGCTGGGATTTCAAACTCAATTCTAGTTTGCCCATCGCCTGTTGGGTTCATCGCTTTCATCTCAGCCTTTCTTTTTCCAAGTTTTTCTATCACGGCGCCAGTGCAATCATCAGGCGTATCAATCACCAAGTGCTCAAAAGGCTCGCATTTAACCCCGTCAATCTCACGCACAATAACCTCAGGTCTGCCAAGGCAAAACTCAAAGCCCTCTCTACGCATATTTTCAGCCAAAATCGTAATTTGTAGCTCACCACGACCGCTTACTTTAAACTTACCTTCGCCCGCATTTTCGTATTTCATAGCAATATTTGTTTTCATCTCAGCTTCTAAGCGCTCAGCGATTTTATTACTAGTTACAAACTTACCCTCAGTCCCAGCAAGCGGAGAGTCATTTACGCTAAATACAACGCTTAAAGTAGGCTCTTCAATGTGGAGTGGATCTAGTGGGGCAGGGTTAGTAGGATCAACTATGCTATCTCCTACATCAAGAGCCTCAAAGCCAGCGATTGCTACTATATCGCCAGTTCCAGCCTCGTTTATCTCAGTTCGCTCTAGCCCCATAAAGCCTATTAGCTTGCTAATTCTGCCAGTTGTCTTTGTGCCATCGGCTTTTGCTAGCATTACATTTGCGCCTTTTGCGATTTTGCCATTAAAAATTCTAGCGATACCGATTTTGCCCACATAGTTATCATAATCCAGCGTGAAAACTTGAAGTTGAAGTGGATTGCTATCAGCCCCGCTTGGTGCTGGCACACGAGAGATAATAGTCTCAAAAAGTGGGATCATATTTTCGTTTGGATCTTCAAGCGCTAGCTTAGCATAGCCGTTTTTAGCAGCTGCGTAGACTACTGGGAATTCTAGTTGCTCATCATTTGCCCCAAGCGCTACAAAAAGATCAAATATTTCATTTACCACTCTATCTGGGTCGCCTGCGGGCTTATCAATTTTATTTACAACCACAATCGGGCAAAGTCCTAGACTAAGGGCTTTTTTAACGACAAACTTAGTCTGTGGCATAACGCCTTCTTGCGCATCTACTAGCAAAAGCACACCATCAACCATTTTTAGCACACGCTCAACCTCACCGCCAAAATCAGCGTGTCCTGGAGTGTCAATGATGTTTATTTTATAGTCTTTGTATCTAATAGCAGTGTTTTTACTTAATATTGTGATTCCACGCTCTTTTTCTATATCATTGCTGTCCATCACGCGCTCTAAGACTTGCTGATGCTCGCTAAAAGTGCCTGATTGTTTTAGCAGCTCATCTACCATTGTAGTTTTGCCGTGGTCGACATGTGCGATAACGGCGATATTGCGAATATTACTCATGAAAATTCCTTGGATATTTTTAAAAGCTTTTATTATAGCTAAAATTTGGAATAATTTTTGCATATAAATCAAAAAATATTTTTTTGGAGTGAAAAATGCTAAACCTTCAAACCACAGCAAGCTCAAAAAACGAACAAAGCGCAATCCAGAGTGCTACCCAAAAGAAAAAAGAAGGTGGCAATGGCGACTTTTTGGGCGCATTGCTAGCTAGTCTAAGCAAAGATACTAGTCACACTAGCTCAAATGTATCAAATGAGAACAAAACCCCACAAAGCACAAGCAATACGCAAAACACACAAAGCACAAAAAATACACAAAGCACACAAAGCACTGAAAATACTAGCCAAAACTCGCCTCAAGCTGAGTTTGGCGAACAAAGTAGACAAACAATTAACCAAAACTCTAGCAGCCAAAACTCTAGCGAAGAAGCAATAAGCGATGCAGCGCTAGAAGAAGGCAAAAGCGTGGCACTTAGCGAACTAAGCGCAAGCAAAGGTGGTGTAAGCACAGAAAATATGCCAGAGCAAGAAGCTATAAATGATGAAGGTTTTATGCAAGTGCTAAGAGTATTAGAGGGCATTTTTGGCGGTGAGGCACCAAATATCGCAAAAATCAGCTCCAGCCTAGAAAAGTTAATTAACATAGAAGAAAACCTAGCCCAGCTAAAAGATGTAAAAGACCTAAAAGACCTATTAAAAATCGCAGAAAAACTAAAACTAGGACTAGAAAAACTAAGCATTACAAGCGAGGCTCTAGGCACTCTAAAATCAAAATTTCCAGCACTAGATAAGGCAAATTTCTTTAAGCCTATTGATATAAGCTTAAATCAAGCTGCCCTTAGCGCAAAAAATGCTAAACCAGCCCAGCCAGTAGTGCTAGCTAGCCTGCTTGGTAAAACTGCGCCAAAGAGCATAACTCAGGTGCTAAAAGAAGCCGAGCTAGAAACTCCAAAAACCCCAAAAACTGCTCCAAAAGAAAGTGGGCTAAAGGGGCTACTCAATGGCGATGATATAAAAACAAAAGCTCCAAAACAAAGCGCAAACGAGATTGTAGAAAAAGCCCAAAATAAAGTAGAGCCAAAAGTAGAGCCAAAATCAGCAGCTACTGATCTAAAAGATCTTTTAAAAATCTCTGAGAAAAGCACAAAAGAGCCAAAAATCACTCCAAGCCCATTGCCAAGTGCACCAAAGGTGGCAAAAAGCGAAGTTAATGAGCTAAAAGCCTTTGATATACAAAACTATCTAAATAGCATTAGCAAAAAGGCGGCATCAGAAACTACCGCTCCAAGCGGTGCTGGGACGCTAGCTAATATACAAAGCGAGCCTAGCGGTGAGAGCCACCCTAGCTTTGGCGATGCGATAGAAAACCGCCTAAGTGATAATAACTTTAAAGACATGATAACCGCGCTAAAAATGCAAGATAAAATCATCAGCCGTGATATACAACAAAATAGCGTTCGCAGCTTTGCTGCCCAAATGGTAGAAAAAATCAGCGAGTTTAAGCCGCCAGTAACTCGCGTAAATCTCCAGCTTCACCCAGCAGAGCTTGGAGAGGTAAATATTACCATGATAGCACGCGCAAACAACCTACATGTAAATGTAACTAGCGCAAATGCGACTATGGCTTTGTTTTTACAAAACCAAGCTGAGTTTAAGGCAAACCTTGTAAATATGGGCTTTAGCGATATACAAATGAGCTTTAGCGACCACAAAGAAGGTAGCAACGCGCAGCATAACAGCAACAAAGCCAAAAAAAGCTATGAGAGCGACGAAGATGGTGTTATGATAAATGAGTTTGAAGGTAGTGGCGAGAGCACGCTAGAAATCGTCTTGCCTAGATATATATAGGAATTCTAGATTTTATTTTTTGGGGTTTTGGAATTCTAGAATTTCTAGGGAATTCTAGAATTTGGGTTTTTGAAAATTCTAGAATTTCTAAGGAATTCTAGATTTAAAATTCCTTGGGAATTCCAGATTTTATTTTATTGGGGTTTTAGGGTTTTGGAATTCTAGAATTTCTAGGGAATTCTAGAATTTGTGTTTTTAAAAATTCTAGAATTTCTAGGGAATTTTAGAATTTATTTTTTGGGATTTTGGAATTCTAGAATTCCTAATATTATTACTTTACTCTTGACTTTTTGATTGATAAAAAAAATATTTAAAAAATAGATTTATAATTTTTGAAGTGGTGACCCCTACGAGACTCGAACTCGTGTTACCGCCGTGAAAGGGCGATGTCCTAACCGCTAGACGAAGGGGCCACAGCGGTTTTAAGAAAGAATTGGAATTATATCAAGTTTTGCTTAAAAATATATAAAATGGATAAAATATGAAAAAAATGCTGTTTTTTAGGGCTTTTACGCTTAGTTTTTTTGCGCTATTTTTTATCTCTTGTGCTAGTAAAAATCCAGCGCAAAACAGCGAGCAATATGAGAGTAAGGCTGTGCAAATGCTGATTATTTCGCCACTTGTGCGTATAAATGATGCTGGTTTTATTCACTTTAACAAAAACTCTCTAAAGGTGCAGATTTACTCAGCTGGTACTGGGCTTTTTGAGCTAAAAATCGCTGAGAAAATCTGTGTAAATAGCACTTGTTACGCTCCAAAAGACTTTAATATGAAATTTCTAGGCGATATTTACTATGAAAATATTTTAGCTGATGTAATTGCTTCAAGACCACTTTATAATAGAAAACCACAGCCTAATCTTTGTGGCGGATTTAGCCAAAGTTTTGCTGATATTAGCTACGAGGTTTGCGCTGATAAAACAAGCTTTAAAAGCAAAAAAGCAAAAATCGAGTTTAGAGCTAGCAATGATAAAGAATTTTAAATTTGTGCTAGAATTGCTTAAAAAATTTTAAGGATAAAAGATGAAAGATTTTTTTAGCGCAGAGCTTAGAGCGCACTTAGAGACCGCAAAGCTAATGGAGGCTTTAAATGATAAAATTAACGAGGCTTGCGCTCTTGTAGCAAATACGCTAAAAAGCGGTGGCAAGGTGCTAATTTGCGGAAATGGTGGCAGTGCAGCTGATGCCCAGCACTTCGCAGCCGAGCTAACTGGCAGATACAAAACCGAGCGAACCCCTTTGCCAGCAATTGCCCTTAGCACCGATACTAGTGCACTTACAGCTATTGGTAATGACTATGGCTTTGATATGGTTTTTGAGAGGCAGACCCTAGCCTTGTGCGCTAAAAATGACTTGCTAATAGGCATCTCAACTAGTGGTAATAGCGCAAATGTTGTAGGGGCCATAAACGCAGCCAAAAAAATCGGCGCAAAAACCCTTGCTTTGCTCGGCCGTGATGGTGGCGAGCTAGGCAGGCTGTGCGAGCGCTCTATCATCATCCCAGCCAGCGATACTGCGCGCATTCAAGAGATGCATATTTTGGTGATTCATACGCTGTGTATGGCGACAGATGAGGCGTATAAATAAGGCTCTTTGCCTTTTTATAGGCTCATCTTGCGGATGCTTTTTACTGTCAGGCACCTGGGTGAGTTTATTATTTTATCTTCGGCGTGCGACAGGCACACGAGAGTAAAAATCGCCTCGCAATTTTAGAGCTGTTTTAGAGCCGTTTTAGAGCGAGAGCTGTAAAGACTAGCAAATTCTAAGGAATTCTAGAATTTATTTTAAATTTTACTAGAAATTATAGATTTTATTTTAAAATTTACTAGGAATTCTAGAATTCCCTAGAAATTATCAAAAATTTACCTTTCTAAATTAAAATTATTTTTAAAAAAAGGTTATTTGTGAAAATTTCTTATCATAAGGTATTATTTGCGCTTGCGGCGTATTTGTGTGCTTTAAACTTCGTGTTTTTTGCTGCTGTTTTAGATGGGCTTAAAAAGGCTGAAGATCCCGTGCTTTTGGGCTTTACTATCTTTGCTGGGGCGTTTTTTATCTTACTTTCTACGCTTTATGTTTTCGCACCTCCAAGGCTTATTAAAATCACAGGTTCATTTTTTATCGTAGTAAGTGCTTTTAGTGCGTATTTTATGTATAATTATGGCACCTTGCTAAACCAAGATATGATGATAACAGTGCTAGAAACTGATAATAAAGAAGCCCTAAGCTACCTAAACTTCAAGCTTATTTTATGGACGCTTTTTTTGGTAATTTTGCCAATAGGGCTTTTAACGGCTGTAAAAATAGAGTATAAAAAAGGCATTAAAATAGCGTTTTTACGGGGCTTTTGTGGCTTTGTGCTTAGCCTTGGTTTTGCTGGCGTGCTTGTGCTTTTAAACTCACAAAGCGTAATTCCATTTTTCCGCAATAACTCAAATCTAAAAAAGCTTCATCTGCCGTATTATCCGCTTAGTTCTTTTGCTAAGGCGCTAAATTCAAAACTAAGTCCGCCAAAGCCACTTGAAATGATAGCCGCAGACGCTACTAGAATTCCAAGTGATGCTAGCAAGCCAAAACTACTAGTTTTTGTGCTTGGCGAGACTGCAAGAGCGGCAAATTATAGCGCGCTAGGATATAGCAAAAACGACACAAACGCCTACACAAAGCCTTTTGTAGCTGCTAATAAAGCGGCGTATTTTGACGCTCTTTCTTGTGGGACGCTAACTGCTGTTTCTGTGCCGTGTATGTTTTCTCACCAGCCAAGAGTGGCTTACGATGATGATATAAATGCGCAAAATGCTATTGACTTTTTGGCTAGTACTGGCGTGAATGTGAGCTGGTATGGCAATAATAACGGCGGCTGTAAAGGCGTGTGTGATAGAGTGCCGTGGATGTATTTTGGCAAAGAATTTGATGATATTTTAATCACTGCGCTAAAAGATCAGCTCTCTAACTATGAAGATCAGCCAGAAGACGCTATAATCGTGCTTCATATCCTTGGCTCGCACGGGCCTACCTACTATCAGCGCTATCCAAATGAGATGAAAAAGTTCACGCCCACTTGCGATACAAGCGATTTGGCAAAATGTAGTAGAGATGAGATAATAAACACTTATGATAACACGATTTTATACACTGATTATCTAATCAGCGAGTTTATAGCTGAGCTTGAAAAAAACGAGAGCTTTGAGGGCTCGCTTATTTATATTAGCGACCACGGCGAGAGTCTTGGTGAAAATGGCATTTATTTACACGGGTTGCCTTATATTATCGCTCCTGATGAGCAAAGGCATGTGCCGCTGATGTTTTATAGCAAAAATGCTGATTTGATGAGTAGGCTTAAAAAAGGCGTGAGTTTTAGCCAAGATAATATTTTTCACACCTTGCTGGGGCATTTTGGCGTTTCTAGCAAATACTATGACAAAAATCTTGATATGTTTGAAAGATAGACTTAGCAAATCTAGAATTCCTGCGGACTAAATCTAGAATTCCTAGTAGAAATTCTAGAATTCCTAAAACTAAGTTTAAAAAGGATTTATTGTGAAATATTTTTATTCATCAATTGTGATTTCACTTGTGGGTATTGGGGTCGCGTGGTATTTTGTTGGGATTGCTGGGGCGTATATTTGCGCCTTGCTTGCGGTCTTAGAAATTAGCATTAGCTTTGATAATGCTGTGGTAAATGCTAAGGTGCTAGGTGGCATGGACGAGGTGTGGAGAAGGCGTTTTATCATCTGGGGTATACCTATAGCGGTTTTTGGCATGCGTTTTGCCTTTCCTATTATTATCGTTAGCGTGGCTGCTGGTATAAGTCTGCCCCAAACACTAAACCTTGCTATAAACGATATAGCCGCTTACCACGAGCATTTAGATGCTCACAAAATGGAGATTTACACCTTCGGTGGGGCGTTTTTGCTTATGGTGGCTTTGGAGTTTTTCTTTGCTGGGCGTAGCGTCCGCTGGATACCGCTAATTGAGAGTAATAAAGTAATGCTAGCACTAAGTAGAGCAAAAAATGCTAGCGTGTTTGTGGCGATTTTGCTTGGTGTTTTTATCGTGTATTTTGTGGGGCAGATAAGTTGTGCTATTGCGTATTTTGCTGCGATTTTGACACATATGAGCTTAGGGATTTTGTCTGAGTGGCTAGGTGGGGACGAGTCTAGCGCAAATGAAAGTGCGGCTAGAACAGGGCTTGCTGGGTTTTTGTATCTAGAGACCTTGGATGCCTCATTTAGCTTTGATGGTGTTATAGGCGCATTTGCGATGAGTGATAATATATTTATTATTATGATCGGTCTTGGCATAGGCGCATTTTTTGTTAGAGCACTTACGCTGTATATGGTAGAAAAAGGCACTTTAAGCGAGTTTAGATTTTTAGAGCATGGGGCGCATTATGCGATTTTAGCCCTTGCTATAATAATGTTTATAAATCTCTTTAGCAAAGTGGGCGAGATCATTACAGGCACGCTCAGCTTTGCGCTTATTATGCTTGCTTTTTTACACTCAGTTTTGCTAAATAAAAAAGAAAAAAATGTTTGAAGACTCTTTGTTTGGGGCTGAGATTTTAGGGCGTATTTGTGGGATTGATGAGGCTGGGCGTGGTGCCTTGGCTGGAGAGCTAGCTGTGGCAGGATGTGCTTTTGGGGCTAGTTTTAGCGAGTTTGGCTTGCTTGATGATTCTAAGAAAATAAGCGAGAAAAAACGAGAAGAAATCTTTGATATAATCACGAGAGAATGCGATTATATCGTGGTTTATTTTAGAAATACTATTATTGATGAGCTAGGTCTCTCAGCCTGCCTTGCTAGAGCTCTAAGGGTGATAAAGGCGCATTTTAAAGACTGCTCTTTTATCTACGATGGTAATTGTAACTACGGCGTAAGCGGCATCTCCACCCTAGTAAAAGCTGATAGCTTGGTAGCGGAAGTCTCAGCTGCTAGCATAATCGCAAAGGTAAGCCGTGACCGCTCTATGAGGGCTTGGGGGCAAAAATACCCTGAGTTTGGCTATGAAATCCATAAAGGATATGGCACAAAAGCACACCAAGACGCCTTAGCAAAATACGGCGCAAACGAGCTAACTAGAAAAAGCTTTAAGCTAAAAGCGAATTCTAGAATTCCCTAAAAGAGAATTCCCGAAAAAGAGAATAAATGTTAAAGTTTTTATATGAAAATCAGCCAAAAGAGCGTAGCTTTATCCCACGAAAGCTTGAAATAAAAAGTGCTAAGACCTTGCTTTTTGGCTCTATTTTAAGTGGTAAAACTAGCCTAGGGCTCAAATGGTGTAATGAGCGTAAAAATGCTTTTTACATTGATGCTAGCGACTTGCGCTATAATATTGATTTTAAAGCACTTTGCGAGTTTGTGCGTGAGCAAAATATAAGCGCACTTTGCGTAGATAATCTTAAAGTAGGCCCTGAGATTTTGCCAGATTGTGATGAGATTTTGCTAATTTCTAGGCAAAAAAGCCTTAAAATCGCTGGTTTTGAGAGCGTTTTGCTTAGTGGGCTTGATTTTGAAGAGTTCATTGCTTTTAGCAAAAATAGCGATGAAAGCACGGCATTTGCGGCTTTTATGAGTAGTGGAAACTCCCTGCCATCTGCGCTTAGTAGAGAGCTTTTGGCTTACTCAGTTTTTGCAAATACTAGCGAGCTTGGCTTAAAAGCACTTAGCACAAATTGCTTGTATGAGAGTCTAAACTTTAATGCAATAGCCATTTTTAGAGAGCTTAAAGAAAAGAGTAAGCTTAGCAAAAACGCACTTTATAGCGAGTTTGAAGCCTTAGAAGATAAAGGAATAATCGCTTTTGCTAGAAATTATGATGAGAATTCTAGATTTAAGCGTATGTATTTTTGTGATTTTGCTTTGCGAAAGCTTTTTGTGCTTGGCAAAAATCCTAGAAAAATCATTGAAAATATGGTATTTTGCGAGCTTGCAAAAACTGGAGAGCAGGTTTATTTTAAAGGCGCGTTTGATTTTTACTTGCCTAAAAGTAGGACTGGAATTTTAGTTTTGCCGTTTTTGCCACCAGAACTTGCACTACTAAGAGCAAAAAAGCTAGCAAACAATGAAATAAAAGAAATAATAATAATCTCAAACGCCACAGCAAAAAGCGGGAACCTAAACTCTTGCGTAGTTCGCTTTATGAGCTTTGCTACCTTTGCTGTG
This sequence comes from uncultured Campylobacter sp., assembly GCA_945928165.1. Lineage (GTDB taxonomy): Bacteria > Campylobacterota > Campylobacteria > Campylobacterales > Campylobacteraceae > Campylobacter. Next base: position 13,262 of record CAMENE010000010.1, read on the forward strand.
GGGTATTTGGAGTAGTAAGTTTAAAATACTATTAGCTCTCTATTATTTTAGCACATTTATTGCATTTGTGTAGATCTCATTTTGTCTATATGCGATTAGCAAGAGACCTAGCAGCAGCTCCCACTATGCACTAGCTGTTTTAAGCGCAACTGTTGCTGTTTTATCTAGTACCGCAAATTCAGCAGTTCCACATAAAGCTTAGAGAAACTAAAAAATCAAAACAACTATAATTAAAGAAATTTAAGCTAAACTTGGCTACAATTTGCGTTTTAAAAAATTTAAGGAATTTTAGATGAAAAGAAAAAAGATTTACAATCCAGCAAGCACAGAGAGCCTTAGCGAACGCAAGGTATTTAGTGGCAATCCACACGGCATTTTAAACTTCACAAAGGCTAAATATACTTGGGCGCTTAAACTTTGGGATTTAATGGAGGCAAACACTTGGTTTCCAAAAGAAGTAGATACTACTGATGATGTGCGAGACTACGCCTTTAATCTCACAGCGCATGAAAAACGCATGTATGATTTAGTGTGGAGCCAGCTTATTTCTATGGATAGCTTTCAGACAAATAACCTAGCTGATAATATAAATCCTTATATCACAGCCCCTGAGATAAATGCGGTTTTGACTCGCCAAGCCTACGAAGAGGCAAATCACAGCAAATCATACGCTGTAATGGTAGAGGCAATCTGCGATAATACCGACCTAATCTATGAAATGGAAAAGCACGATGAAGTGTTGCGCCGTAAAAATGACTATATTTCAAGCGTTTATGAAGAGCTAGCAGGCGAGGTAACTGATGAAAAGCTACTTTTAGCAATGGTGGCAAATCAAATTTTAGAAGGAATTTATTTTTACAGCGGATTTTCTGCTATTTACGCGCTTGCAAGGGCAGGTAAAATGCTAGGTTCTGCGCAAATGATACGCTTTATACAAAGAGATGAGATTACGCATCTACTGCTTTTTCAAAACATGATAAATAGCGTGAGAAAAGAACGCCCTGAGCTATTTACAGATGAACTTTGCGAGAAAATCTATGATATGTTTAGAAAAGCTGGCGAGCTAGAAATCGAGTGGGGCAAATATATAACTCAAAACCAAATCATGGGCTTAACTGATGAAATAATCACAGAATACATCCACTACCTAGTAGATAACCGCCTAACATCAATAGGGCTAAAAAAACTTTATGATGCTAAGCATCCTATTAAATGGGTGGATGATTTTAGTAGATTTAACGATCAAAAAAGCAACTTTTTTGAAAGCAAGGTTACAAATTACAGCAAAGGTAGCCTAAGTTTTGATGATTTTTAAAAAAAAATATATAAAAAATAGCTAAAATTAAGTTTATTTTTAGCTTTAAAAAAATAAAAGTGTGATATAATGCCCTTTTGCAATTCTAAACAAAGGTAAAATAATGAAAAAATTAGTTTTCTTGTCTACGGTTTTCGCCGCTATTTTCATGGCTGGTTGTAGCTCAAAAGCTCCAACTACAACTACAACTACAAACAACGAGGATATGTATAGCAAAGACATGGCTAGCATTATCAACGGGGTTAACAGCAGAGTTCAAAATATCTATTTTGACTTTGATAAGTTCAACATCCGTGCTGACCAACAAGGCGCACTAAATAGCAACGCTGCTCTATTCAACAGTGGTGATGCAATGGATCTTCGCATTCTTGTAGAGGGTAACTGCGATGAGTGGGGTTCTGATGAGTATAACTACGCTCTTGGCGTAAAACGCGCTAAAACTGCAAAAGATGCCTTAGTAGCTCAAGGCGTAAGCGAGAGTCGCATCGAAATCACTTCAAATGGCGAGAGTAAACCAGTTTGTACTGAGCGTTCAAAAGCTTGCGATGCTCAAAATCGTCGCGACGAATTTAGAGTAATGCAATAAGCTATAAAAAGAGATAATTGATGAAATTTCATCTTATCTTGCTAGCCCTGCTGGGGGCTAGCTCACTTTTTGGCGCAGAAACTTCAGCTTTTAAAAGCAAGACCGCCCAAAATGAAGCTATATTAAATACTCAGTCTGATATAGTAGACGCTAAGCAAAATATCGAAGGCTTACAAAGCATAGTAGGTGGACTAGGCGAAGCTAACCAAAAACTAAGCATCAGAATAGGTGATGTAGAAAGTGCTCTAAAAGACGATATCAGCGTCCAAATAGAACAAATCAAAAAAAGCCAAGCAGAACAAAGCGAAAAGCTTGACAAGCTAACCGACGCTGTAAAAGCACTAGGTGCTGCTATGGAAGCTAAGACAAAAACCGAAAAAACTGATAAAAAAATAGATAGCAAGCAAGAAGAGAAAAAAAACTCTAAAGAACAAACAAAATCTGCAGCAAAAGAAAATGCCCCAGATATAACTAAAATGGAGCTAAAAGCCGTTTTAGAACTTGCTGATAAAGCTTACAAAGATAAAAAGTATAGCGATGCAAAAAAGGCCTTTGCCTTGCTTTTAGATAAAAACTATAAGCCAGCTTATGCTAACTTTATGCTAGGCGAAATCGCTTACAATTCAAAACAATACGCTGATGCTATTCCTTATTACAGAGCTAGTGTAAATCTATATGATAAAGGCAGCTATATGCCTAAACTACTTTATCACACTGCAATTAGCTGTGATAAAATCGGCGATACTGCAAACGCAAATAAGTTTTACGCTGCGCTAAAACAAGCCTATCCAGATAGTGCTGAGGCAAAAGCAGCACCAACTCGCAACTAAGCATGCTAGTTCATATTTGCTGTAGCGTAGATAGCGATTATTTTTTAAAACGCCTTTGCGCTACGCAGGATAAAAGTAAAATCACAGCCTACTTCTACGACCCAAATATCCATCCTTATAGTGAGTATTTGCTGCGCCTAAATGATGTAAAACGCTCGTGTAAAAAACTAGGAATTGCTCTAATTGCTGGCGAATACGACTATGAAAGCTGGCTAAAAGGCACAAAAGGGCTTGAAAATGAGCCTGAAAAAGGCGAGCGCTGTAAATATTGCTTTGATTTTCGCCTTGAAAATACTGCCAAAAAGGCTTTAGAACTTGGCAAAAAGTGTATTACAACCACACTTTTAATGAGTCCAAAAAAAGAGTTTAAGCTTCTAGAAAAACGCCTAAAAGCAATCTCGCAAAAATATAATATAGAGTATCTTGCCCCTGATTTTCGCAAAGGTGGAGGCACTAGTGAACAATTTGCCAATGCTAAAAAAGAACAACTCTATCACCAAAACTACTGCGGCTGTCTATACGCTCTAAATATGAGCAGGGCTGAGGCATATCTAAGCGAGCTTAGCTGTCCTATAAGCAAGCAAATCCAGCCAGCAAGCGCATTAGAACGAATAAAACTTTATAAAAAAGTAGAAAAATACGAAAAAAGTAGTAGAGCCTTTGAACTTAGAAAAACTAGAATTCAAAATTACCGCTTAATTAGCGCAAGTCTTGAAATAGATTCAAAAATCAAGCCTAGCTACATCCTTTTTGGCTCTCTTTTGCCAAAAGAAAAAAGCTCATTTAAGCTTGAAAAAAAAGCTCATATTGCTTGTGTAAAAGACTATATTTGGCTAGTAGATTTAAAAACTTTTAATAAAATCGCAAAAACTAAGTATAAAAACACAAAAGAGCTGTATTTTAGCGCCCCAGGCCTAAAAAAAGAGTTAAAAGTGCGCCAAAAGCTAAGTGGAATGCTCTCAAACAACCCTATAATAGTGCTAGATAAGATAAAAACCGCAAATTATACTTTAAAACTAAAAAGTTTGTCATTTTCTAGCACTACTGAAATTCTTTCAAAAATTTAGTCTAACAAAGCAAAAAATAAGTAAAAATTAGCTAAAATCAGCGACTTACAAAATAAAAATTAAAGGAAATACCATGGCGGTACAAAAACACCAAATCCACGAAACCGATGAGGATTTCGCAACTCTACTTGAAGAGTCTTTCAAAAAAGAATCAAACGGTTCTCTATGCGAAGGTGAAATTGTCAATATCAAGGACAATGAAGTCCTAGTCGATGTTCGCAAAAAATCTGATGGAGTAATGGATATCAGCGAAATCACAGCAAACGACGGCTCTTTAAAATACAAAATCGGCGATAAAATCGAAGTTCTAATCACAGGCTCAAGAGGTGGTCGTCCGATAGTATCACACAAAAAAGCTCTTGCTAAATCAAAAGTAGCTGATTTTATCGCAAAATACGATGAAAATGCTGAAAATGTATTTGAAGTAAAAATCGCTAGCAAAAACAAAGGCGGATATATAGCATATGATGAAAATGGCGTAGAGTTTTTCATCCCTCGTTCGCAAATAAGAGAGGCAAATGTAGGAACTCTAACAAAAGTAAAAGTTATCAAAGTAGATGCTAAGGAAAATAGCATCGTAGCTTCAAAACGCCGCATGAGTGATGCAAGTCGCAAAGAGCGCAAAGAAGCTTTGGAGCAAATCGCAGCGCGCACTGGCGAGGTAGTAACTGGTGTGATCAAAAAAATCACAAGCTATGGAATGTTTGTTGATGTAGGTGGCGCAGATGGCTTGGTTCATTACAAAGAAATCAGCTACAAAGGCCCTATCAACCCAGCTTCGCTATACAAAGAAGGCGATAGCGTGGATGTAAAAATCATTAGCTACGATAAAGATAAAAAACACCTTTCATTATCAATCAAAGCCGCTCAGCCAGATCCATGGAGCGAGATAAAAGAAGGTCTTAGCGTAGGCGATGCTATACGCGTAACTGTTAGCAATATCGAACCTTATGGTGCATTTGTAGACCTTGGCAATGATGTAGAGGGCTTTTTACACATTAGCGAGATTAGCTGGGATAAAAATATCAGCAATCCAAAAGACTTTATAAAAGAAGGCGAGAGCATCGATGTAGAGGTTATTGAGATAAATCACGACACTCGCCGCCTAAGAGTGAGCTTAAAAAATCTTCTTGCTAAACCTTTTGATGAGTTTAAAGCTGAGCATAAAGCAGGTGATATTTTAAAAGGTGAGATAGTTAGCACAACTGAGTTTGGTGCTTTTGTAAAAATCCCTACAAAATCAAGCTTTGTAGAAGGTTTACTACACAATGAAGATGCCAGCTGGGATAGAGGCAAAAGATGTAAAGATTTCTTAAAAGTAGGCGAGAAAATCGAAGTAAAACTTATTAAAATTGATGATAAAGGCGGCAAAATCTCTCTTAGCCTAAAAGAGCTTCAAGACAGCCCTATTGCAGACTTTGCCAGCAAACACAGAGTAGGCGATAAAGTAACTGGCAGCATTAAAGATGTAAAAGACTTTGGCGCATTTGTAGAGCTTGTTGGTGGAGTAGAAGCACTAATTCGCAAAGAAGACGCTACTGATGAGCTAAGCGTTGGTGCTAGCATTGAAGCAGCTATTGCTGATATTGATAAAAGCAAGGCTAGAATTCGCCTTAGCCAAAAGAAGCTAAGAGTTCAAAAAGAGCGTGAGGCACTTGATAAATTTAACGCTGCTAGTGATGATAAAATCACAATCGGTGATATTATCAAAGAACAGCTAAACTAGTTAGTTTTAAAATCTAGAATTCCTAGCTAGGAATTCTAGATTTTTAAGATAAAAAAGGACTTGGCTTGAACATTCGTGTGATGTATTTTGCGCTAGTGTTTTTGGGTGTTTTTGTTTTTATGGCTGGACTTTTGCTACTAAAATATGCACAAGTTAGTCCACTAAATTTCAGCTCTGAAAATATAGAGACAAATGTCCTAAACCAAGAAAATACCGCTACTGCAAGTGGCTGGATAAGCAAGGTGGCTCAGTTTAAAGCTAGCACAGAGGTCTTACCAGTAAATTTCATTCATATAGAAATCAACGACAATTACCCTAAGCCTATCCCACCAGCCCCAAAGATAAACTACGAAGTAATAGTAGCAAAATGCACGGATTATTCGTTATTTTGTATGAGGCGTCTGGCTAGGTCTATGGATATAGATTTGAGCGTAGCAAAGGTAGGAGATGTGCATAAGATCATCATCGCAGCACCCTCAGCAGCAGCGGCAAATAGCTTTGTAACAGAGCTAAAACAATACAATATCAACTCAAAAATAAAGGCTTTAAAATGAAAAAAGTCATAGTTTGTGATGTTATTCATCCGGTGGGATTTGAAATCCTAAGAGCGCAAAAAGACATCGAAGTAATCGACGCTGTCATCGTGCCAAAAGACCAACTCCCAGCACTTGTAAAGGGCTGTGATGTAGCAATTACTAGAAGTTCTACTGATTGTGGTAAGGAGTTTATAAACTCAGTTCTTGGCTTAAAAGCACTAGTAAGAGCTGGTGTGGGCGTGGATAATGTAGACATTGATGAGTGCTCAAAGCACGGAATAATCGTAATGAATGTCCCTACAGCAAACACAATCGCAGCTGTGGAGATGACAATGTGCCACCTGCTAAACTCAGCTCGCAACTACATAGCAAGCGTAAATGACTTGCAACAAAACAAAACTTGGAAGCGTGAGAAATGGTATGGCACTGAGCTTTTTGGTAAAACGCTTGGAATAATCGGCTTTGGAAATATCGGCTCTCGTGTTGGTGTGCGAGCGTTAGGCTTTGGTATGAAAGTCATCACTTACGACCCATATATAGAACCTAGCAAGGCTACAAGCGTTGGCGTAGAATACACTAAAAACTTTGATGATATCCTAAAGTGCGATTTTATCACTATTCACACGCCAAAAAACAAAGAAACTATAAATATGATAGATGAAGAACAAATCGCAAAAATGAAAGACGGCGTTCGCCTAATAAACTGCGCTCGTGGTGGCCTATACAACGAAGATGCGCTGCTAAAAAATCTACAAAACGGCAAAATTGCCTTTGCTGGCATTGATGTGTTTGTAAAAGAACCAGGCAATACTCATCCGCTACTAGATTTAGCAAATGTAAGTGCTACCCCGCACCTTGGCGCAAATACGCTAGAAAGCCAAGAAAACATAGCGCGTAGCGCAGCCGAGCAAGCTATACAAGCAGCCAGAGGCATTTGCTATCCAAATGCTCTAAATCTGCCGATAAAAACAGAAGAGCTGCCTGCTTATGTAGAGCCATTTATTGAGCTAACTAGCAAGATTGCGTATTTTGCCGCTCAGCTTAGCGAGGGCGCTATCAAAAATATAAGTCTTTTTGCAAATGGCGATATCGCAGAGCATGCAAACAACATGCTAGCCTTTGCTTTGGTGGGTGCTTTAAAAAGTAGCCTAGCAGAGGCGATAAACTATGTAAATGCTAGCTTTGTAGCAAAAGAAAAAGGCATAGAAACCGCTATACAAACCAAGCCTGCAAGTGGATATAAAAACAAAATCAGCGTGCAAATCACCACAGATAATGGTAGCGTAAAAATCGGCGGAACTATCTTTGACGATGATGAGCAACGCATTGTTAATATAGGGGACTTTAAGACCGATTTTAAACCAAAAGGTCGCATGATAGTCTTTAAAAACACTGATGTGCCAGGCGTTATCCGTGATGTCTCGAGCATTCTAGCAAGTGCTAATATCAATATAGCTGATTTTCGCCTAGGCCGCGGGGATGGTGAGGCTTTGGCTGTTATTTTGGTAGATCAAGAAGTGAGCAAAGAGGTGCTAGCTAAACTAAATGCGCTAGAGACTTGCATTTGGGCACGCTGCGCTGAAATTTAGCGCTCTTGCCACGCTTATTGCGACTAAACTTCGCTTCTGCTCCATTGCGACGCACGCTTAGTGCGTCTCATTCGCAGTCGCTCAGTTTAGCCGCACTAAACGGACAATAGCACTAAATTTTACTTTAATATATAAACTAAATAAAAAAAGGAGTAAAAATGGCAGGTTATCAAATGGGGGATCTAAAAAAAGGTCTAAAAATAGAAATAGATGGAATTCCATTTAAAATCGTAGAATATCAGCATGTAAAACCTGGCAAAGGTCCAGCTTTTGTGCGCGTGAAAATCAAAAGCTTTATAGATGGCAAAGTGCTTGAAAAGACCTTCCACGCAGGTGATAAATGCGATGCACCAAACCTTGAAGAAAAGCAAATGCAATACCTCTATGATGATGGCGAAAACTGCCAGTTTATGGATACCCAGAGTTATGAGCAAGTAGCTATTAGTGATGAGGATGTAGGCGAGGCAAAAAAATGGATGATTGATGGAATTATGGTTCAAGTGCTATTTCACAATGGCAAAGCTATCGGCGTAGAAGTCCCACAAGTTGTAGAACTAAAAATCATCGAAACTCAGCCAAACTTCCGTGGTGACACTCAGGGTTCAAACAAAAAGCCAGCTACATTAGAAAGTGGTGCAGTCGTCCAGATACCATTTCATGTATTAGAAGGCGAGGTTATCCGTGTAGATACTGTGCGTGGCGAGTATATAGAGCGTGCTGGCAAATAAAATATAAAGCTACTTAAAGCCTTAGGAATTCTAGATTGGAAATTCTAGATTGGAATTCTAGATTTGAAATTCTAGATTTGAAATTCTAGATTGAAATTCTAGAATTCCTAAGAAAATTTTATAATTTTCTACTTTAAAAACTCTGGGAATTCTAGAAATCTTTGAGTTCTTTTTAGTCTTTTTAAAAACTCTTTTTCTAGTAAAAAATTAATAAAAAGTTAAATTTTATAATAAATTTACAAAAATTTACTAAAATCGCCAAATTTTTTGAAAATAAAGAAGGTGTAAAATGAACTTTTCAAGTATGAAGGTGGGTTCTAGAATAGGTCTTGGTTTTGGTATTGTGATCGTGCTTATTTTGTTACTTGCAGGTATCGGCATCATGCAAATCAACAAAGTAAATAGCATGCTATCACAAATCAATGATATAAACGCAAAGCAACAACGCTATGCTATTAACTTTCGTGGCTCAGTTCACGATAGGGCAATTGCTGTTCGTGATGTGGTGCTAGTAGATGATGAAGCCGAGCTAAATGCTCTACTTACTACCATAAATAAGCTAAATGAGTTTTATATAGCTAGCTACAATGAAATGGAGGCTATGAACAAAACCGGCGTAGCAACAACTGAGGAGCTTAGCATACTAAGAAGCATCCAAGACATAAGAGTAAAAACCGAAGCATCATACAAAAATGTTATAGAGCTAAAAAAAGCAGGTGACAGCACAAAGGCAAAAGAGCTTTTGATGCACGAAACAGCCGGGCATTTTGTTAGCTGGCTAGCTACTATTAACAAATTCATTGACCTTAAAGAAAAGCTAAACACCGAGCTTACAAACGAAGTTCGCTCTATTACTGATGGCTTTACCCATCTTATGATAGTAGTAGGACTACTTGCTATTGTTATTGCGATTTTTATCACTATAGTAGTAGCTAGAAATATTATTACTCAGCTTGGAGGCGAACCAGAAGAGGTTAGCCGTGTGGTCCAACAAGTAGCTCGTGGCAATCTATGCGTAAAAGCTACTACAAAGTATCCAAACAGCCTTTTAGCACACACAATAGCGATGAAAAACAAGCTAGCTGAAATCTCAGGCAATGTCCAAGCAGCTATTAACTCAGTAGAAGACAAAACTGCGATTTTGATAAATAACTTTAGCAAAGTAAGTGGCGACATCACAGAACAAAGCAAAATCACAAGCACTAGCTCAGAAATCATCACTAGCGTCGTAGCTGGTACTAATGAGATGATGAAAATGACTAGTGAGACAGGCGTGAACTCAAACCAAGCTACCAAGCTAAGCAAAGAAGGCAAAGAAGCTAGTGATTATGTAGCAAGCAAAATGCAAGAAATCCGTGAAAATGTAATAAAACAAGCCGAGCAAATCAAGTTGCTTAGCAATCACGCAAATGAAATTGGTGGCGCTACTGAGCTTATTAGCGAGATAACTGATCAAACAAATTTGCTTGCGCTAAATGCAGCTATTGAGGCAGCTAGAGCTGGTGAGGTTGGTCGTGGATTTGCTGTTGTGGCTGATGAGATCCGCTCGCTTGCAGAGCGCACAGGTAGTGCTACTGACGAGATAGCAAATACTATCAAGCTTATCCAACAAGAAGTAGCTAACGCAGTCCAAATCATCGAAGCTAGCGTGCCAAGAGTAGAAGAGGGTTACGAGCTAGCAAATAATGTGGCTGCAATGCTAAATAATATTTACACCACAAGCTCTGACTCATCTCAAAAAGCAAATAGTGCCATAAAAGTAGCAGAATCTGGCGAAAAAGCGATGAAAGAGCTAAACGCAAATGTAGAAAGCATAATTGAGACTACAAAATCTACAAAAGAAAATATGGATACAAGCTTAGAAAAAATCGCAGAAATGAAACAAGAAGTAAAAGCTCTTGGTAAGGTTATGAAGTTCTTTATTTGCGATATTAAAGCTTAGCTATCTTTTTTGGCTTTTTGAAATTCTAGAATTCTCTGTCATCCCCTAACCCCTTTGGGGGATCTCTATGTGGAATTCTAAATTTTAGGAATTTTAGAATTCCTAGCTGTATTTTCATAAGGAATTCTAAATTCTGGGAATTCTAGATTATTTGGGGTAAAAATATAAAAATCACAAGAAAAAGATCTGCTAATTAGCAAAATACAAAGTAACTGCTAAAATTATGCTATTATTTAAGTTTTTAAAGGATTTTTATGTATAAGCATTTTTTTAAACGCATTTTAGATTTTATTGCTGCTTTGCTTTTGCTTATTTTATTTTTGCCTATTATGCTTTGGGCTGCGTGGCGCATAAGGCGTGAGCTTGGCTCGCCGGTGCTTTTTACCCAAGCACGCCCTGGTCTAAATGCCAAGATTTTTAAGATTTATAAGTTTCGCACGATGAGTGATGAGCGTGATAAAAATGGTAATTTGCTCCCTGATGAGCTTCGCCTAAAAGGCTTTGGCGCAAAGCTTAGGGCTTCAAGCATTGATGAGCTACCACAGCTTTTTAATGTGCTAAAAGGTGATATGAGCTTTATTGGCCCACGCCCTTTGCTTGTAGAGTATTTGCCGCTTTACTCGCCTAGACAGGCTAGCAGACACTCTGTGCGCCCTGGTATAACTGGCCTTGCGCAAGTAAATGGCAGAAACGACATCAGCTGGGCAGCAAAGCTAGAATACGACGCCCTTTATGCTGAAAAATTAAGCTTTTTGCTTGATATTAAAATCGCATTTCTTAGCATAAAAAAAGTGCTAAAAAAAGAAGGCGTAAGCAAGGCTGGCATGGCTACTACGGAGAAGTTTAATGGCAGAAACTAAAACTATATACATTTACGGTGCTGGCGGGCATGGGCTAGTTTGCGCTGATATCGCTAGGGCTGTGGGATATGAAAATATCATCTTTTTAGACGACAACTCTGCGCCTAATGGCGATATAACCTCTCTTTGCTATCAAGGTGAGCTTGAGCGTTATGATATGTTTGTAGCAATAGGTTCAAGCGCAGTGCGAGAAAAAATCAGCCAAAAAATCCAAAACGCAGGCTTTAATCTAATAAGCCTAATCCATCCAAATGCGCTTATCTCAAGCTCTGCTAGCCTGTCAGCTGGCGTGTGCGTGATGCCAGGGGCTATCATAAACGCAAAGGCTAAAATAAGCTCAGGGGCTATCATAAACTCTGGCGCACTCATAGAACACGAATGCGCTATTGGCGAGTATGCTCACATCTGCCCGCGAGTAGCGCTTGCTGGGGCTTGCGTGGTGGGTGCTCATGCGTGGGTTGGTATAGGCAGCTGCGCTATTCAGGGCATAAAAATCGGCGCAAATGCTATGATAGGCGCAGGCTCAGTTCTCGTGCGAGATATCCCAGATAATGCTAAAGCCTATGGCAATCCAGCCAAAGTACGCTAGTTTTTAGGCTCATCTTGCGGGCACTTTTTTCCGCCACACGCCTTGATGAATTAGCTATTCTATCTGCGGCATGTGGCGAAAAAAATTGCCTCGCAATCTTGGAGCCTTTGCTTTGAGTGCTACTCTAAAACAAAATTACCATTTTAGAATTTGCTATAAAATTTAAGGAATTTTAGAATTCTCACTCTAAAAAAATATCCAAAAGCACTAGAATTCCTAGGTATTTTTGCTATAATACCTTTGCCTGAATAGTTCGTGGCGCGTTTTTATGGGGGTCTAACGAAATAGTATTGGCAAGATCGCTTGCGTGCGGTGTGATGACGGCGGGCTAGTCCGCGCTGTCCCTAAAGTGCGTGGCTCATTGCAAGTTTGGCTTATGTAGGCCGAGCAAAGGAACGGACGGCTATTTGGGTATAAAAGGATATAAATGAAAGTTTTAATAATAGGAAATGGTGGGCGTGAATACGCTATTGCTAGAAGGCTAAAAAATGATGGTTGCGAGCTTTTTGTAGCACCGGGTAATGCTGGGACTGCAAAAATCGCTACAAATGTTGATATAAAGGGCTTTGATGAGCTTGCTATTTGGGCAAAGGATAATAAAATCGAGCTTTGCGTAGTTGGCCCTGAAAATGCTCTAAGCGATGGCGTGGTTGATATTTTCAAAAGTCATGGGCTAAATATCTTTGGTCCTAGCAAGGCAGCAGCTAGATTAGAGGGCTCAAAGGCCTTTATGAAGGAGTTTTTAGCTCGCCAAAATATCCGCACAGCACGCTTTATAAACACGCATGATAAAGCAGAAGCAAATGAGTTTATTGAAGCAATTTTTAATGGCGGAAATCGCAAAATCGTAGTAAAAGCTGATGGACTCTGTGCTGGAAAAGGCGTGATAATCGCTTCTAGCAAAGACCAGGCAAAAAGGGCAGCTGCTGATATGCTAAGTGGTGCTAGCTTTGGTGATGCTGGCAAAAGAGTGGTGATCGAGGAGTTCTTGGGCGGCTTTGAGCTAAGCTTTTTTGCTATTTGTGATGGCAAAAACTTCGTTAGTCTGCCAGTAGCCCAAGACCATAAAAGACTAAAAGATAACGATGAGGGCCCAAATACTGGCGGCATGGGGGCTTATGCGCCAAGTATGCTAGCAAACGCAGCTCTTATTACTAGAGTAGAAAATGAGATTGTTCGCCCTACGCTTGATGGTATGAGCCGTGAGGGTGCGCCTTTTTGTGGAGTGCTCTTTGTAGGGCTTATGGTAGTTGGCGATACGCCTTATGTGCTTGAGTTTAATGTGCGTTTTGGTGATCCTGAGTGTGAGGTGCTAATGCCTTTGATCGAAGGAAATTTTGCAAAAACCTTGCTAAATGCAGCGCAGGGCAAGCTAGAAGATATTAAGCTTGCTGGTAAGTTTGCTGTGGGTGTGGTGATGGCAAGTCACAACTATCCATATGGCGCAAGCAAGCCAGCGCAAATTTTTGTAGAAAACGAACCTGAGGGCTCTCACATCTGCTATGCAGGCGTTAGCGATGATGCTGGCAAGCTAGTAGCAAGTGGGGGGCGAGTTCTAGTGGCTGTGGGGCTAGGTGCTAGTATAGAAGCAGCGCAGGCTAAGGCCTACGAGCTAGTTGGCAAAATCAGCTTTGAGGGTGCGCAGTGGCGCAAAGATATAGCCTATCAAGCATTAAGAAAATAAAATTACTTAGGAATTCTAGAATTTCTAGGGTTAAATCTAGAATTTTTAGTACTTAAACCCAAAATTCCCAAGGTTAAATCTGGAATTTCTAAAAGCAAATTCTAAAATTCCCAAGGTTAAATCTGGAATTCCTTGAAAAAATCATGGAAATTTTCTAAAAATAAAGCAATTCAAAGCAAAATCTAAAATTCCTAAAAGCAAATTCTAGAATTCCCAAGGTTAAATCTAAAAATTTCTAAAAGCAAATTCTAGAATTCCTAGAATCATAATCTAGAATTCCTTGAAAAAATCACGAAAATTTTCTAAAAATAAAGCAATTCAAAGCAAAATCTGCTAAAATACAGCTTTAAATATTTTTGATTGGGTAAAAATGGAGAGTATCTCTGAACGCTTAGAGCGTGAAAATATCAGGCTCGCAAGCTTTAATAAACGCTTGTTTGCGTATTTTATTGATGATGTGATTATCTCGCTGCTATTTTTTGTGATATATTATGATGCGTTTAAAAACGCTGTTGGCGATATGCAGGCGATGATGGCTGTGATAAGCTCGTTTTTCTGGCAATTAATGCTTTTAAAGGTGCTTTATCATACATTTTTTGTGTGGCGATACGGCGCAAGTCTTGGCAAAATCGCGATGAAAATCATGGTGTTAGATGGCGAAATTTTAGACTTTCCAAGCTTACCAAAGGCATTAATTAGAGCTTGTGTGCGGATTATAAGCGAGTGGTGTTTTTATCTAGGATTTATCTGGATGCTAGGAAATGCTACTAAGCAAAGCTGGCATGATAAACTAAGTGGGACTATTGTTTGTGAAAATAAATAGATTTTTTATACTTTTTGCGCTGTTTTTATCTAGTTCATATGCTAGGGTAGAAAATGTAGAGTTTGTGGCAAAAGAAATTCACAAAGTTGGCGATATAGTAACAGCCACTGGCGATGTGCTAGTATATAGCCCAAGCTACTTAATAAGCGCAAAAAGAGCCAAATACGACGAAAAAAACGAGGTTGTAGAGCTTTTTGAAAATGTAAGTATTTTGCGAAATAATCAAGAAGCTACAAACTCAAATTACGCAAAAATCAATCTAAAAACAAATGAAATCACCACAGATAACACCTTTGCTATGCATCAAAACAAAGAGCTGTGGATAGCTAGCGAGCAGCTTTGTTCAAGCGATGGTCGCATAGATACAAGCAAATCAATAGTCTCAAGCTGTAATGTGGGTGAGCCTGACTGGCATATAGAGTATAAAGATGGATATTTAGATAAGCAAAAAAAATATCTACATATTTATAATCCAGTTTTTTATGGGAATTTACCTTTTGTTGGCAATACACCTTTATTTTATTTACCTTATTTTGGCTTTAGCACTGATAAAACTCGCCGAACTGGCTTTTTAACGCCTAAGATTGCATTTTCAAAAAGCGAAGGCTTGTTTTTTGAACAGCCTTTTTATATAGCTGAGTATAACGAGTGGGATTTAGAGCTAAATCCGCAGATTCGCACAAACCGTGGTGTTGGACTATACGCTACATTTCGTTTTGCAGATTCACCTTATTCTAGCGGATATATTCGCACAGGATTTTTCAAAGACTTTAAAAAATACCAAGACAAAAACAGCCTAAAATACAGCACTCATATAGGCGCCGAGGTAGAATACGATAGGGACAAGCTAGCAAAATACCTAGTTGATGGCGATTATAATGAGGGGCTTTATGTGCGTTTTAAGCAGTTAAATGACTTTGATTATTTAAACTTGCTTGAAAATGGCAATTCAGCCTATGACTCTTTGGTTCACTCAAAAATAAATTATTTTGTAAATACAAAAGAGCATTATTTTGGTATTTACGCAGATTATTACATAAACACAGCTAAAATCGCTACAAAATACGGCAATAAAGACACGCTGCAAGAATTACCTACTTTACAATACCACAGCTACTTAGATAGCTTTTTAAGCAAAAACCTTACTTACTCACTAGATGTAAAATACCATAACTATACTAGAAAAATAGGCACAAAAGCGCAACAATTTGAGCTAAATCTGCCTGTTGGATTAAATTTTACCCTGCCTAATGGCTGGGCAAACCTTAGCTACACGCACAATCTTTATGCCTCGCACATAAGCTATCAAAAAAGCTTTGAGCTAGATAAAAGTGGCTTTATGAGAGACAAAAAAAATGAAAAATACGCTCGCAGCTGGAGCGAGATAGCGCTAAGCAGTGATTTGGCTAGGGCTTATGATAGCGGGCTATTTCATGCTATGAACTTAAAGCTTTCTTATATCCAGCCAGGATATAGATACGCAGATATCGCAGAGCGTTTGTTTGCTTTTGATAAAGATGAGAGCGAAGAAAACTTTGTAGAACAGCTTGATAAAAAATATCAAAGACAAACGCTAAATGCTGGCATCATTCAGTATTTTTTTAATAGTGATAATAAAAAAATCCTAAGGCACTCTTTAAATACTAGCTATTACACAAACAAAGGCAGGTTTGCAACTACTGATAATCGCCTTGATTTGTATTTTGATTATTTTAGCGTGTTTAGCAAGCTTACTTACGACCATGAAAAAAAGAAGCTAACCTCTGCGCAAAATGGTATAGCTACTACTTATAATAAGCTATATTTTGATATTCGTGATAGCTATGATGTGAAATTTGATGACCTTAATATAAAAAGCAAAGCACATTTTTTACAAACATCAGCGCATTATACCTTCCCAAAAGACATAAGGGTGTTTGGGGCTTATGCTTATGATTATGTAGAAAAATACACAAAAATGTGGCAAATAGGTATCTCTCAATATCGCAAATGCTGGAATTATGGCATTTACTTTAGGCGCAATACAGACCCTATAAATACCTCAACTGGTCCTGAGCCAAAGACTAAAAATAGTGTAATGGTATTTTTTGCCTTTTATCCTTTTGGTGATTTTAACTATGACTTTTCGCTTAAATCAAAAGATGTGATGTATTAAAGAGAAAAAATGTTTGAAGATCAAATAAATGCTGCTGATATACTCTTTGATATGCTCCAAGTCCAGCAGTTAAAAAGTAGCAATTTTTTATTAGTTTGTCTTAGCTTAGAAGGCGTTGCTTTTTGTAATCACTTAGCTAGCAAGCTTGAGCTTGATTATGAGCTGTTTTTTAGTGCTGGCATAATGGCACCAAATAACCCTGAGTGTGAGATAGCTTGTGTTGGAGAGAGTGAAGAGATAGTGCTAAATGATGCTCTTATAACTTGCTTTGGTATCACACAAGACTTTGTATATGGTCAAGCAAAAAGGGTATATGAAGAAAAAGTGCTAAAACAAGTTTATAAATACCGCAAAGGCAATTTGCTAAGTTTTATAAAAGGGCGAAATATTCTTTTGGTAAATGATGGCTGCGAGAGTGGCGCAAAGCTAACAGTAGCAGCTAAGAGTATGGCTAGCCTTGGGGCAGCTAGTATTAGCCTTGCTTGTGCGGTGATGCCTGAGAGCTTAGCTATTAGCTCGGCTGCTTTCTTAGACTTTATTTACTGCGCAAAAAAGGCGCAAAAGTTTGTAAACACAGCATTTTATTACAAAACCAAACCAGTTTTTAGCGAGAGCGAGGTGCTAAAAATCCTAGAAGAAAGCCCACACTACCTGCCACTCCAAAAAGTAAAAGAACAAAGCAAAGAACAAAATAAAGAGCAAATCAAGGAATAAAGATGAAAGTTAAAGTAGATTTACAAAACCAAATACAGATTTTTGAGGTTAATAAAGTCGCTCGCCAAGCCGCAGGAGCAGCACTTTTGCGTATAGGAAAAACAGTACTACTCGCTACAGTTGCGCGTGAGAGCGAGCCTGTGAGTGAGGATTTTTTGCCCCTTACAGTCCAATACATTGAAAAGCAATACGCAGTAGGCAGAATTCCTGGTGGATATATAAAAAGGGAGACAAAGCCAGGGGATTTTGAGACTCTTACTTCTCGCATTATAGATCGCTCTTTAAGACCACTTTTTCCAAAAGGCTATACTTATCCAACACAAATAACCGTGCTAGTGCTCTCAGCTGATGAGACTACAGACCTTCAAACAGCAGCGCTAAATGCTGCCTCAGCTGCTCTTTATCTAAGCGATATTCCTGTTAATTATAATGTTTATGCTGTGCGTGTGGGCTGCTGTGAGGGTGAGTTAAGACTAAATCCTAACCTAGAAGAGCTAGAAAACTCTACACTAGACCTTTATCTAGCAGGGCACAAAGACGAGCTACTTATGATAGAAATGCGCTCACTGCCAACAAGTAATAATATAGACACTCTTGCAGATAGCTTTATGGATTTACCTCAAATCCCTCAAAATATGAACGAGTTTAGCGAATCTAGAATTCTTGAAGCTATAAATTTAGGCGCAAAAGCCATAAAAGAAGCTAGCGCAAAATACGAAGCTGCCTTTACCCCACATAAAAAAGCAGATGTAAATATCGCACTTCGTAGCGAGGTTCATAACCAGGCAGTCTATGAGCATATAAAAAATTCCTACGCTAACGAAGTAGCAATAGCTATAAATCAAATGGCAAAAAGCGAAAGAGCTAGCGAGCTTAATATAATCGCAAATAAAATCTTAGCTAGTGATATAGCTAGAATGGAAAACTGGACTAGCGAAGAAATCTCAAACGCCCTTGATAAATACAAACGCAAAATAGTAAGAGAACAAATCATAAACGAAGGACTAAGAGCAGATGGCAGAAGACTTGATGAGGTTCGCCCTATTAGCATAGAGACAAATATTTTGCCTTGCGCGCATGGCAGCTGTCTTTTTACTCGTGGGCAAACACAAGCTTTGGTAGTAGCCACTCTTGGTGGGGATAATGCTGCGCAGCTAAGCGAAGTGCTACACAAAAAAGGCGCAGTGCCTGAGAGGTTTATGTTTAATTATAATTTTCCTGGCTTTAGCGTGGGCGAAGCTAGCATGATAAAAGCCCCAGGGCGCCGTGAGCTTGGGCATGGAAACCTAGCAAAAAGAGCTCTTTATCCTAGTATAGATTTAGCTAGTCCTTATACTATTCGCTTAGTTAGCGAGATACTAGAGAGCAATGGTTCTAGCTCTATGGCTAGCGTTTGTGGTGGGTCTTTGGCCCTAAGGGCAGCTGGAATAAACACCGTAAAACTAGTAGCAGGCGTGGCAATGGGATTAGTTTTTGAGGGTGAAAAACATGCCGTGCTAACTGATATCATGGGGCTAGAAGATCACGATGGCGATATGGACTTTAAAGTAGCTGGTACAGATGAGGGTATAACAGCCTTGCAAATGGATATTAAGCTTGGTGGCATAAAAGAAGAGGTGCTAAAAGAAGCGCTAGAACAAGCTAGACTAGCTAGAATTCACATCCTAGGGCTTATGCAAAACGCAGATGAGCAAATAGTGCTAAATGAAGATGTATTGCCAAAGCTAGAGCTTTTTAGCGTTGATCCTAGTAAAATCGTAGACATCATTGGTCAAGCTGGCAAAACCATAAAAGAAATCATAGAAAAATGGGGCGTTGACATAGACCTTGATAGAGATAAAGGCGAGGTAAAAATCACAGGCTCTAATAAAAGCTCAGTTGATGGCGCAAAAGAACATATTTTAGAAATCACGCAAAATAGCTCTAACAAGGGCAAACCAGCACCTAAGTTTAGGGCTGATATACACTCATTTAGCATAGGCGAGCGCTTTAATGGTGTGGTAAAAAACAAAACCGCCTTTGGAGCATTTATCAGCCTGCGTGATGGTATGGATGGACTTCTTCACATCAGTAAGATAAAAGGCGGACTAAAAGAAGGCAATAGCATAAATGTAAAAATCGCCGATATCAAAAATGGCAAGATTTCTTTGGAATTATGTGAGTAGGAATTCTAGAATTTTTATAAGGAATTCTAGAATTTTTATACGAAAGATTTTGTTGGAATTCTAGAATTTCTTGTTTTTAGTCTACTTTTAATGCTACAAAATAAGTAGAAATTCTAGAATTTTACGAACTTTAAGTAAAATTTTGGCAAAATTGCACACTCAAATTTTTTTAAGGCTTTAAAATATGGATATGACTACCTTGTTGGGAATGATATTATCAGTTACTAGTATTTCTATCGGCGACATTTTGGAGGGTGGTAACCCACTGCATGTTATTCACCTTAGTTCTTGTATGATTGTGATCCCAACGGCGATGTTTTCGTCTATGACAGCTACAAACAAACGCTATGTTGGTCCAGCTTTTAAAGAGCTTGGCTTAGTTTTTAAAGGTGCTGGCGTGGATCTAAACAAGCGCATTGAAGAGCTTGTTGGCTACTCGCAAGTCGCTAGAAAAGACGGAATTCTAGCCCTAGAAGCAAAGGCAGCTAACATTGATAATCAGTTTTTAAAAACCGGTCTTAGCATGCTAGTTGATGGCCAGCCAATAGATGAGGTAAAAGAAAATCTTGAGCTTGAAATGGAAACAACTGAGGAGTATTACCACGAGTGTGGGCACTTTTGGATACGCACAGGAGAAAGTTGCCCTACATTTGGATTAGTTGGAGCCGTTATGGGTCTAATGCTTGCGCTTCAGCTACTTGATAACCCACAGGCGATGGCAGCTGGTATTGCGGGTGCCTTTACAGCGACGGTTACTGGAATTATGGGTGCGTATGCCTTTTTTGGTCCGTGGGGAACTAAGCTAATTAATAACTCAAAAGACATTATCCGTGAGCGTGCGCTTATCATCGAAGCATTAGTAGGCATAGCAGAGGGCTCAAACCCACGCAACTTAGAGGCGAAATTATTTAATTTCCTAGAAAAATCTCAACCTAGAGTTTCGCAGTTTAACTAAAATGGCAAAGAAAAAAAAGTGTCCTGAATGTCCTGCTGGCGAAAAATGGGCGGTACCATATGCAGACTTCCTTTCATTGCTACTAGCGCTGTTTATTGCGCTATGGGCTATATCAGAGTCTGATGTTGCAAAGACAAATGAAGTAAAAGAAGCCTTTATCCAAATTTTTGATTTTCCTAGGGCTGAGAGTCCAACAAAGAAAAAGGACGCTGAGCGCTCAGGTGAGAGCGAACGCACAGCACAAAATAACTCGCACATGATTCAAGACTCAAAACAAGAAAATAAAAACAACGAACGCTACAATGTGGCCCTAGACCAAGCTGAAAATCAAGTAGCAATAGACCTGCCAACTTCAGTGCGCTTTGATAAGCTTAGTTCAGATATTACCACAGAAGAGACAAAGATTTTTTTGCGAACTGTGAGCATGATAATCTCAAAGCTACCAAGTAGCGTAGATGTAGAGATCAGAGGCTATGCTGATGATAATGCTGATTATGTAGAAAACTACCGCCTCTCAGCTGCTCGCAGCTTTACTGTGCTAAACCACCTTATAGCAAACGGCTCAGATCCAGGGCAAATGCAATTTTCAGCCTATGCTAATAATTTTAGCGGTTTTAAAAGTGAAAAAGATTTACAAATCGCAAAAATTTATTTTCGTATAGACAGAGATGATATAAAAACGCAAAACTCAGTGCTAGACCTAATCGGCGCAGTAGCCCCAGCTAATAAGCCAGACCAGGACATCACGCCAAACATAACCCCAGGGGTAGCAAATGCAGTGGGCAATATTACAGCAAATTAGGATTTGACATGAAAAAGCGAATAGTTATAAAGGTTGGCTCTCATGTATTAAGTGAGCATGGCACACTTTGTGATGAGAGAATGAACGCACTTTGTGAGCTTATTGCTGAGCTTATGGATGTTTATGATGTGATTTTAGTAAGCTCAGCAGCTATTAGCGCAGGGCAGACCAAGATAGATTTAAAGCGTGATAGCATAGTTCACAAGCAGATTTTAGCAGCTGTGGGGCAGCCTCATCTCATGGCTACTTATGAGAAAAAAATGAGTGTTTACGCCAAAAAAACAGCCCAGCTTCTACTAAATGCGGCTGATTTTGACTCAAAGCACCGTAGCACACATGCTAAAAATTTAGTTTTTGGGCTTTTAGAACTTGGAATTTTGCCTATAATAAATGAAAATGACGCCACAGCTACAGCTGAGATTGTTTATGGCGATAATGATAGGCTCTCAGCCGATGCTGCGCTGTGCTTTGATGCTGATATGCTAGTGATGCTAAGCGACATAGATGGCTACTATGATAGCAATCCAAATGAGAACAAAAACGCCAAGATCCGCCCAGTAGTAAATACTATAAATAAGGCTGAAATAGCAAGCGCAGGCGGTGCTGGCAGTGAGCATGGTACAGGTGGAATTGCTACAAAGCTAATGGCTGCTAGTATGCTTTTAGCACAGGGTAAGAAAATGTTTTTAGCTAGTGGCTTTGATTTATCTGCGGTGCGTAGCTTTTTGCTTGATGGCAAGCAAAATAGCGGCACGATTTTTGAGAATTAAACTTTATGGGAATTCTAGAATTCTAGAATTCTAATCTAGAATTTCTAGAAGTTTTTATATAGGAATTCTAGAATTCTTAGAAGTTTTTATTTAGGAATTCTAGAATTCTAGATTTATAATCTAGAATTCCTTGGATTTTATTAGAAATTCTAGAATTCCAGATTTATAATCTAGAATTCCTTGGATTTTATTAGAAATTCTAGTTTACTTAAAGAGTTTTTATGAAAAAAATACTTTTTATGGGTACGCCAGATTACGCTCTTAGCGTGCTAAAAGCACTTTGCGAGCATTTTGAGATTGTAGGCGTTTTTACTCAGCCTGATAAACCAGTTGGCAGAAAGGCAGTGCTTAGCTCGCCACCTGTAAAAGAATTCGCTCTTAGCAAGGGCTTTGCTATTTTTCAGCCCCAAAACCTAAAAAACGGCGTAGCAGCGCAAATCGCTCTTTTAAAACCTGATTTTATCGTAGTGGCTGCTTATGGACAGATTTTGGGTGAGGATATTTTAAGCATTGCGCCTTGTATAAACCTGCATGCTTCGATTTTGCCAGAATTTCGTGGTGCTAGTCCCGTGCAGCAAATGGTGTTAAATGGCAAAAAACTTGGTGGTATAACAGCTATGAAAATGGGCGTGGGGCTTGATGATGGCGATATGTTAGGCTTTGAAGTTTGCGATATAGAGGGCAAAAGTAGCGCAGAGCTTTTTAGCATTTTTGCCACTATGGCTGGCAAGCTAGCTCTTAAAACGCTAGAAAATTATGAAAAAATCAATCCTATAACGCAGTTTTCAGCCCTAAGCTCAAAATGTAAAAAAATCAAAAAAGAAGAAGGTCAAATCAGCTTTGATGATGAAATTAGCATAATTTGGCGCAAGTTTTTAGCCTTTAATCCTTGGCCTAGCATTTATTTTAGCAATGGCACAAAATTGCTTAAAATCAAAATTCACAGCCAAAATGTAGCTGATGAGCAAATCGGCAAAATTTGCGCTATAAATCAAAATAGCTTTTGCGTGGGAGCAAAAAAAGGGCTTGTGGAGATTTTTAGCATTCAAGAAGCAGGCAAAAAAGCCCTTGATGCAAAAGAATATTTAAATGGTAAAAGGCTAGGTCTTGGAGATAATATATTTAGCTAATTGCGACTCAACGCAAACTAAGCTCATAGAAGCTCTAAAAAATGGCGAGCTAGAAGCTCCTGTCATACTCACAGCTGCTAGCCAAAGCGCAGGATATGGCAGCAGGGCAAATCTTTGGGAGAGCGAAGAGGGCAATTTGTATTTTAGCTTTGCTTTAAAGCAAGATATGCTGCCTGATGATTTGCCCTTAAGCGCAATTAGCATTTATTTTGCTTATCTTATGACGCAGGTTTTACGCTCGCTTGGCTCAAAAGCGTGGCTAAAGTGGCCAAATGACTTTTATTTAGAGCAAAAAATAGGTGGAATTCTAAGCACAAAATTCCGTAATTTTATAGTGTGTGGCATAGGCATCAATATAGCCAAAGCACCGATATACGCGCAAACTTTAGATATTGATATAGAGCCGATGACGCTTTTATCACACTTTGAAAAAACTTTGAAAAATTTGCCAAAATGGAAAGAGATTTTAAGCAAATTCTTGCTAGAATTCGAAAAATCAAAAAAATTTAGCGTTCATATAGATGGCAAAGCAACGCCCCTTCGTGATGCAAGCCTAGCAGATGATGGCGCAATTATCATAAATAATAAAAAGGTATATTTAGCAAGATGAGCGAAGTAATAACAATAGCTAATCAAAAAGGTGGAGTGGGCAAAACCACCACCGCTGTAAATCTCTCAGCTTCACTAGCAGTAGCAGGCAAAAAGGTGCTTTTGCTTGATATAGACCCACAGGCAAACGCAACCACTGGGCTTGGATTTTCACGCAGAGACTATGAATTTAATATTTATCATGTGCTAACTGGCAGCAAAAAGCTAAGCGAAATCGTGCTAGAAACTCAAATACCCGATCTATACCTAGCTCCATCAAATATCGGTCTAGTAGGTATTGAACAAGAGTTTTCTCGCGACGAACAAGACTATAAAACCATCTTGCGTGAAAAAATCAGCGAAATTACTAAAGAATATGACTATATCATCATTGATACACCGCCAACTTTGGGTAGCCTTACTATAAATGCGCTTTGTGCTAGTGCTAGTGTGATTATTCCTATTCAGTGCGAGTTTTACGCTATGGAGGGACTTGCGCAGATTTTAAATACCATCAAAGTAGTAAAAGAAACCATAAATAAAAAACTAAAAATCAAAGGCTTTTTGCCAACAATGTATAGCGCACAAAACAACCTATCAAAAGAAGCAGTAGCTGATCTAAAAGACCACTTTAAGAGCAAGCTATTTAAAACCGGAGAAGAGTTTATCATTATCCCACGAAATGTAAAGCTAGCTGAAAGTCCAAGTTTTGGCAAACCGGTGATTTTATACGATGGTAAATCAACTGGTTCTATCGCTTATCAAAGCCTAGCAACATCGATAATGAGGTAAAAATGGCACTTGGCAAAGGACTTAGCGCGCTTTTAGATGATGCTCAGTTTGACTATGATAGAGAGTTAAATAGCAATAAAGTTCTAGATATCAAGCTTTCTTATATCAAAGCAAATCCATTTCAACCTCGCAAAAACTTTGATGAGAGTGCACTAAAAGAACTCTCAGCTAGTATAAAAGAACACGGACTAATACAGCCAATAGTGCTGCTAAAACGCAGTGAAAAGGACTACTTGCTAATAGCAGGTGAACGCCGTATGCGTGCTACAAAAATGCTAGGAAAGACTCAAATAAAAGCGATTGTGCTAAGCACGGCTGAAAAAAACCTGCGAGAACTAGCCTTAATAGAAAATATCCAAAGAGAAAATCTAAATCCAATAGAGCTAGCAAAATCGCTAAAAGAACTAATCAGCGAACATAATATAACACAAGAAGAACTAGCAAGTTCGCTAAAAAAATCACGCACTTGGGTTACAAATACCCTGCGTCTACTAAGCCTAGATGAGAAAACACAAAAACTAATAGAAGATAAAAAAATCTCAAGCGGACATGCAAAAGTGCTAGTAGGGCTTAGCAAAAATGATGAAAAAATGCTAGCTGGGAGCATAGTAGGGCAAAATCTAAGCGTAAGAGATACTGAAGAACTAGTAAAAAAAATCAAAAATCCAAAGACCGCAGATGAGCTAAATAGTGGTGTTTTAAAACTAAAAAATCGCTTTAAAGAACTAGGTTTTTCAAGCACTACAAGTGGGAATAAAATCACTTTGAGCTTTAAAGAGCTTAAAGAAATTGATAAATTATTAGCAAAATTAAGCAAAGTTTAGACTTTATTATTGTAAGATTACAAAGAAATTTTTTGAGAATTTATAGGGAATTCTAGAATTTTCAAACTTTATGAAAGGGGTAAAATGCTTGAAATTGATCCAAAACTGCTTGGAATTACAGTAGTAGTTTTTCTAGTTATGATTTACTTGCTAAATGTGATTTTATACAAGCCTATTTTAAGCTTTGTGGATAGCCGCAATGAAAGCATCGCAAATGAAGAAAAAGAGCTTTTAAAATACGGCAACGACACAAAAAAATACGAAGAAGAGTGTGCTACTATCCTAGCAAGTGCTAGGGATGAAGTATCTAAGCTAAAAGCAGCAGCTATTCAAAGTGCAAATGAAGCCAGCAAGAGTAAAATCGATGCTGAGCGAGCCAGACTTGAGGCTGATTATAAGGAATTTGAAGCTGGTCTAAAAACTGAGCAAGAAGCTCTAAAAGTAGCCTTAAGCGATAATTTACCTATAATCAAAACTGAGATAAAATCAGTTTTATCAAAGCTTTAAGGTGTTAGTAATGAAAGTATTATTGTTATTTTTACCATTACTTGCTTTTGGTGCTAAAGATGCTGCGCCTGACTATGATATATTAGCTAGGACTATTAACTTTTTTATCTTTGTAATAATTTTATATTACTTGATTAGAAATCCTATCAAAAATGCTTATAAAGGTCGCATTGAAGCTATAGAAAAGAAAATGACGCAATCAAGAAATAAAATTCTTGAAGCCCAACGCAAAGAAGAAGAAGCCAGAGCTAAGGCTGAAAAAATGAAGGTTCAAGCTGCTGAGTTTATAGAAAACGGCAAAGTAGAAGCCAAACTACTAAAAGAAAAAATCGAGCGTGATGCAGAGGCTGCTATTAGAATTTTAAATGAGAGCTTTGCTGAACAAAAAGAATTCGCTCGCCGTGATAGTGTCCGCAAAACCGTAGCTAGCGTCCTTGATAACGCATTTAGCGATAAAGATATTGCTGTGAGCGAACAAGCTCTTGTAGATATTATTAAGAAAAAGGTTAGCTAATGCATGAAGTAGTTGCAAAAAAATATGTAGGCGCATTGCTTTCATCTCTAGATGCTAGCGAGATTGCGCAAATTGATAGTGCATTAAGCGATATAAAATCAGCTTTTGCCTCAGCAAAATTTGTAGATATAATAAATCTACCAAGTCTAAGTGCTGAGAAAAAGGCTGAGTTTTTACTAAGCCTTGTAGGGTGTAATAGTGCAAAATTTTCAAACTTTTTGCTAACTTTGGCTAAAGCTAAGCGCTTAGAGGCTTTGCCTGATATTTCTAAGGAGTTTTCATATCAAAAAGCTCTTAGAGATAACAAATTCAAAGGCGCAATTTTTAGCTCGTTTGAGCTAAACGAAGCTAACAAAAAAGAACTAGAAGATAAATTTTCTAAAAAGCTAAACGCAAACATTGAGTTTGAAAGCAAAAAAGTAGATTATGATGGTATCAAAATTGAGCTTTCAGATTTAGGGTTTGAGGCAAGTTTTTCTATGAATTTATTTAAAGAAAAACTAACTGAACATATATTAAAAGCAATTAAATAAGGAGATAGCGTGAGTGCAAGATTAAAAGCAGACGAGATTAGCAGTATAATCAAAGAGCGTATTGCTAGCTACGATCTAAGCGTAAATGTCGAGGAGACTGGAAAGGTCATTTCAGTAGCCGATGGTGTTGCCAGAGTTTATGGTCTTAAAAATGTAATGGCTGGCGAAATGGTGGAGTTTGAAAATGGTGAAAAAGGCCTTGCTCAAAACCTAGAAGAAAGTAGCGTTGGTGTTGTTATTCTTGGTAAAAGCGATAAAATCGTAGAGGGCACTAGCGTTAAACGCCTCGGCAAACTGCTTCGTGTGCCAGTAGGTGATGCTATGATAGGACGCGTAGTAAACTCACTTGGCGAGCCTCTTGATGCAAAAGGCACAATTGATGCAACTGAGAGTAGATTTATAGAAGAAAAAGCAAAAGGTATCATGGCTAGAAAAAGTGTTCATGAACCACTTCAAACTGGTATCAAAGCCATCGATGCTCTAGTTCCAATCGGCCGTGGTCAACGCGAGCTTATCATTGGTGACCGCCAAACTGGTAAAACAACAGTAGCAGTAGATGCGATCATTAACCAAAAAGGTCAAGATGTAATCTGTATCTATGTAGCAATCGGTCAAAAACAATCAACCGTAGCTCAAGTGGTTAAAAAACTAGAAGAATACGGAGCTATGGAATATACTATCGTAGTAGCAGCTTCTGCTAGTGACCCAGCAGCACTTCAATACCTAGCACCTTATGCTGGTGTAACAATGGGTGAGTATTTCCGTGACAATGGTCGCCACGCACTTATTGTCTATGATGATCTAAGTAAACACGCTGTAGCTTACCGTGAGATGTCGCTTATCCTTCGTCGCCCACCAGGTCGTGAGGCTTATCCTGGTGATGTATTCTACCTACACTCTCGCCTGCTTGAGCGTGCTAGTAAGCTAAGTGATGCACTAGGAGCTGGTTCTCTAACAGCACTACCTATCATCGAAACACAAGCAGGTGATGTATCAGCATATATACCAACAAATGTTATTTCTATTACAGATGGACAAATCTTCTTGGAGAGCGACTTATTTAACTCAGGTGTTCGCCCAGCGATCAATGTTGGTCTTTCTGTTAGCCGTGTTGGTGGTGCAGCACAAATCAAAGCTATCAAAAAAGTCTCAGGCACACTTCGCCTAGAACTAGCTCAATATCGTGAGCTTCAAGCCTTTGCTCAGTTTGCTAGCGACCTTGATGAGAGCAGCCGTAAACAACTTGAGCGTGGGCAACGCATGGTTGAGGTTCTAAAACAACCTCCATATAGCCCACTTCCAGTAGAAAATCAAGTAGTGCTAATCTATGCTGGTTCTCATGGCTACCTAGATGATATTCCAGCTTCAGCTGTAAATAAATTTGAAGCTGAGCTATATCCGTATATTGAGGCAAAGTATCCTGATATTTTTGAGCAAATTCGTTCTAAAAAATCAGTAGAAAAAGATATTGAAGAAAAACTTGAAAAAGCGTTAAGTGAGTTTAAGGCTACTTTTAGCGCTGAGTAAGGGCGAACATGGCTAGTTTAAAAGATATAAAAAGAAAAATCAAGAGCGTTCAAAATACCCAAAAAACAACGAACGCTATGAAGCTAGTTTCTGTCGCTAAGCTAAAAAAGGCAGAAGAAGCTGCCAAAAAGTCAAAGCTCTATGCACAAAAAATTAGAGATATTTTAAGTGAGATATCGTATAAAATCCACAAATATGGCTCTGCTATTAGCAATTCAAAATTTTACAATGTGGATGCGCCGGTAAATAAAGTTGATATCATCTTTATTACCGCAGATAAAGGGCTTTGCGGTGGCTTTAATATGGCGACAATCCATGCTACCCAGAAGCTCATTGAAGAATATAAAGCTAAAAAAGTCAAAGTTCGCCTAAGAGCTATTGGCAAAAAAGGCATTGAGTTTTTTAATTTCCAAGGTATAGATATTTTGGAAAGCTATAGAGGTGTTAGTTCTATGCCTACTTATGAAAAAGCTCAAAGCATTATCGATGAGGCTATAAAAGACTTTAACTCAGGAGCAACTGATAAGATTATCATGGTGCATAATGGCTATAAAAATATGATAAGCCAAGAGATTCGCATCAAAGATATCGTACCGATTCAAATGCCACTTGATATGGCAAACGCTGAGAAGTTTGACTCTTTGATGGAAGTTGAGCCTAGCAATGAAGATGATACTATCATCGGTGAGCTTTTGAAAAAATACCTAGAATACGGTATGTATTACTCGCTAATAGATAGTCTTGCAGCTGAGCACTGCTCGCGCATGCAGGCTATGGATAATGCTAGTAAAAACGCCAAAGCAAAGGTAAAAGAACTAGACCTTGCTTACAACAAAGCACGCCAAGGTAACATCACCACTGAGCTAATTGAAATTATTAGCGGTGTTGAGAGTATGAAATAATCTAGAATTCTAGAATTCCTAGGACAGAGGAATTCTAGAATTCCTAATGAGTAAAAATTTGCGAAAGGATTAAAAAATGAAGGGTTCAATTAGCCAGATTATTGGTCCAGTAGTTGATGTGGATTTTGCAGACTACTTGCCAAAAATCAATGAAGCCATTGAAGTCAAGTTTGACTTTGAGGGCAAAGCACGCAAACTAGTGCTTGAGACTGCGGCTCACCTAGGTGATAACCGTGTGCGCACTATTGCTATGGATATGACAGATGGTCTTACTCGTGGACATGAGGCTACAGCACTTGGTTCGCCTATTACTGTGCCAGTTGGAGAAGAGGTTCTTGGCCGTATCTTTAATGTTACAGGTGATGTTATAGATGAGGGCGAAGAGACTGCGTTTAAAACTCGCTGGAGCATTCACAGAGAAGCACCTAGCTTTGATGAGCAAAGCACAAAAAGCGAGGTTTTTGAGACTGGTATCAAAGTAGTTGATCTACTAGCACCTTATGCAAAAGGTGGTAAAGTTGGTCTATTTGGTGGTGCTGGTGTTGGTAAAACAGTTATTATCATGGAGCTTATCCACAATGTGGCTCACGCTCATAGCGGTTATTCAGTATTTGCTGGTGTTGGTGAGAGAACTAGAGAGGGTAACGACCTTTATAATGAAATGAAAGAAAGCAATGTTTTGGATAAAGTTGCCCTATGCTATGGCCAAATGAACGAGCCACCAGGTGCGAGAAACCGTGTTGCGCTTACTGGTCTTACTATGGCTGAGTATTTCCGTGATGAGATGGGACTAGATGTTCTTATGTTCATTGATAACATTTTCCGTTTCTCTCAATCAGGTTCTGAGATGTCAGCTCTGCTTGGTCGTATTCCTAGTGCGGTTGGTTATCAACCAACTTTGGCTACTGAAATGGGTAAGCTTCAAGAGCGTATTACATCGACTAAAAAAGGCTCAATCACATCAGTTCAAGCTGTATATGTGCCAGCAGATGACCTTACTGACCCAGCTCCGGCTACTGTTTTTGCTCACCTTGATGCGACTACAGTTCTTAACCGTGCTATTGCAGAAAAAGGTATTTATCCAGCTGTGGATCCACTAGCATCTACTTCTCGTGTGCTTGATCCGCAAATAATCGGCGAAAATCACTATAAAGTAGCTCGTGGTGTTCAATCTGTGCTTCAAAAGTACAAAGACCTTCAAGATATCATCGCTATTCTTGGTATGGATGAGCTAAGCGAAGAGGACAAACTAGTAGTTGATCGCGCTAGAAAAATTGAGAAATTCCTTTCTCAACCATTTTTCGTAGCAGAGGTGTTTACAGGTAGCCCAGGCAAATATGTAACACTAGAAGATACAATCAATGGCTTTAAGGCGATTTTAGAGGGTAAATATGACCATTTGCCAGAAAATGCTTTCTATATGGTAGGAAATATCGAAGAGGCCGTAGCAAAAGCTGAAAAATTAAAGGCGTAATCTGTGGAAACTTTACATTTAGAAATCGTAACACCTAATGGTTTGATATTTTCTAACGATGTAAAAAGCGTAGTTTTGCCTGGTAAAGAAGGTGAGTTTGGTGTTTTACCTAAACACGCTTCTTTGGTCTCATTACTAAATGCTGGACTAGTAGATATCGAACTAAGCAGTGGTAATCATGAAATAGTAGCGGTTGATTGGGGTTATGCAGAAGTGTCTGAAAACAAAGTAGATGTGCTTGTAGATGGTGCTGTTTTAGTATCAGGCAGCAGTGAGAGTGAAATAGCCAAAAAACTAGAAGACGCAAAGGCTATTATTGGCAAAATGGGCTATGATGATGCTACCCTAAGAGTTGCTATGACAAAACTAGAAGGCGGGCGTTAGAATACAATGTGGAATGCTATAGCCACTTTTCTTGCAAATAGCTCGGCTATTACTATTATAGTGATAGCTTGGCTATCTGTTTATTTTATTTTGAGTTTTACTATTTTACTTTCACGCTATTTAGCACTTGGTGTTTGGAGAACAAAGGAACAATCAGCTTTAGAGAGTATTTTGATTGGTGGCAAGATAGAAAACACAAGTTCAGTGCTAAAAAATTGCAGTAGTAGCATAAGCAAAGAAAAACTAGATGTTTACATCGGCTTAGCTGAGAGTAGATCTACTAGCGGGCTTACCTTGCTTGCTATAGTAGCTTCTACTTCGCCTTTTATAGGGCTTTTTGGTACTGTGGTGGGAATTCTAGAAACCTTTGCTAACTTAGGCGATGGAACAGGTGGTATAAATGCTATTGCTCGTTCTATCTCAGAAGCTTTGGTGGCTACTGGATGCGGTATTTTTGTAGCGATTCCAGCTTATAGCTTCAATCTTTTGATTAAACGCAAAGCCTATGAAATTGTAAGTCTAATAAAGCGTGAAGCTAGCGTACTTTTAAGTAACAAATGATAAACTACGACGAAAATCCAGAATTAAATATCACCCCTTTGGTGGATATTATGCTAGTGTTGTTGGCGATTCTTATGGTCGCCATGCCAGCACTTATTTATGAAGAAAAAATCATAGTCCCACAGGGCACACAAAGTAAATCAAAGCCTATGGATAGAAAAGCTTTAACTATCCGCATTACTTTAGATAGAAAAGTTTATATTGATAAAGATATGTTTGAGCTAAGTGCGCTTGCTGACCGTCTTGTGCTACTTCAAAGTCAGTATAGCACAGACTCTCAAGTCTACATAAAAGCAGATGAAGGGCTAAGATACGCAGATGTTATGAGTGTGCTTCGCTCATTAAAGCTTGCCAGGTATAACAATGTCGCATTAGAGACACGATGAAACAGCGCAAAATCGGTGAAAGTTTTCCTACATTTAACGCCTTTATTATTTCTCTTGCTCTTTATATAGCACTTTTGGGCTTTATAGTGCATAAAGCAGGCACGGCTACGCAAGTAGCAGAGAAATACACAGACACGCCTGATGCTTTTATGGATGTTATGATAGTAACAGAAGAAAGAGCAGATGTTATCACTGCTCCAAAGGTAGAAAAACCAGAGCCAAAGCACATGGAACCTGAGCCGCCAAAACCTGAGCCTGATAAAATAGAGCCAGTAGAAGAGCAAATCACTACAAATAAACCCGAGCAAACACCAAAAGAGCCTGAGCCACAGCCTGCGTCACCTGAGCCAGAACCAGTGGATGTGGGAGCGTTATTTAATGATATAAAAGTGCCACCAAAGCCACCAGCTAAACCAAAAGCTACTCAAAGCAATAAAAAAAGTGCTAAAGAAAATAAAAGCACTGAGCAAAAAGCGCTGGATGAAGCTCTAAATGCCTTGCAAACTAGCGATAAAGTAGCTGCGCCAAAAGCGGGGCTAACTGGCACTTTTGATGAGTTTAAAGGAGCTATCACGCGCATTATAGCAGAGCGCTGGCAAAAGTATTTAGCTAGTTCAAACGATAGCGTAGAAGTTGAGATGACTTTTAGCGCAGATGGCAAATTTTTAAGGTATAATTTCATCTCTCGTTCATACGACCCTGAGTTTCAAAGCAAGGCTAGAGATTTGCTTGAAGGGCTAAAGAGCGTGAAATTCCCAGCTACACCAAGTGGCGAGAGTGAGAGTTTTAAAATAAAATTAAGTGATCAGATTGAATTTGAAATGGAGTAAAAAATGAAAAAAATCCTAGTTTTGCTAGTTTTTATAACTAGCATTTTTGCAGCAGATGCGACTATTGAGGTCGTAAATCGTGGTCTAGTTCTGCCTAGAATTCTTATCCAAGACGCCACTACAAACTTTGCTAACAGCGATGTAAAAGAGCGTTTTTCACGCATGATAGTAGGCGATTTGAGAGTAGGTTCTGCTTTTGAGGTGATTGAGGGAATTGAAATAGCAACATACGATGCCCCACTAGGTGCTGAAATAGCTGCTAAAAATCCAGCTTTTGTGCTTCGCTATGAACTAGCTGGCGGTAGTGGCGAGACTATGCTAAAAGTAAAGCTAATTGACACTAAAGATAGCAGTGTAAGATTTGAGGCAAATTATTCTCAAAGCGACCTTAAACGCTGGCCTTTTCTATCTCACAGAGCAATCGCTGATATAGCTAGAAATCTTGAGCTCTCACCTATTGAGTGGATGGATAAAAGCATTGTTATTTCGCAGTATACAAAGCCAGGTGAGGCTCGCATAATAATTGCTGATTATACCCTTACTTATCAAAATGTAGTGCTAAGCGGTGGGCTAAATATTTTCCCAAAATGGGCAAATGCAGAACAAAGTGCCTTTTACTACACTACACACGAAAAAGGCAAACCAACGCTATATAAATACGACCTTGCGACAAAGCAAAAATCACGCATCACAAGCAGTGGCGGCATGGTAGTAGCAAGCGATGTTAGCAAAGATGGCTCAAAGCTACTTCTTACAATGGCTCCAGCCGATCAAAGTGATATTTTTCTTTACGATCTAAACACTCGCTCAGCCAAGCGTATCACAAGCTATTCTGGCATTGATGTAAATGGAAATTTTGTAGATAATGATAGCAGAGTGGTTTTTGTAAGCGATAGATTGGGCAATCCAAATATCTTTGCAACTAGCATAAATGGTGGTGGAGTCGAACAGCTAGTATATCACGGCAAAAACAACAGCTCAGTTTCTACTTGGGAAAATTATGTAGTCTACTCTAGCCGTGAGAGTGGCGAAGAGTATAGCCAGCGCACATTTAATCTATACTTAATCTCTACAAAGAGTGATTATATCCGTCAGCTTACAGCAACTGGGGTAAATACCTTTCCGCGCTTTTCTAGTGATGGCGGCAGCATCGTGTATATCAAAGACGCAGGCAGCCAGAGTGCGGTGGGAATAATCCGTATAAATGAGAATAAAAGTTTTAGCTTCCCAGTAAATCTAGGTAAGCTTCAATCAATTGATTGGTAGGAATTCTAGTTTGCGGGAATTCTAGTTGCTAGGAATTATAGATTGAAGCTCTTACTAAGGAATTCTAGAATTCCTTAGTAAAATTCAGCCTAATTTAAAGGCGATTTTTATAAAATGCCAACCTTAATCTCAAAAAAAGGATAAACAATGAAAAAAGACATACATCCAGAATATGTTGAATGCAATGTTATTTGCGCTTGTGGCAATACTTTTAAAACCCGCTCAAACAAAGCAGAAATCCGTTTAGATATCTGCTCTGCTTGCCACCCATTCTTTACTGGTAGCGAGAAAATCGTTGATAGCGCAGGTCGTGTGGATAAATTCAAGAAAAAATACGGCTTACAATAAGCTTTGCTATACTTTTTGCCGACGCCTATTGGCAATTTAGGCGATATCTCAGCTAGATGTCTGGACATCTTAGAGGCTGGTGAAATCATCATTTGCGAGGATACTCGTGTCGGCAAATCACTACTTAATCTACTAAATATTTCTTTAAAAAACAAAGAGTTTTACTCCCTAAACTCTCATAATTTTGATACTTTTATTGCTAATTTTGATGAGCAAAATTTTAATGAGAAATGCTGTATTTACATGAGCGATGCTGGTATGCCTTGTATAAGCGACCCTGGTGCAGAGCTAGTAGAGTTTGCGCAAAATTCTAGAATTCCTTATGAGGTTTTGCCTGGGGCAAATGCACTTTTGCTAGCAGTGGCAGCTAGCGCTCTTGTAAGCAAAGAGTTTAGCTTTTTGGGCTTTTTGCCAAATACTGGTCATCAAAGGCAAGTAGAGCTTGAAAGAGCATTAAATTCTAGAATTCCTACTGTGATTTACGAAAGCCCAAAGAGAATTCTAGATTTAATAGAAAAAATAGCGGGGCTTGAGGCAGAGCGAAAAATCTTTGCGATCAAAGAAGCTACAAAAAAGTTTGAAGCTAAGTTTTTTGGCACAGCAAAAGAAGTAGCAGCTGCCCTAAAAAACGCAAATCTAAATGGTGAGTGGGCACTAGTAATCTCAGCCAAAGCTAGTCTAAGTGGCGTAGGTATCAGTAGGGATGATATCTTAGAGCTTGACATCGCTCCAAAAATTAAAGCAAAACTTCTTGCTAAACTCACTGGGCAAAACGCAAAAAAAATTTACGAAAATCTTACAAAATAAGCTAAAAATTTAAAGATTTTAGCTACAATTGTGCGATGATTATTTTTGGTAAACAGTTATTTTTACATATTTTAGATAAGCATAGCCAAAAGTTTAGAGCGATTTATCTAAGCAAAGAGCTTGATAAAACGCTATTTGTGCGTATTGCTAAGCTTGGTCTTAAAATCCAAAAAATAGATGAGCGCAAAGCCCAAAGTCTAGCAAGAGGTGGCAATCATCAAGGCTTTATAGCCGAGGTTGATGAGTTTAGTTTCACGCCATTTATTAGCTTGAAAAATGCTAGTAGCATAGTGTTTTTATGTGGCATTAGCGATGTGGGAAATATAGGTTCTATCGTGCGAAGCTCTTTGGCGCTAGGAGCCGATGCTCTAATCATCGCAAACCGCCAGGGACTAAGCGAACAGGGGATTTCTGGCATGCTTAGAACTAGCAGTGGGGCTGGCTATGAGCTTGATATTTGTGTGGTAAATGATGATTTAAGCGCATTAAATGAGCTAAAGCAGGCTGGATTTACCTTGCTTGGAGCTGATGCAAGTGGGCAAGATGTGCGCACCCTAGCGCCAAAGCCTGAGAAATTCGTTCTTTTAATGGGAGCAGAAGATAAGGGCATAGGTAAAAAAGCTATATCAAAATGTGATAAAATAGTCGCAATAAAAATGAAAAATAACTGGGACAGCCTAAATGTAGGCGTCGCAACAGCAATCTTATTTGATAGGATAAAAAATGGCTAATGAAATAGCAAAACTTTTGGATTTTGACATTAAAGAAGTTGAACGTCAAACAAAAATTCCACTTGAGTACTTAGAAGCTATATATG
The DNA here is from genome assembly GCA_945928165.1 of uncultured Campylobacter sp. Taxonomy (GTDB): domain Bacteria; phylum Campylobacterota; class Campylobacteria; order Campylobacterales; family Campylobacteraceae; genus Campylobacter. The sequence goes on from CAMENE010000010.1 coordinate 49,288, forward strand.
CTAAGAACTACGACTTTCTAAAAGATACAAATCTTAAAGCTTATTTGAGAATTCTAAGTCGTGAGTTTAATATTGATTTAGACGGATATTTGGAGGATTTTGAGAATTACTGCGCTGAGAATTCTAGTGATAATAGTAAAATCCAAGTAAATCCAAGGCTCACAGGCTATGTGGCAAAAGAAAGCAAAAGCTCGTTTGCTTGGCTGGTTTTGGTCTTAATCTTGCTAGGCGTTGGCGTCTGGGGCTTTAAGTTTATAAAGGATTTAGATTTTAATTGGAGTGATTTAAAGCCTGATTTTGGCTCTAAGAGCGAAGTAAATGTAAGCGAAGAAAATATAGCCATAATCAAACCAAATGCTGATGTGATAGAAAGTATCGTAGTAGATGAGGTGCTAGATCAAAACACCAGTAAAGAAGAAATTCTAGTAGTTGATGAAAATGCTACTACAGAACAAAATCTAGCAGAAGAGCAAATAAAAGAACAAAAAGAAGAAGTGCAAGCAAAACAAGCCACGGCTAATGTAATAAAAATCATCCCAGTAAAAAAAGTGTGGATAGGAATAAAAAATCTAAAGGATATGAGCAAACGCTCGCTTAGCACTAGTGAGGCTTACGAGCTAAATGCAACTGGAAATCGCCTGATTCTTACTGGAAACGGCATGCTAGATCTAGTAAATGGTGATAATAATAAAAGCTACCGCACCCGTGATGCTCTAAGATTTCATATCCACGATGGAATAATTGAGGAAATTGATTATGCAAAATATGTAAAGCTAAATAAGGGCAAAACATGGTAAAAAAAGCTTTTTTTGCTTTTTTTGCTTCTTTGCTTTTTGCTTTTGGGGCTGATTTAAGGGGCGATTTAGGTCGCATTTTAGGCGAAAATCACCCAGCAATAGAAAATATAATGCAAAACGAAAGAAGTTTTATAGATGAGCGAAATAATGTAAATTATAATGCACTTTTTGCTAGGCTAAAAAACCAAAGACTTTTAGAGCCAAGCAATAGTGCAAATATACAAATAGGCTTTTCTAGTCCTGATGACAACGCTATTTTGATGGTAAAGGCAGTAGGCGAAGTGCTAAGTAAAATGGGTTATAAATACTACCTTACTACGCATTTTGATGCAAATTCGGCTCAGTGGGGCATAGCACTTAGTTCTAGAAACTCACTAGAACCCGGAGTGCTTTATTCTCAGCTAGCTAACAGCAAAATTTATATCAAAAAAATCAGCAAACAAGAAGCAAATTTCTATATCTACGAGCTAGATTTAAGCAGAGCAAGTGTGGATAGTGACACACTAAATATAAATCAAATCCGCCCGCAAAAGCCGTATTTTCTAAATGTAGCAGATAAAAAAAGCCTTAGCATAGAAGCAGATAGCGATGATAGCTTTCAGCCTTTTATTAGAGTTTTTGATAAAAACCTCAAACTTATCAAAACACAAAAAAGCAATACTATCACATATTCTTTAACCATAGAATTGCCAGCTTGGGCAAACTATGTGCTAATAGAAGATTCTTTTAGTCTAGAAAACATTAAACGCGGACTAAAAATTAACCTAAATTAAGGAAAACAAAATGTTTGATGAAATTAGATTTAACACCATTGACCGCTTGCCAAATTATGGTTTTGCCGAAGTTAATGCTATCAAAATGGCAGCACGCAGAAATGGCACTGATATAATAGACTTTTCTATGGGAAACCCTGATGGCAGGACGCCGCAGCACATCATAGACAAGCTTTGTGAAAGCGCACAGAAGGACAAAACACAAGGATATAGCGTAAGTATAGGTATATACAAACTCCGCCTTGCTATTTGTAACTGGTATAAGCGCAAATACAGCGTGGAACTTGACCCTGAGAGCGAGGCTTGTGCGACAATAGGCTCAAAAGAGGGCTTTGTTCATATGGTTACAGCTATCACAAACCCAGGCGATGTGGCCGTGGTGCCTGATCCTGCGTATCCTATTCACACGCAAGCTTTTCTTATAGCTGGTGGAAATGTAGCAAAAATGCCTTTGCCTTATAACAACGAAAACTTTGAGCTTGATGAAAATGAGTTTTTTGCGCAATTAGAAAATGTAATAAATGAGACTATGCCGCGCCCAAAATATGTAGTAGTAAATTTCCCGCATAACCCAACTACCGTAGTTTGCCATAAAAGCTTTTATGAACGCCTTGTAGCAATGGCAAAAAAAGAGCGTTTTTATATCATTAGCGATATTGCTTATGCTGAGCTTGGCTTTGATGGATATAAAAGTCCAAGTATCTTTGAAGTAGAAGACGCAAAAGATGTAGCTGTGGAGTGCTACACACTATCAAAAAGCTATAATATGGCTGGCTGGCGTGTGGGCTTTGTGTGTGGAAACCGCAAGCTAGTAGGCGCACTTAAAAAGATCAAATCTTGGTTTGATTATGGTATGTTTACGCCTATTCAAGTAGCAGCCACAGTAGCACTTGATGGCCCACAAGACTGCATAGAAGAGATACGCAAAAACTACGAGCATCGCCGTGATGTGCTTTGTGAGGCATTTGCGCAGGCTGGCTGGGAAGTAGCAAAGCCACAAGCTAGTATGTTTGTATGGGGCAAACTGCCTAGCTGCGTGGGGGCAATGGACTCAAAAGAGTTTTCAAAACTTCTGCTAACAAAGGCAAATGTAGCTGTTAGTCCTGGTCTTGGCTTTGGTGCGCAGGGGGCTAATTATGTCCGTATAGCGTTAATAGAAAATGATAACCGCATACATCAAGCCGCTCGCAATATCAAAAAATTTCTTAAAGAATTCTAGATGAAAATAGCGATTTTAGGCGTTGGCACTGTTGGCAGTGGTGTTTTAGAAGTTTTAGAGCAAAATGCTAGCATTATAGCAGCTAGGGCTGGCGAGAGTATAAGGCCTGTGGCTGCCTTGGTGCGCGATAAAAGCAAGGCAAAAGAAAATGTAAAACATTTAAAGGTCTATGATGACTTTGATGAGCTTATAGAAAATGATGAAATAGATGTATTTGTAGAGCTTATCGGTGGTGTGGATCTGCCTTATAAGATGATAAAAAAACTTCTTAGCAAGGGTAAGGCAGTAGTAACTGCAAATAAAGCACTTCTAGCCTATCATAGAAGCGAGCTTGAAAGCCTTGCTGGTGAGATACCTTTTGGCTTTGAGGCAAGCGTAGCAGGTGGAATTCCTATTATAAAAGCCCTGCGCGAAGGCCTTGCTGCAAATCATATAAATAGCATAACTGGAATTCTAAATGGCACTTGTAATTATATACTTACAAATATGATGAATAAAGGCCTAGCCTTTGATGAAGTGCTAAAAACTGCCCAAGAGCTAGGATATGCTGAGGCTGATCCTAGCTTTGATGTAGGTGGCTTTGATGCGGCGCACAAACTGCTTATTTTAGCAAGCATTGCTTACAAGCTTGATGCTAAGCCTGATGATATTTTGATTGAGGGTATTAGCGATATTAGTGCTGAGGATATTTATTTTGCTAGTGAGTTTGGCTATACGATAAAGCTACTTGCTGTGGCAAAAAGAAATGAAAATAACTTAGAGCTTAGAGTTCATCCAGCGCTTCTTAGCAAGGATAAAATGATAGCTAAGGTTGATGGAGTGATGAATGCTATTAGCGTAGTTGGCGATCAAGTAGGCGAGAGCCTATACTATGGCGCTGGTGCTGGCAGCAGGGCAACTGCTAGTGCTGTGGTAAGCGATCTAATAGACATCGCTCGCAAAATCAAAACCCCTATGCTAGGATATAAAGATAAAGGCCTAGATAGCGGCCTAAAACTGCTAAAAAGTGATGAAATATCAAGTAAGTTTTATTTGCGTCTAAAAGTGCGTGATGAGCTTGGAGTAATTGCCAAAATCACAAATATAATGAGCGCAAATGGCGTCTCAATCGATAGCTTTTTACAAAAGCCAAATAGTAACGGAGGCGATGCTACGATATATTTTACAACCCACACTTGTAAAAGTGCTCAAATGAACGCTCTTATAAATACTATAAGAACTCTAAATTTTGTAGTGGGTGAGCCTTTTGTAATAAGGATAGAAAAATAGCTACAAAAAATTATAATTTTGGCTTTGAGGCTGAGGATAGAGCGTGCGAGTATTTGCGCACGCTTAGTTTTGAGATAATTGAGCGAAATTTTCATAGCAAATTTGGCGAGATTGATATCATCGCCAAAAAAGCTGATATGCTACATTTTATAGAGGTCAAAGCCACAAATACCGCAAACTCAGCTATTTATCGCATCACACCTGCTAAGATGACAAAGATTTTGCGAACGATAGAGTTTTATTTTTTATGCAAAGGAATTATGTGTGCTTATGAAATAGACGCACTTTGTATAGATAAAAACAAAGTAGAGCTAATAAAAAATATTACTTTATAAAGCATTTAAAAAATTGCTTTCGTTTATTTTGCATTATCTTTTAAAATATACAATTCGCCAAATATTTTTAAGGAGAAAACAATGGGAAAATACATTGAGATTGCTGACAAAGCACAATTTGATAGTCTAGTAGCCGAGGGTGTTACTTTTGTAGACTTCTGGGCTCCATGGTGCGGACCATGCCGTATGCTTGCCCCTGTCGTTGACGAGCTAGCTGCTGAGTATGAGGGCAAAGCTAAAATTTGTAAAGTAAATACTGATGAGGTTCAAGACCTTGCAGTTGAGTTTGGCGTTCGCTCTATACCAACTATGCTATTTTTCAAAGATGGTCAAGTAAAAGAAACTCTCATTGGTGCACAAAGCAAAGTAGCAATCAGCGACAAAATCAACTCTCTACTTTAATTCAAAAAGCCCTTTTTGGGCTTGGAAGTGGCTTGTTAGACCTGTTTTGGAAGAACGAGGCGTATATTAAAGCAAAATTGTTAATCTTTTTGTGAAAAACAAGCTACTTTTATTCATTTTATTTAATCAAAAATTTAAGGAGATAAAATGCTAGATTTAGCAATTATTGGTGGTGGTCCTGCTGGGCTTGCAGCTGGATTATACGCAACTCGTGGTGGCATAAAAAATGTAGTTATGTTTGAAAAAGGTATGCCAGGCGGACAAATCACATCAAGTTCTGAGATGGAAAACTATCCAGGCGTGCCTCAAGTAGTAGATGGTATCACCTTCATGGCTCCATGGACTGAGCAATGCACTCGCTTTGGTCTAAAAATTGAGATGGAAAATGTAGTTCGTGTAGAAAAAGCTGGCTCTTATTTTGTAGTTCACTTTGAGGGTGGCAAAAGCGTAGAGGCAAAAGCTGTAATTGTAGCCACAGGCTCAAAACCAAAAAGAGCTGGCATAAAAGGCGAGGATGAGTATTTTGGTCGTGGAGTTAGCACTTGTGCTACTTGTGATGGCTTTTTTTACAAAGGCAAAGAAGTAGCAGTTCTTGGCGGTGGCGATACAGCACTTGAAGAGGCTCAGTATCTTGCAAACATTTGCTCAAAAGTATATCTAATACACAGAAGAGATGAGTTTAGAGCAGCTCCAAGCACAGTAGAGCGTGCTAAAAAATGCGATAAAATCGAGTTTGTGCTAAATGCTAGCGTAGATGAAATTCTAGGCGATGCTAGCGGTGTAACTGGCATAAAAGTTAGTCTAAAAAATGGTAGCTCTCGCCAAATCAATGTGCCTGGAATTTTTACCTTCGTTGGTCTAAATGTTCAAAACGCAGTGCTAAAAGATGATGCTGGCAATAGTATTTGCGAGCTTACACCAAGCGGCAATGTAAAAGTAGATCACAAAATGCAAACAAGCTTGCCAGGTCTTTTTGCAGCAGGCGACTTGCGTGAGGACTCACCAAAACAAGTAGTTTGTGCAGCTAGCGATGGTGCTATTGCAGCGCTTAGTGTGATTGATTATCTACGCGAACACGCTTAATATTTTTCTAAGGTTGAGCTTGTGGGCGCTTTTTAGCCTTTTTGACTTGGGCATCGCTCTGCGAAAACTTTTACACCTCTGCGCCGATATTGGGCTTGAAAATTCGGCGCAAAATTTTCGCAGCTGCTAGACGCGCCTCCACGCTTAATATTTTTGCTTGTAGCAATTCGTCTTGTAGCACTATTTTGCTGCGCAACCTGCTGGGTGCGAACCAATCGCCTTTAAGCGGCGAATGAAGCATCTGTTCTATCCCTTGTTCTTTCCCTGCGCCACTGCTAAGGCGATTAGCCACACTCACGATACTAGAATTGCTAGTGCTAGGAATTCTAAATTCCCTAGCAAAAATAGCAATTTTTATACTAAAATCAAAAAAGCAAAAAATCGCCCAGAATCTTTGAACCTTTTATTTTTAACTTAATGTTATTAGAATTTTATTTTAAAATTCCCACTTCATCAAAAAATATCAAAATTTAGCCTTTTATAAAGCAGATTTTTATATAATTTCTTTCTAAATTTTTAGGGGATTTTTATGAAACATATCAAAAAATTTAAAGAACTAGCTAGCAAAGGTGCTCTAGCAGCCATCATAGCAAGCGGCCTTGCAGGCTGTAATACAGGCCAGAGCGAGCAAGCAAACACCGCAGTAGTAAAGCAAAACGCCACTGTTTTTATAGAAAAAACAGACCAAGGCTACAAAATCGCAGATGAGTTTCCTAGCAATGAAACTCGTGTGTTTTTGCGTGAAAAGGACGCTGATGGCAGGATGAATGAAAGACTTTTAAGCCAAGCTGAAATCGACGAGCTACTAAAAGTAGAAAACGCCAAAATTGACGCTGGCACAAGCAATCTTACAAATGGTAATGCCCAAATGAGTAGCGGCGGCATGAGCTTAGGTGAGGCGATACTAGCAAGCGCAGCTGGCGCAATCATCGGTTCGTGGATAGGCTCAAAGCTCTTTGGTAGCCCAGGCTTTAACGCTGCTAAGCAAGGTGCTTATTCAAATCCAAGCGCTTACTCACGCAGCCAAAGTAGCTTTGGTGGCGCAAAAACAGGCGCAGCCAGCAGTGGGGCAAAAAGTGGCTTTTTTGGTGGCAGCAAAGCAGCAAGCGCAGCCGGTTCTAGTGCTGGTGGCTGATAAAAAAGGAGAAAAAATGGAGCAAATTAGCATAGAACAAAAAATGTTAATGGCTTTGTTAGGTGCAGAACTAGCAAAAAATGGAAAAGATTTTAGCGACCTAAGTCAATTGCTAATTGATATAGAAAGCACAAATGATGTAGGTCAAATTTTTAAAATCATAGCAAAATACTTCCCAAAACAAGCAAAATAAAGCTTTGCTAATATATTAAATTCTAGAATTCCTAGCAAAAAGCCTAGAAATTCTAGAATTCCTACAACACAAAAAGCAAAAATACCGCACCGATAATGATGCGATAAACCCCAAAGCTTATATAAGAAAACTTGCTAATAAAGCTCAAAAAAGCTCTTAGCATAAAAAGCGCTACCACAAAGGCAACCGCTGCACCAAGCAAGAATAAATAAATATTATCAGCATTTGAGATAAAAAGCTCTCTATTTTTAAACACATCATAAAAAGTCGCCGCAAACATCGTAGGCAACGCAAGCAAAAAGCTAAATGCCGCAGCCCCTGTGCGAGAAAGCCCGCAAAGCAAGCCCACTACTATCGTAGAGCCACTGCGAGAGGTGCCTGGTATCATCGCAAGGCACTGCGCAAGTCCTATTATGAAAGCTTGTTTGTAGCTAATTGTGGCGATTTCGTCATGGCTACCAGCCTCAAAGCTGATTTTTTCAGGGTTTTTGCGGCGCATGAGCAGTTCTACAGCTATGAAAACCACGCCGCCGATGATGAGCGCATATGCCACAACAGAGGGCGAAAAAAGCTCTTTTATATGTTTATAGAGTAGCAGACCTATAAGCCCTGTTGGCACAAAGCCGATGATAAGCTTTGTTATGAGGCTAGGTTCTGCGATTAAGCGCTTAAAAAACATCGCCGCCACAGCCAAAATGCTGCCAAGCTGGATAGCTACTTCAAAGCATTTTAAGGTATCATTGCCCTCGTGTGAAAGCCCTAATAAATGCGCGCCAAGTATCATGTGCCCAGTTGAACTAACTGGCAAAAACTCAGTTAGCCCCTCTATAATGCCCAAAATAATAGCTGAGAAAATATCCATTTTCATCCTTAAAATCTAGAATTCCTTAAGCAATTCTAGAAGTTTTTGTATGATTTTAGCTAAAATTTTACTAGAATTTATAAATTATTTTACTAAATTGTATTTTTTATATTTTTAAGTGTCCTTCGTCCCTGTGAATGGCTATTTGATAGCATTGAAAGCCGTATTTATCGCTAAAATGTTGTGATAGTTTTTTTAAGTCGTTCATTGTGATTTCAGGCTTAATATTTACGACTGTCGACCACTCATAATTTTTAGCTTTAAATGCTTTATTTCTAGCCTTTGAAGTGTTAAAATAAGATTGTATTGTGTTGTTTATAATTTCATTTTTAATTCTTTGCACAGTATAACCTTTTGTGGGGTCGCATTCTAGCTCCCCACCGATGATATAACTAGGGCGAATTGTGCTGTTGTGAAAGACTTGAAAATCATTAGATTTTTTAAAATTTATGCTTGCAATATTACTCATTGCGAATTTTTATAAGTGCTTTCATCTCGCTTTGAAATTTTAATTATTTGAATTATTTTAAATTCGCCGTTTATGATTTTGCCGATTATCCTATAATCGTTTAAACGCCATCTATAGCGGTTATCTGTAAAGCCTTGTAGTTTTTTAGAGTTCGGTAAATTATAAGGCTCATCGGTGTTTTTTAATATATCATTTAAAAAAAAGACTATTTTTTCAAACTCTTTTTTTTGTCCTTTTTCAAGATTTTTTAAAAATTTATCCGCTTTTTTATCGATTAAAATTTCATAACTCATTGCTATAATCTCTATTGATTTCAGACATAACTTCAGCTTTTAATTCCGCTTTTTCATTCTCATTCATTTTTGAATAAGTTTCTTTAAATTTTTTATAACTTTGGCTTTTTTCTAAAGAGATAAAATTATGTTTTGGGCGGTCTATTTTTTCTTTTAATTTCACTTTTAAAAATGAAATTAAATTGCTATTTTCTTGTAAATCATTTTTTATTTTAGTTTCTTTTTTTTCTGCATTTAGCAGAGAATTTAAAAGCTGTCTTTCATTCATATTTGAATATTTTTCATAGTTAATCGTGCTCATTTTGTCCCCTTTTTTAAAAAATCTACTATAATATGAGCTTGCGAGATTATAGCAAAGATTTTTTGAAAAAGCAAATTACACCATTAAAACAATGTAATCGCAAGCTCTTACACTATTTTTAATGAAAAATACTAGCAAATTCTAAAACTTTTTAAAAAATGGAACGCTTTTTGCTTCAATCAAAATAAATCAAATCACCCAAAAGCCAAAAGGCTAGAAAGGAATTCAACCATGATGCGTTCACTTTGGTCAGGCGTTTCAGGTCTGCAATCACACCAAGTTGCAATGGATGTAGAAGGCGACAACATCTCTAATGTCAATACTCCAGGCTATAAATACAGCCGCGCAAACTTCTCTGATATTTTATCTCAAACAAGCAAGCCAGCCACAGCCCCAGAGGGCGGACTAGGCGGTAAAAACGCTATGCAAGTAGGTCTTGGAACACAAATTATCTCAACACAACAAGTATTCACCCAAGGCTCACTACAAACAACTGATATTTGGAGCGATATGGCTATTCAAGGTGAGGGCTTTTTTATAGTTAGTCCTGATGGCGGACTTACTAAGTACTATACTAGAAACGGAGCCTTTACTCGTGATGTGCTAGGAAACTTCGTAGATAGCAACGGCTATATCGTCCAAGGCTGGATGAGAGATGAGGATACTGGCACCATAGACCCTACTGTGCCAGTTACAAACATAAACATTGAACCAGGCCTAAGCATGCCAGCAAATCCTACTACTGAGATAAGGTATAAAGGTAACCTAAACATGGGCGAGCATATAGGCACTCAAAGCGCAGCTATTTACAGCTTAGATAGCAACCACGGCTGGCTTGATACCGCAGGCAATGGTATTCTTACAGCTGATAAGCTCTTTGCCCCTACTCGTGGGGCTAGCACAGAAAACGACACTAGCAAAAACTCACTATATATGGATAGCAAAAACCAAGTGCGCCTAAGAGAGCGTGGCGTGGATATGGGTGTAGTATACGATGAAAAAGGCGATGCGCTAAATCTAAGAGATGGTCAAGGTATCTGGGTAAGCTACGCTGATGCTAAGGCTGTATTTACTGGTAATAATGGTATAACTGTGCCTAACAACGGTTCACTAGATATAAATATAAATGGAATAGACATCCGCAGATCAGTAAAAAACCTAAGCGAAGTAGTGGGTGCTATAAATGACTTTAGTATCCAAACAGGAGTTAAAGCTAGCGTAATAAATGGAAATCAAATCCAGCTAACAAATCAAAACAACCTAGGCACAACAGCCACTGCTAAAAATATCAAAATATTTTCAAATGGTAATACAAATAATATAAATTTTGGGGGCGCTGCTGGTGTAAACGCTAATAATTTTAGTGCAGCTGTAATCACAGCCTATCAATATACTTATAGCTCAGTAGGTGGCACCGCAACTCATAGCTATGATGATGGTGCTGTAAGGCAGTTTACTACCACAGAGGACTTGCGTGAGGCTATGCAACAAGACGCTAGAAAATATATTAACTATAATGGAAACTTGCTGACTTATGCAGCAGGCGTACAAGGCGCCCCAAGATCAGCAGCTAGCCAATGGTTTACTAACAACGCTTTCACTCAAAATGCTTATAATAATAAAAACGATGGTGTTAAAGTAACTGTAAATACTCAGGGTCAATTTGAGATAAATAACCCAGCAGGCGATGCCTTTAACGAAGATGACTATGGTCAAGGTAATAATCCTGCTGGTGCTGGTGATGTTATCACTGATGGTACAGTTGTACAAAATTCAAATCCTGCTAACAACAACACAAACGACGATGATAAAGTAATGACCATAGCTGTAACTGCCCTAAGCACTGATGCAGTAAATACAAATACTAGAATGAAAGATGCCTTTAGCAATCTAAATGGCTCACTAAGCTCTGGGGCAAGCACAGGCAAAACTAGCTCAGCTCTAAAAATGAGTGCGCACTCTATGACAACTGAGTTTTATGACAGCCTTGGTTCTAAACACCAAATCACAGTAGAGTATAGAAAGGTAAGCTACAGCCCAGAAAATGGCACCGAGTGGAGCATAATGGTAACAGTGCCAGAACCAGGCGTGATAAACAACGACCCAGAAGCAGGTGCGTATAAAAATGTGCTAACTGGAAATATCCGCTTTGGCACTGATGGTGCGCTAATAGGCTATAGCCCAAGTGTCATCAACTACACAGCAAACAACGGCTCAGCCGCAGGTCAAACCATAGCACTAAACTTTGGCACACTAGGTGGCTTTGATGGAATTACTAGCAATGATAGAAAATCAAACACCGAAAACATCGCACAAGATGGCTACACAAGTGGAACGCTAAATGGCCTAAGAATAGACCAAAGCGGTAAAATCATAGGTTCATTTACAAACGGGCACTCAATGGCACTAGCACAAGTTTCTATGGCTACATTTACAAATAACAACGGCCTTGAAAAACTAGGTGGCAATGTCTGGGGAGAGACAGCAAACAGTGGTGGCCCAGTAATAGGCGCAGCTAGCACAGGAAGCCGTGGAAAGATAAACGCAAGCACCTTGGAGATGAGCAATGTCGACCTTAGCCACGCCTTTACTCAACTAATAGTCGTCCAAAGAGGCTATCAAGCAAACTCAAAGACGATAACAACGAGTGATAATATGTTGAATACTTTGCTACAATTAAAGCAATAATTTTTTAGCATATTTTGGCAATTCGTCTCGCACGCCTATTGCAAAAAAAGCTAGTTTGCGCCGCTTTGGGATGAATTTGTATTCTATCCCTGCAGCGGCACAAACTACCTTTTTTCACACTAGGCGCACGATACTAGAATTGCCTTTGGAATTCTAGAATTCTTAGTAATACATCTTTGGAATTCTAGAATTCCTATCGCTTGACGCACCATCAGTGCGCCTGCGCTTGTGCTTGCTAGCTTTTAGCACAGCTACTCCACGATACTTGCTAAAAACAAAGTTTAAGTATGTTTTGGCAATTCGTCTCGCACGCCTATTTTGCTGCGCAACCCGCTGGGTGCGACGAAATTTCGCTCGTGCTTTATTGCGACGCACGCCTATTTTGCTGCGCAACCCGCTGGGTGCGAACTAATCGCCTTTAAGCGCCGCTCCCAGATGAACCATCTGTTCTATCCCTGCGCCACCGCCAAGGCGATTAGCCACACTAGCACCACGATACTAGAATTGCCTTTGGAATTCTAGAATTCTTAGCAATATATCTTAGGAATTCTAAATTCCTATCGCTTGACGCACGCTAAGTGCGCCTGCGCTCGTGCTTGCTAGCTTTTAGCACAGCTACTCCACGATACTTGCTAAAAACAAAGTTTAAGGAATTCTAGTTTTATCTAATAGAATTGCCTTTGGAATTCTAGAATTTCTAGTAATATCTAAACTAGAATTCCCTAAGTAATTTTAGAAGTTTTACTATTTAGAAAAATCATCGCCCTAATTGATGAAGTGGCTAAAATAAAAAAATAAGGAAAAAAAATGTTTGGATATTTTGCCCTAAGTATTATTTTGCTTAGTTTTGCTATTATAGGTTTTGGTTTTTATTCTGGTATCAAAAAGCTAGAAGCAAGCCAAGGCACAGAATTTTAAGTCTAAATACATAAAAATCGCCTAGGGAATTTTAGAATTCTCTAAAGTAGAACGCTTTTTGCTTTAATCCAATGGAATTCTAGAATTTCTAGCAATATATCTTTGGAATTCTAGATTAAATTCTAGAATTCCAAAAACAATTTTTAGGAATTCTAGAATTCTCTAAATATATCGTTTAAACTAGTAAATTCACAAAGTCTCTCAAATGATATTTTAAGCTTTTTTTCAAAAATTTTTGCTTGGATTTTAAGCATTAACAAGGCAAAATTACACCCTTATTTTGTGAAAGAGGATATTTGTATGAAAGTAATCAAACGCAACGGCAGAACAGAAGAGTTAGACATAGGTAAAATCAAAAAATACACAAAAGACGCAGTCGCTGGGCTAAATAATGTAAATCAAAGCGAACTAGAAGTAGATGCACAAATTCAGTTTAGAGACATGATAAGCACAGAAGAGATTCAAAAAACGCTTATAAAAACCGCAGTAGAAAAAATAGACCTTGACCGCCCTGATTGGACTTTTGTAGCAGCTAGGCTTTTTTTATACGACCTTTATCACAAGACCACAGGCTATACGGGATACAATCATTTGCGCGATTATTTTGAGCAAGGTGAAAAGGCTGGGCGTATTTTTCTAGGGCTAAAAGACAAATATGATTTAGATGAGCTAAATGCGTATATAAAGCCTGAGCGTGATTTGCAATTTACTTATCTTGGTATAAAAACGCTATATGATAGATATTTAATCAAAAATAGCAAAGGCGAACCTATTGAGCTGCCCCAGCAGATGTTTATGGCAATTGCCATGTTTTTAGCACAAAATGAGCTTGATAGCATGGGCTGGGCAAAGAAATTTTATGATCTAATCAGTAAGTTTGAGGTCATGTTAGCAACTCCAACTCTAAGCAACGCTCGCACCACTCGCCACCAGCTAAGCAGCTGCTATGTAGGCAGCGCGCCTGATAATATAGAAGGCATTTTTGATAGCTATACTGAAATGGCGCTTCTAAGCAAGTTTGGCGGCGGTATAGGCTGGGATTGGTGCAATGTGCGTGCGATGGGTGGTAGCATCGATGGACATAAAAACGCAGCCGGTGGCGTGGTGCCGTTTTTAAAAATCGCAAATGATGTAGCAGTAGCAGTAGATCAGCTAGGCACTCGCAAAGGCGCAATCAGCGTATATTTAGAGCCGTGGCACATGGATATAGATGACTTTTTAGAACTTCGCAAAAACTCAGGCGAAGAGCGCCGTAGAACGCATGAACTCTTTCCTGCTCTATGGATAAATGATCTTTTTATGAAGCGCCTAGCAAATAATGAGCGCTGGACGCTTTTTGATCCAGCTGATACGCCTGATCTTTGCTCGCTTTACGGCGATGAGTTTGAAAGAAGATATTTAGAGTATGAAAAAGATGAAAATATCGCAAAAAGCTCGGTTTTAGCAAAAGATCTTTGGAAAAAAGTGCTTATGAATTATTTTGAGACTGGAATGCCGTTTTTGTGCTTTAAAGATACAGCAAACCGCGCAAATCCAAACGACCACAAAGGACTAATAAGAAGCTCAAATCTTTGTACTGAGATTTTCCAAAACACCGAGCCAAACTATTATAAAATCAAAGTCAGCTTTAATGATGGCAGTAGCGTAAGCTTTGATGAAAAAGAACTAGTAAAGCTTGATAGTGGCATCACAAAAGAAGCCAAAAAAATCACCGCCCTTGACAAGCTTAATGGCAAAGATATTTATATAGTAGAAAAAGAACGCACTGATGGCAAGACAGCCGTGTGTAATCTAGCTAGCATAAATCTAAGCAAGATAAACACAAAAGAAGATATAAAGCGAGTAGTGCCAGTAGCAATTCGCATGTTAGATAATGTAATTGATCTAAACTTCTACCCGCTAGCAAAGGTAAAAGCCACAAACCTAGCAAGCCGTGCTATAGGGCTTGGTGTGATGGGAGAGGCACAAATGCTAGCGCAGAAAAAAGTCGCATGGGGTAGCTACGACCATCTAAAGCTAATAGATAAAACTATGGAAAATATAAGCTATCAAGCTATAAAAGCTAGCTCAAGCCTTGCGCTTGAAAAGGGAAAATATCCTGATTTTGAAGGCTCAAAGTGGAGCAAGGGAATAATGCCTATTGATACAGCAAACAAAGCTGCTAAGGCTCTAACAAACACAGATGATCTTTTTGATGATATGGCGTGCGACTGGCAAGGGCTAAGAGAAAAGGTAAAAAAAGACGGCATGAGAAATGGCTATTTAATGGCTATTGCGCCAACTTCAAGCATAAGCATACTTGTAGGCACAACGCAAACTATAGAGCCTGTTTATAAGCGCAAATGGTTTGAGCAAAACCTAAGCGGTATGATACCAACAGTGGTGCCTGAACTAAACCTAGATAACTGGGAGTTTTACACCCCTGCTTATGATTTGGATCAAAAAGTGCTAGTTAAAGCAGCAGCTGTAAGGCAAAAGTGGATAGATCAAGGTCAAAGCCTAAATATCTTTATGAGTTTAGATAAAGCAAGTGGTGGCTATTTAAATGAAATCTACACGCTTGCGTGGCAGTTAGGTGTAAAATCAACCTACTACCTAAGAAGCCAAAGCCCAGAGAGCAGCCATCTTGATAATAAGCCGGTGGCTGACCGCTCGGTAGAGTGCGAAGGATGTCAGTGATTTTGCTCCCTTTTGTGGGCATCTGCACTAAAATCTAGCTACGCACTTTGCTTGACGCACTATTAGTGCGCCTGCACTTGTGCTTGCTAGCTTTTAGCACATCTGCACCACAATACTCGCAAACTCACAGCAGTTGTAATAGTGAGCCAATTCTATAATTGACTAGGGAATTCTAAAATTCCCTGCGTCATTGAGGGGCTTTAAAAAAGCCGAAGCAATCTAGGAATTTAGAATTCTCGTCATTGCGAGGAGTGAGTGAGACGAAGCAATCTCGTTCAAAATTCCGTCTAAAATTCCGTCATTGAGGTGGGAGCAAAGCAAAGGAAACAATCTCTAGGAATTCTAAATTCTAGCGGGGTTTTGGGGGCGGCAGCCCCTAATGGTTTAGGGCGCAGCCCTTATAAAATTTGCGAGCTAGGCTAGATAAATCTAGCCTAAAAGCGAGCAAAAATCTAGAATTCCTAAGGATGAATTTAGAATTCCCAGAGATTGCTCCCTCTTTTTTCAAAGCCTCGCAATGACGAGAATTCTAGAATTCCCTAAGCCTTGTGTCATCCTCGGGCTTGAGACGAGGATCTCTATATTATTTGTGATGAGATCCCAGGGTCATGTCGGGGGACAAAAAGCTAGGGAATTTTAGATTTTATTATAAAAGCGGCTTTAAGATTGTGGTGGGAATTTTGCTAAAGTGCTTGCAGTGCTAGCCGTGGAGCGCCGTAGCGGTAGCGTTCGCAAAAGTTTTGCGCTAGTTTTTGGAGTTTAGTGAACAAAAACAAGCGAAAGCTTTTGCGTAAGGCGCTGGGCTGCGCAAAAGCACTTTAGTAAAATTCACCCACAAGCTGAGTCGCCGATACAGATAAAAGAAAAAAGATGATAGATTTTAACAACAAACCAATTTTTTTAGCCCCACTTGCTGGGCTAACCGACCTACCTTTTCGCCAAATAGCCAAAAAATGCGGCTGTGATGTAAGCATTAGTGAGATGATAAGCGCAAATGCCCTTGCCTTTGGCAGCCAAAAAACCATAAAAATGCTAGAACGAGCCGAGGGTGAGAGTCCCTATATCGTCCAGTTTGAGAGCAGCGATGCTAAAAATCTAGCAAAATCAGTGGAGTTTTTAAACGATTGCGATGGCATAGAAGGCATTGATCTAAACTGCGGCTGTCCTGTGCCAAAGGTCTTTAAACAAGGCGCAGGCTCTGCGCTTTTAGGCGATCCAAAGCTGCTTTGTACTTTGATAGAAACCATCAAAAAAACCAGCAACAAACGCTACACCAGCGTAAAACTGCGCCTTGGCATAAATGAAAGTAAATTAGAGGATTTTGCAAAAGACATTGAGAGCGCTGGGGCTGATTATATCGTTATTCACGCACGCACAAGGGCTGGGGGCTTTAGCTCAGAGCCAAACTGGCAGGCGGTAAAAAACATAAAAGCAAAGCTAAAAATCCCAGTTATCGCAAATGGTAGCATTGATGAGCTAAACGCTACTAGCGTGCTAGAAAACACAGGCGCAGATGGGCTGATGATAGGGCGTGGGGCTATAGGCAAGCCGTGGATTTTCTCTGTTTTAAAAGGGCGGAGTGAACCCAGCGCTGCGCAGAAAAAAGAGTTAATTTTAGAGCATTTTGCCTTGGCTTGTGAATTTTATGGCAAGCACGGCGTAGCAATGATGAGAAAGCATTTACATGAGTATAGCAAGGGATGCGCTGGTGCGCCTGTTTTTCGCACGAAAATAAACGCCGAAGGCGAGGCAAAAAAGGTTTTAGAGCTAATAAAAGATTTTTTTAGTATCTAGCAACTGAGCTTTATGATGTTTGCTTTTTTTAACAGCTGTTTTATAACAGCCAAAGGACTGCGCAAATTCTAGAATTTGATAGAAAAATATCAAAGAATTCTAGAATTTTCTAAGACTATAGAATTCTATTTTATAAATCGGCTCTAAGATTGTGAGGCGATTTTTGTGAATTTGTTCGCTGGGCTGTCCAAGCGCAAATTCGCTAAAAGCGTCCGCAAGCTGAGCCGATAAAAACGGCAATTCTAGTACCCGTGTGCTAGTATGACAAAAGGCAGGCGAGCGCGCCGCAAGGATAGAATGTGGAATTCATCCCAAGGCGCGTGCGACTGGCTTTTTTTATAATAGTGCTGCGAGACGAATTGGCAAAAAAAAGGTAAATATGCAAGGTTACATTCTACAAACCAAACCCGTCCGCGACGAAGACTTGGTCGTGTGGATTCTCACTCCTGCTAGGTTAGTTTGCTGCTACCGCTTTTATGGGGCTAGACATGGGGCTATTTCGCAGGGTTTTAAGCTAGATTTTGAGCTTGAGCAAAAGGCTGGATTTTTGCCGCATTTAAAGGGCACTATGCACTTAGGGCTTTCGTGGCTGCATGATAGGGAGCGGCTGCTTGCGTGGCAGAGTTTTTTGCGCGTTTTGTGGACGCATCTAAAAGACAGCGATGAGTGCGAGGAGTTTTATTTTCTTTTGCTTGAAGACTGCGCCAAAAGGCTAGAGCGGCAAAATCCCAAAAGAGCGTTATTAGAGGCTTATTTGCAGCTTTTAGCATTTGAGGGACGGCTAAGCAGAGAGGCGCAGTGCTTTTTGTGCGCTAGAAATGTCGCTGAAAACGAGCTGTGTGTGGCTAGAGGCTTTTTGCTAGCTCACAAAACCTGCCTTGGCAAAAATAGCTTTGAAAAAGAGCGAGTGCTAAATGCTTTTAAGCAAAAATCTTGTATAAATCTAAGCGATGATGAGGTCGCTAAACTCTACTATATAATGCTTGAAGGCTTATAGGCAATTTTTGGGGGTGCTATTTTTTTGCTTCGCAATAATGCTTGAAGGCTTATAGGCAATTTTTGGGGGTGCTATTTTTTTGCTTCACATTCGCTGGTTGCTTCGCATCCGTTGGCCCAGGGTGCGGGGGTGTTTTTAGGGAATTCTGGAATTGCTTAAAATTCGTCATTGCGAGGCTTTGAAAAAAGAGGGAGCAATCTTTA
>CAMENE010000011.1:0-52942 GCA_945928165.1 uncultured Campylobacter sp.
TAGGAATTCTAGAATTTTTCTTAGGAATTCTAGAATTTTTCTTAGGAATTCTAGATTTTAGCATTGCTGGTGCTTTATAAATCATAAAGAGAGGTTGAAAACTACAAACTAGGCTTTAAATGCTGCCGCAAGCTATATCATTAAATCGGTATACACATAGTGCGTTTGGCATATTATATTTTTAAGTGAAATTTAGTCTTTTATTACTTACGAGAGCGTAGAGAATCTGCCAAAAACAAACAACTGATTAGAGGCAGAATTTACTCATTTAAAGACTGCCCTTAGAGTTCATAGTGGATTAAAATTAACAAATAGAATGAAGATTATTTCACATTACTTTAGGCTGAAAAATGAGCAAAGATAAGATAAAAAGTGGAATTTCATACCCAATTTTTACCATTAAGCCGAATTCTCTTATTTTGTCGTGAAAATAAAAAAAGTTATTCACTGCCCTAAAAATTCTAGTATCTCACCAAGAGTACTATTTTTGTCCATGAATGCACTTATTAGCAGTTAGGTGGTTTTGATTTGTGGATTTTTGGACTAAGGCTAGTATTTATTTTGCTAAACCCTAGCTAAACCAGCCTTTAATTTTCTCAAAGGCACTCTCAAAAAAGCCCTCTTCGCTTTTTATTTCTCCGCTTTTTATGCCAAAGCTCTTTTGAAGTTTGTTTAAAAGCTCACGCTGTTCGTCATTTAGTGAGCTTGGAGTAGCGACACTGATTTGCGCTATTAGCCTGCCAATTTGCCCAGAACGGATATTTTTTACACCCTCGCTCTCAAAGGCAAATTGCGCCTTATCCTTTGCGCCTATTGGTAGTTTTAGCGTAGTTGTTCCACGCAAGGTTGGAATCTCCACGCTCTCGCCTAGCATAGCTTGGGTAAAAAACACCGGCACTTCTATATACACATCATTACCATGACGCACGAAATGCTCATCTTCTCGCACCTTTATTCGCACATACAAATCACCCTTGCCGTATTTGCCCTCATGCCCTTTGCTAGCTATTCTTATACGGTTGCCATTATCTACGCCCTCTGGTATTTGGACACTTATGCTTACTTTTTCTTCTTCGTAGGCTTTGCCACCACACTCTGGGCATTTTTCTTTTATAATCTCGCCTGTGCCATAGCAGTGTGGACAGGTCTGGACTATACTCATAAAGCCTTGACGAACTCCCACTTGACCGCTACCGCCACAATGTGGGCAGGTTTCTTTTTGCCCATTTTTTGCCCCAGTTGCCCCACAGGCTTTACAAGGGCGTTTTTGCGTGTAGCTTATGTATTTTTGAGAGCCAAAAATAGCTTCGTTAAAATCAATCGTTACTAAAATCTCTAAATCAGTCTCATAAATATCAGTGTTTCTTCGTGAGTTTCTGCCGCCACCGCCAAAAAACGAGCTAAAAATATCGCTAAAATCAAACTCCATACCACCACTTCTAAAATCCCCAAAGCCACTTTGTAAGCCTTCTTTGCCGTATCTGTCGTATAAAGAGCGTTTTTCTTCGTTGCTTAAAACCTCATAAGCTTCGCTTATTTTTTTAAACTTTTCCTCAGCGTCTTTATCGCCTAGATTGCGGTCTGGGTGGTACTTTAGAGCTAGTTTGCGGTAGGCTTTTTTTATCTCTTCTGTGCTTGCGCCTTTTAAGACGCCTAAAATCTCATAATAATCCAAAATCTATCCTAAAAAATAATATAAAGGCGAAATTCTAGCTAAAAATCTTAAAATAAAGCTAAAATTGCTAAGTTTTTGGCTATAATTCTAAGCGAAAATCAAAAAAAAGGACTTAAAATGATAAATGTCTTAATGATAGAAGACGATACTGAGTTTGCTTCGGTTTTGGCTGAGTATTTAAGCCAATATAACATAAAAATCACAAACTACGAAGATCCTTATATCGGCATAAGTGCTGGTATAAAAAACTATGATTTGCTGATTTTAGACCTTACTTTGCCTGGCATGGATGGGCTTGAAGCATGTAAAGAAATCCGTGAAAAATACGATATCCCAATCATCATAAGCTCAGCTAGATCTGATGTAAATGATAGAGTAGTAGGATTACAAATCGGCGCAGATGATTATTTGCCAAAGCCTTATGATCCAAAAGAAATGCACGCTCGCATCATCTCTCTTATCCGCCGCTACAAAAAGAGCTTAGAACAGCCTGTAAACGCTAGTGATTCAGTATTTTTCGTAGATGACAAGCGCCATGAGATTAACTTTGAGGGCAAGCCACTTACTTTAACTCCAGCTGAGTATGAGATACTAGAGTATCTAATCAAACAGCATAGCTTTTCAGTCTCAAGAGAACAGCTAGTCTATCACTGCAAAAGTCTAAAAGACAAAGACTCAAAAAGCCTAGATGTAATCATCGGTCGCTTGCGTGCTAAAATCGGCGATAACTCAAAAACGCCAAAGCACATTTTCTCAGTGCGTGGCATAGGCTACAAGCTAATCGGCTAAAAATCTAGAATTCCTAGGCAAAAATGCTTAGGAATTCTAGATTTTTAGTTATTAGCAATTCTAGATTGCTTTATATAAAGTAAAATAATGAAATACACATTGCGAGTTAGAATTACTCTTATTTTTGTGGTGGGGTTTTTTTTGGTTTCGCTGCTGTTTTACGCCTTTGAGCGGCTACAAAACGAGCAATATACTGACAAAATCCGCACAAATCAGCTAAATGCTATAAACTGGCTAGTATCACTGTATAACAAAGCTAGCTTGCCTGAGAACTGGGATGAGTACTTTAAAAACTTTGATCTTGCCTATGTGCGTGATATTGAGCTTAGAAACAATCTGCTCAGCGAGGCAAAAAGCATTAGCTCAAACGAAACTCCGCTTGGCATAGCTGAGATGATAGAGTATAAGGGCGAGCCTTTTTTAAAGCTTAAAAATCAAGGCGTGGTGATTTTATTGCGCTCCACACAGCAAAGCCCCAAAAACACGCTGCTTCTAGCCTACGCACTTAGCGTGGCTTTGATTGGTGGATTTTGTATTTCTTTTTATGGCTCACTCTCGCCGCTAAGACGGCTAATGGCTGATATAAAGCGCTTTGCAAACGGCGAGCTAGATGCGATGTGTAATATCTCTATACCAAAGGGCGAAGATGAGATAGAACAACTCGCTTATGAGTTTAACAAAGCTGCTTGTAAAATAAAAGATCTGCTGCTTTCTAGGCAGCTGTTTTTGCGCACGATAATGCACGAGCTAAAAACGCCTATCGGCAAAGGTCGCATCATGGCTGAGATGCTAAGCGAAACAAAGCAAAAAGAGCGTTTAATCAGCGTTTTTGAGCGGCTCAATATGCTTATAAATGAGTTTGGCAAAATCGAACAGCTCATCTCAAAAAACTACACGCTAAACCTTAGCGACTATCATTTTTCTTTGGTTTTAGAACAAGTTAGAGATCTACTCATGCTTGATGATTTTAGTAAGCATGTTTTTATAAAAGGCGAGGCTGACCCGCTTTTAAAAGTAGATTTTCAGCTTTTTAGCTTAGCGATAAAAAACCTGCTAGATAACGCTATTAAATACTCAGCCGAGCGCAAAGCGATTTTGGAAATTTATGATGATATGCTTTGTATCAAAAATCCTGGCAAAGAGCTAGAATATCCTATAGAGCATTACATGCAAGCCTTCGTGCGTGGAAAAGGACAAAAAACCTCAGGCATGGGGCTTGGGCTATATATCATCGATAGCATTTGTGCGATGCATAAATACAGCCTTAAATACAAGTATATTGATGGCTTTCATTGCTTTTATGTGATTTTTCATGAGCATAAGTAGATTTGAAGAGCTAGTAGCAAGCTTTGCCCGCCTGCCTGGCGTAGGCAAAAAATCAGCGCAAAAATACGCTTATTTCGTAGCACTAGGCGATCCGTTTTTTGGGCAAAATCTAGCCCACCAAATAGAAGAAGCAGTTAGATTTTTGCGTAGCTGTGAGCGTTGTGGCTTTATTGCTGAGGGCGAGATTTGCGAGATTTGCGCTGATGAGCTTAGAAATCACGATTTGCTTTGCGTGGTTGAGAGCGCAAAAGACATCATCACAATAGAAAACTCACGCTCATATGACGGGCTATATTTCGTGCTAAAAAGCACCGATGAGCTCTTAAATTTACAAAGAGCCATAGAGCAAAATGGCTCAAAAGAACTCATCTTTGCGCTAACTCCTGGACTAGCAAGTGACGCAGTAATGCTGCTAGTAGAAAACGAACTAAGCGCAAAGCTGCCTGAGCTAAAGTTTAGCAAAATCGCTCAAGGCGTGCCAACTGGAGTAAGCCTAGAAAATATAGACCTTCTCTCACTCTCAAAAGCCCTAAAAGATAGAAATAATATTTAGCATTAATTCTAGAATTTGGCTTAGAAATTCTAGAATTTGGCTTAGGAATTTTAGAATTTCTAGTAAAATTCTAGTTGGGGCTAGGCTTAGAGCTGATTTTATTTATTTAATAATATTTTTTAATTTATTTAGTAGAAATTTATTTTTTGTTATGGGGGCGGGGTAGAATTAGCACATTTTAGTTTCGCTAAAATATAATAATCTTTAAGGAGCTAAAATAAAAAAATCATCTCAAAAAGTTTAATTGCGGCTGGGTTTTTAGCAACTTGCGCTATGGGTAATGAGCTACCTAGCATTCAGCCTTATTTAGGCGTTGGTACAGCTGGTGCTACTCTAGGCGCTAGATATAACATTAACGAAAACTTTGCTGTTCGTGGCGATATCAATGGTTTTAGCTATAACAAAAGTTTTACTGCCAAAAATGTAGATTTTGATGGCAAATTAAAAATGTTTAATGCTGGTGTTTATGGCGATTATTTTCCTTTTGCGGGCAATTTTCACATATCTGCTGGCTTAATTTTTGGTAATGACAAGGTAGATGCAAGTGCAAAACACAACGCATATTCAACCATAAAACTAAATGGCGTAACTTACAATTTCACTCCAAATGACAAGATTGACGCTCAGATCAAGTTTGCTAAGGTTCGTCCATATCTTGGCATAGGCTATGCTAGCAGAATCGAAAAAGGCTTTGGGTTTTTTGCTAATGTAGGTGTGGCATATGGCAAAATGAAAACTGATGTTAGCCCATCTGCTGCTTTGCGTGCTTTGCCTGGCTTTGATTATAACCTAGAACAAGAACGCCAAAAAATACAAGATAAAGCAAATAAATATTTGAAATTCTACCCTGTGGTAAAATTTGGTGTTAGCTACGCATTTTAGTAACTAAAAGTTTCATTTATTTTCTCAACAACAAATTCTCATACTTAAAATTGGCTAGATATAGTTTTTTTGTATTTCTAGCCAAGTGGTATTTTTTTTGCTCCGCATCTGATGGTTGCTTTGCATCCGATGGTTGCTTTGCATCCACATTTTCTTGGTGCTACTTTTTTTGCTGAGCAATCCGATGGCTGCTTTGCATCGGCTCTTTTTGCTGCGCAATCCGCTGGTTGCTAAGTTTTTTGGGGGTTAGGGGGTATTTACCTAGAAATTTTAGAATTCCTAAATTTAGAATTCCCAAAGAAAATTCCTTAAACTAAAATTCCCCAATAAAAATACCCAGACTTGCGTTTTTTGTCATCCCCCGACTTGAGATCTCATCAAATCGTCATCATTGCTGAAATTCCGTCATTGAGGGGAGCAAAGCGACCGAAGCAATCTCATCAAATCGCCGTCATTGCTGAAATTCCGTCATTGCGAGGGAGCAAAGCAATCTCTAGGGAATTCTAAAATTCTCTAAAATACCCCCGCACCCCCAGCCAGTGGATGCGAAGCAAGCATCAGATGCGAAGCAAAAAAAATATAGTAAAAACTAGAACAAAGTCTTAAAACCTAAGTCTTAAAGCCTAAGTCTTAAAAGCTAAGTCTTAAAAGCTAAGTCTTAGCTTTTTTCTATAGTGATTTTACCGTTTTGTATGCCTTTTACTTTTACGCTCTGCCCCTCGCTTAGACCGCTGCTATCAGCTCTCCACAGTGTGCCTTTAAAGTATATCATGCCATCTTTTACCACGCCTTGCCCACTTTCGTCTAAAAAGTCATCCTTGCTCTTTTTACTCATAAAAAAGCGTTTTAAAGGCGCTCTAATCGTAAAGAAAAAAATCACAGCCAAAAGCGCTGAAATCACCGCCCAAATAGTAATGCTAAGCTCTATAAAAAGTGAGCAAATCGCACTAATCCCAAGTGCTAAGGCGATGATAAAACAGCTAAAATCTAAAAACACCAGCTCAATAATGAAAAAAACTAGTGCTAGCGAGCCAAAAAGTGCTGATATCATATTTGGCCTTGTTCGGCGCTTTCTTTGTTTTTAGCTTTTTTTGGGCTTAAAAACTCTTTAAAAACGCTAAGTGAGCCGATGAGCTCAGCTGTCTCATAAGGCACTAAAATCTTATCATTGCTGGTATTTTTAGCTAGTTCGCCAAAGGCCTTAACGCGCTCATTTGCTAGTAGGAATTCCAGCCCAGCATGAGAGCTTAGAGCTGCCTCGTTTATAGCCTCCATCGCTGCCTTTTGACCCTGGGCCAGTGCGATTTGCTCGTATTTTCTAGCATCTGCCATGCGCTCTATGGCTTCTGCTTGCAAGACTTGTTCTTGTTTTAGTGCCTCAGCGTTGCGAATTAGTGCTTCTTTATTTGCCTGAGCGTTTAGCTCTATTGCGCGCTTTTCACGCTCGGCTTTCATTTGCATATTCATCGCTTTTTCTATATCCTGCGGCACGGAGATTTCAGAGATTTCTACACGCATGATTTTCACGCCCCAGTTATTTGCCGCATCCCCCAAAGCAATTTGCAGTTTAGCATTTAGCTGGTCGCGGCTTGAAAGCGTGCTATCTAGGCTCATCTCGCCGATTGCTGAGCGTAGCGTGGTCATCGCTAGGTTTGAGATTGCTTTTTTGTAGTCTTCTACATTATACACAGCCATCCTAGCATCAAAGACTTTTAAAAACACAATGCCATCAACCATGATATTTACATTATCTTTGGTGATTACTTGCTGGCGGCTGATATCTACTAGCTCCTCTCGCACGCTAAGCTTGGCTCTAACGCTATCAAAAAATGGTATTATAATGTGAAATCCGCCATCAAGCACCCTATGAAAACGCCCTAAACGCTCTATTATATAAATATCAGCTTGCGAGACGATTTTTATTCCAAGCTTGATTATAAGCACCACAAAAAGAATAAGTAAGATCAAAAATGAGCTTATAATTTCCATTTTTACCCCCTGATTTGAT
Source organism: uncultured Campylobacter sp. (assembly GCA_945928165.1). Classification (GTDB taxonomy): domain Bacteria; phylum Campylobacterota; class Campylobacteria; order Campylobacterales; family Campylobacteraceae; genus Campylobacter. Next base: position 7,234 of record CAMENE010000011.1, read on the forward strand.
TTAGTTTTTCATTTTCTAGTCTAAACTGCGCATCCATCTGCCCTGCTAGTCTCTCATCGTGCGTTACTAGCACAAGAGCTGAGCTTTGTTCTTTTGCATATTCGCAAAGCACGCCCATCACATCAGCTGCTGTGTGGCTATCAAGGTTGCCAGTTGGCTCATCAGCAAAGATGATTTTAGGTCTTTTAGCTAAAACTCTTGCTATGCTAATGCGCTGCTGCTGTCCGCCGCTAAGCTCGCTTGCCTTTTGATTAATAAGCCCTGCTATACCAAGTCGCTCTAAGATATTTTTATCAATTTTTTGTCCACTTAAAATGCTAGCTAGTTCTATATTTTCGCCCGCGCTAAAGCCACGAAAAAGATAATGCGCCTGAAAAATAATGCCAAAGTCCTGCCTGCGGATTTTTAGTAACTCATCATCTTTTAGGCTATAAAGATTTTTGCCAGCAAAAATAACTTCGCCAGACTTTGGCTTTAAAAGTGTGCTTAAAATGTGTAAAATCGTGCTTTTGCCAGAGCCACTAGCCCCTATGATAGCTGTGGTGCTACCTGCTTTTATGTCTAAATTTACTTCGCTAAAAAGTGGATATTCAAAAGAGTGTGAAAGGTTTATTGCCTGTAGCATGATGTAAAACCTTTTATAGGAATTCTAGAATTCTAAGATAATTAAAAAAATAATTTTGTTAATTATAGTATTGCGTGGCTAGCGTGCTCGTGGCTTAGCGAAGATAGAACATATAGTTCATCAAGCTAAGCCACGAGTGCGATAGACACACAAGACGAATTCACAAAAGTATTATACGCTTATGCCATTTGCGCAGCTACCTCTGCTGCAAAATCCTCTTGCTTTTTCTCCAAGCCCTCGCCCACTTCAAAGCGAACATATTTTACAATCTCAATCTTGCCACCGATTTTAGCAGCCTCATCAGCTACTGCTTGTTCAATGGTTTTTTTATCATCCATTACAAAAAATTGTCCTAGAAGTGTAAGGCGTTGGTCTATTTGAGTGTTATCAGCATAGAAGCGCTCGATTTGACCAGGGATGATTTTATCCCAGATTTTCTCAGGCTTACCCTGTGCTTTTAGCTCATCTTCTAGCTTAGCTTTCACAGCAGCGATTATTTCATCTGTGATTTGAGCGCGTGAGCCATACTCAGGGATTTTGTGCTCGTGTTTACCTAGGCGGCGAAGTTCTTCGTTTTCTTTTTCTAACTCAGCTTTTAGCGCTGTTGTTTCCTTGTCCAAAAACTCTCTATCAAAGTCTTTGTAGCTAATAACTTGTGGTTTCATAGCAGCTGCGTGCATACATACATTGCGCAAGAAGTCTTTTGCCTTGCTAGCAGTTGCTTCGCTATCACAAGCTGCAGCGATAATCACGCCTACACGGCTATTTGAGTGGATATAGCCAGTTACTACGCCATTTGCGCCAACTTCTATAGTCTCAAATCTGCGAACTACAAGATTTTCGCCAGTTTTAGCAATCTCAGTTTTGAAATAATCTTCAAAAACAACGCCGTTAATAGTACTAGTGTTTAACTGCTCTATTGTTTGAATAGAGTTAGTTTGAATGTGGCTAGTAGTGTTTTTAACTAGATTTATGAAGTTTTCGTTTTTTGCCACGAAGTCAGTTTCTGAGTTTACTTCGCTGATTGTTGCGATTTTATTATCGCTGCTTACTAGCACATCTACAAGACCCTCGCTAGCTAGGCGGTCAGCTTTTTTAGCTGCTTTGCCAAGACCTTTTTCGCGCAAAATATCAACAGCTGCGCTCATATCTCCGTTTGCTTCTTCTAGGGCTTTTTTACAGTCCATCATACCTGCGCCAGTGCTCTCACGCAGTTCTTTTACCATTTGTGCTGAAATTTCTGCCATAATAAATCCTTATTCTTCTTCGCTCATTGCTTCTTCAAGCACTTCTTGTTTCTCAGCTTCGCTGATAGCCTCTTCGTTAGCTACTGCTACCTCTGGATCCATCATAGCTTTGCCCTCATTTATAGCTTCTGCCATTTCGTTACAAAATAGCTGAACAGCACGAATAGCATCGTCATTTGCTGGAACTGGATAAGTGATAAGATCAGGGTCGCAGTTAGTATCAACTGGCGCTACGATTTCAATTTTTAATTTGTTAGCCTCTGCTACTGCGATTTTTTCTTTTACTGTGTCAATGACAAAAATCATATCAGGCAGGTTTTTCATATTGCGAATACCGCCTAGAACTTCTTCTAGTTTTTCTTTTTTGCGGCGTAGCATTAGAGCTTCTTTTTTAGTTAGTAGATTGATGCTGCCATCTTCTTCCATAGCCTCGATTACTTCAAGCTTGCGGATGCTTTGTTTAATAGTGCCAAAGTTTGTCATCATACCGCCTAGCCAGCGGCTGTTTACATAAGGCATACCGCATTTTTCTGCGCTGTCTTTGATAGCTTGGATAGCTTGTTTTTTGGTACCTACAAAAAGCACTGTTTTGCCAGCTGCTGCTGCATCACGAACGATGTTGTAAGTATAGCGAAAATAGCGGATAGTTTTTTGAAGGTCAATTATATAAATACCTTTACGCTCGCCAAAGATATATTTTTTCATCTTTGGGTTCCATCTGCGTGTTTGGTGACCGAAGTGCACACCACATTCTAGTAAATCTCTCATTGTTACCATGAGTTTCTCCTTAGGGTTAGTTTTTCCTCTTTTTGCGCGATTTTACCGACATTTGCGGCCACTAAACCTTTGCGCAAAAATGTGAAGTGGACTAGGATTTTAGCAGATTTTGGCTTAAATAATAATGAAAAAAGCAAGTTTTTAATCTAGAATTCCTAGGAATTCTAGATTGTTAGGTTTTAGGAATTCTAGATTTTAGGAATTCTAGATTGCTAGATTTTAGTAATTCTAGAATTCCTAAGTGATAAAATCATCATTGTTGAAGTTTTTTGGCAAACTTTTGCTTGTTTGTTGTATAAACGAAGCTTAGCACCTCAGCTACTGCCTTAAAAAGCTCACTAGGTATCTGCTTGTCAATATCACAAAGCCTATAAAGCTCGCGTGCAAGGGGTGGATTTTCTACGATTTCTACGCCGTTTTCAAGCCCTATTTTTTTGATTTGTAAAGCCATGAAATCAATACCCTTAGCAAGCACAACAGGAGCGTCTTCCCTCTCTTTATCATAGCGCAGGGCTACTGCGTAGTGAGTTGGGTTTGTGATGATGACATCGGCTGTCGGGATATTTTGCATCATGCGTTTTTTGGCAGCTTCTCTTTGAAGTTGCCTGATGCGACCTTTTACCTGTGGGTCTCCGTCCATTTGCTTATACTCATCTTTTACTTCTTGTTTGCTCATTTTTAGGTCGTTAAAGTAATTATACCGAGTGATAAAAAGATCAATTATCGCAATAATAAGAAAAACAAAGAGCATCACAGCAGCTAAAATCATAATCTTTTCTTTTAGCCATAAAAGCTGGTCAAACATCGTAAAAAACACAGTATGAGGCAGTTCCCCAACAAAGCGCAAGAAAAATATAAACGCCACGCCAAAAACAGCAGCTACTTTTAGCACGATTTTTATGGTCTCAACTAGCTTTTTTAGCGAAAAAAGCCGTCCCATGCCCTTAATAGGGTCAATCTTGCTAATATCAGGGCTAAGCGGTTCTGTGGTAAATAAAAAGCCAAATTGCATAACATTTCCCAGCGCGCCAGCTATCATAATAATAGCTGCCAAAGGAATAACTACTAGCATTATCTCAAAAACAATGTAGCCAAGGATATTTGCCACTGTTCGCAGGCTAAGTTCTGTGCCTATTAAGCCTAAGACATAGTGATAGATACCGACAAACTTTTGCCCAAAATACGGTAGCATAAAAAACAAAGTAACAAGCCCCACCAAAAGTGCCACAAAGCCTGCTGTATCCATGCTCTTTGGCACATTGCCTTTTTCACGGGCGTCTTCAATTTTTTTAGGGGTGGGTTCTTCTGTTTTTTCTTGATCGTCACCTGGCGGCATTTGCTATCCTATATTTTAGATTTTTTAAAACTATGCCGAAAAATGCTTGCAATCTTGAGCAAACATTGAAATAATGCTTATTTGACAGTCTAAATTCTCCCATTCAATGCCTGTATTAGCACAAATAAAATGGTAATTATTTAGCTCTTTTAAAGTAGCGTTTTGTAGTTCTTTATACCACGAAATCGGCGTGCAAATAATTCTGCCATCTTCTAGCGTTACATTTAACATATTATTTGAGAATTCTACTTTTTTGCCTTTAATCATTAAAATACCTTTTCCACGCTGATATAAACTCATCTTTATGCTCTTTTAGCACTTCTAACACAAAAGCTAAATCTTTATTTTTAAAACTACTAAAAACCACTTCTAAATTAGCAAGATTTATTTTAGCAAATTCTTCGCCCTTTAAAACATGTATGTGTTTTGGCTCATGCTCGTTTGAATAAAAGAAAAACTTAAATCCATTTATTTTTAGCAAAGTTGGCATTACTTCAAACTCGCATTAAACTTCTGCTCTAAATAAATCGGCTGGTAGCTCTGCTTGGCCTTGCGTAATCCTTCAATGCCTAAATCTTCTTCTCTATTTACGATTTTTGCGCTGCTAAACTCGTGGGCTAAAAACTCTCTATTTATAGCCTGATAAACACCGTTATAATTTATATCGCCTTTTTCTATGTGGATTACAGCGCACTCATCATTTAGCATCTCACCAAAGCTAAATGCAGCTATAATGCCATCAACCCTTAAAATTCCACCTTTAAAATCAAGCTCGCTAAAATTTTCTAAAGCCGCTGTGATACCGATAAACTCGTTTTTTAGCCCCTCAGTTTTGTTTGGCTGGGCTTCAAACCACTTGCTATACACACTAGCAAGCTCGCTAGCATTAGCCTGGCTTAAAGCCTCGTAGCTAAAATTATAAGCCTTACAAAAGTTATTATAATGCGTTTTTTTCTTGTGATATTTTTTGCCAGCAAGATTTATTAGCTCCTGGCAATCATAAATATAATCGCTTCTATCCTCTCTAAACTCATAGCTAAAAAGCTCAGGCATAAGCAAATCTAGCTCGCCTTTGTCGCTAGTGCTAAGTGAGTGAATGCTAAAAGGCAGATTTTGCGCTTTAAAATCAGCAATCAGAGCCTCTAAGGCTCGTTTTTTAGCGTTTTTATCGCTATTTTTGTGAAGTGGATAGAAAATAAAAGGATTTTCATCAGGATAAGTCGTGCGGATAATCAGGCAATCCTCGCACTCGCACCACTCAATCTTACGACTAAAATGCCACAAAAAAAGATTTGTAAAGCTAAGGTCGCTTACTACTATCTTACATGCTTTAAAATACGCATTTATAATGTTTTTATCGCTTAATTTTAATAGGTTAAAATGCATTTTTATCCTTTTTAAAAGCGCAATTATAACTCTATTTTTTAAATTTAGCCATAAAAAAGAAAAGAGTTGCGATTATAATTATACTAGCCCCAGAGCTAAGATTTAGATAAAAAGCAAGCACCAGCCCCAAAACGCAAAAAACAAAAGAAAAAAGTGCTGAATATATCATCATCTGCGCCAAAGACTTAGCAAAACGCTCCGCAATGCTAGGCGCAATCGTAAGCAGGGCAATCACAAGCACAAGCCCCACAATCTGTATACTCATCACCACACAAAGCGCAATCAGCACGCAAAGCGTGTAATATAAAGGCTTAACGCCCACTCCACGCAGCCTGGCAAACTCGCTATCAAAACTAAAAGCGCAAAGCCTTGGATAAAGCAAAATCGCAAAAAGCAAAAAAAGCAAGTCAAAGCCAGCCATAAGGGCTAAATCAGCCTTGCTAACAGCCAAAATAGAACCAAAAAGATAGCTCATCAAATCACTTGTATAGCCATCGCTAAGCTCGCTAAAAACAATACCAAGTGCCATACCAAACGCCCAAATAGCGCCAATTAAGCTATCAAAGCGTTCGTTTTTTTCAAAGCTAAAAAAGGCAATAAGCAAGCCTAAAATCACAGCCGCCCCAAGGGCGCCCAAAAAAGGCGCAAAACCAGCAAAAAACGCCACTCCCACACCAGCATAAGCCCCATGCGCCACGCCGCCAGCAGCAAAGCTCATTTTGTTAATCACCACAACAGAGCCGATAATCCCAGCTGCGATGCTAATCAAAAAAGACGCTATTAAAGCATTTTGGACAAAGTCCAAGGCTAAAATATCAAGCATTTTTTTTCTTTAAAATAAATTATTTTATTAGGAATTCTAGAATTCCTACTGATTTTATTCTTAGAAATTCTAGAATTCCTAAGAATAAATTCTAGAGAGATAAATTCTAGAATTCCTAAGAATAAATTCTAGAATTTCTTATTCATGCGAACAGAAGCAAGCAAGACTAGCAAGCTCAACTTCACAAAAATGCTCGCTAGCTTGAAGCTCTTTAAAATCCACGCTAACTCGCTTGTTTTCGTGCATGTGAATTTTTTTGTTTACAAAGGCGATTTTATCAGCAAAAAAACGCAAAATCGCAGTATCATGACTAGCTAAAATCACGCCTATTCCTTGCTTATTTAGCTCTAAAAGTAGCTCATAGATTTGCGCTGAGTTTTTTGGGTCAAGACTAGCTGTTGGCTCATCAAGTAGTAAAATCTCAGCCTTACACGCAAGCGCACGGGCTACAAAAGCGCGCTGTTTTTGCCCACCGCTAAGTGCTGTTATTTTAGCATTTTCTAGCCCTTCTAAGCCCACATTTTTTATGCATTCTTTGGCAATTTGCTTATCTTCTTTGCTATAAAAGATTTTTTTGCCTAGCCTGCCCATTAGCACCACATCAAAAAGAGTTGGCGCAAAGCTAGTATTTAAGGGGCTAAACTGCGGCACATAGCCAAGCGTTGCGCTTGTTTTTACCTCGCCCAAGCTTGGCTTTAAAAGTCCCAAAATAAGCCGCAAAAGCGTGCTTTTACCACCACCATTTGGGCCAATTAGTGCCAAAATGTCCTTTTTATCATAGTCAAAGTTTACATTTTCTAGCGCAAGGCTAAAGTTTTCGTAGCTAAAGCTTACATTATTTAGGCGAATTTGCATCTTTTATCGCTTTTACGGCGATTTTTAAATTTTCTAGTAGATTATAGCCAAGTGGGTCTAGTAGCTCTACTTTTGCGCCTGTTTGGCTAGCTAAGACCTGCGCTGATTTTTGGCTGCGGTTTGGGTCAGCAAAAATCACCTTGATATTTTCATCTTTTATCATCTTAATTGTGCTTGCCATTTCATCTATTTTTGGCTCTTTGCCGTTGCGTTCTATACTGATTTGCTCTAAGTCATAATGCGCTGCAAAATACCCCCATGCAGGATGATAGACTACAAACTTGCGGTTTTTTAGCCCTGCTAGGCTCTCTTTTGCACTCTCATCAAAGGCTTGCAAATCATTCATTAGCTTTTGAAAGTTTTTAAGATAAAAATCTTTATTTGCTTTATCCATAGCTATTAGAGCATCGCTTATATTTCTAGCCATTGTTATTGCTAGCATAGGATTTAGCCATACATGCGGGTCTGCGTGAGCCTCGTGCTCTTCATCATGCTCAGCGTGTTCTTCTTTGGCTTTGTGCTCGTCGTGCTTTTCATCATGGTCAGCGTGTTCTTCTTTGGCTTTGTGTCCTGTGTGCTCTGCGTGCTTATCTTTGGCTGCGTGCCCTGAGTGCTTATCGTCTTTGGCTTTGTGGTCATCGTGCCCTGAGTGCTCTTCATCATGCTCTGCATGCCCTGCGTGCTCTTCTTTTAGCTTTGCGATTTTAGCATCACTTTGTACTACTACTAGATTTTTTGCTGAGGCTTTAAAGCGTGGTATCCACGCCTCTTCAAACTCAAGCCCAGCAGCGATGAAAAGACTAGCCTTTGCTATTGTTTTCATATCATTTGGTTTTGGCTCATAGCTGTGGACATCACCTTTTGCTAGGCTTTGAACTTCTATTTTATCGCCACCTATTGCCTTGGCTAGATACCCTACAGGCGCAATAGAGGCTATTACCACAGGTTTTGCACCCAGCAAGCTTGCTAGCAGTAGCGCAGTAACAAAAAAGATTTTTTTAAACATTGAAGATCCTTTAAATTTGAATTAGGCTGGCAATTTTAGTAGATAATTTTTAATATTTATTTAATAATCATTATTAAATAATAATCTAAAATTCCTTTAAATGCTGAATATTTAAAGTTTTAAATAATTATAGATAAAAAATTATTATTTAATAAAAGCAAAAAAAAGATTAAAAATTAGCCAAATTAAAGCAAATTTGAGCTATTATCACGCCTATGATTTTAAAAATTTTTAGAGTTTTGAGTATTTTTGTGCTTTGCACTGCCAGTTTTAGCGAGGTCATAAGTCCTATTGAGCCTTATGATTATAATGAAAATAAAGCAAATTTAGGTAAAAGCTTGTTTTTTGATACCAGATTAAATAAAAATAATTTTTCATGCCAGCGTTGCCATAACCTATTACAAGAAGTAACAGGCACTACAAAAAACCCTTTTTCAAGCCCTTCAATCCTAAATTCCAGCATGAATTATTATTTTGATAAAGAGGGCAAACGCCAAAGCCTAAAAGAACAAATAAAAAATATGTTCTTAGATACAAAAGCCTATAATACAAAACCTAGCTATTTCATCGCTCAAATCAAAAAAAACCCCATTTATGTAGAGCAGTTTAAAGAAATATATGGAAATATAAACTTTGAAAACGCCATTGATGCCATAGAAGAGTTTATAAAAGCCTTGCGTATGCCTTCACGCTTTGATTACTATTTACAAGGTCATGATGATATATTTAACGAAGATGAAAAAGAGGGCTATAGGCTATTTATTCACAAAGGCTGTATAAGCTGTCATAACGGGGCAAATCTAGGCGGTGGCATGCTAACATATATCAAAAACGCAGACTCTAAAAACAAAATGCGCATTTCCCCAAGCCTAAGAAATGTGGCAAAAACAGCACCTTATATAGGAAATATCACAAATCTAAAAGATACTTTGCGCTTTTTAAAATTAAGCATTATAAATGTAACTTTAGACGAGGCAGAGATGGATAAAATAATAATTTTTCTAAAAACCCTAGATAGTGAAATTCCACCTATTTTACAACGCTAAAAGTGAAGCATAATGAAAAAAATAATAAAAAAAATAAAAAGATTTACAAACAAAGATTTTAAAAAAACCTTAGATAAGTTCTTTGCTTGGCTTAGCATTGCGGCTGTTTTACTTATAGCTTTCATGTCTTATAGCCTTCAAAAGCTTTATACGCACAACGAACTAGCCGCCAAAATATCAAAAATAGTAAATATAAATGAAGCTATAGATAATCATATAAACTCTGAGTTTTCTATCATTCAAACAGACCTTATAAACGAACATCTAAGACAAATAGATAATCTAATAGATGAAATCTCAAAAAATAGCGATTATACTAGCTTTTTTAACACTCCAAGCTCACACAAATCCTTTAAAGACCTAGTGGATAATATAAAGGCAAACGAAGTTGTACTAAATAAATTTGTAACTCACAAAGCAGTGATAATGGAAAAAACCTTAGACCTTAGCGCAACCCTAAGAAAAACAAAAGAAATCCGCACCTTAGCTGGATTTTTTTCTAGAATTTTGCTTAGTAGATTTGGAGAGATATTTGATGCAAACCTCTTTTCTGATGATGTAAGAGCCTATCGCTACGAGATCTCAAACAGTGAAGAAGAAGGCTCTCAAATAGACTATAACTACTCTTTGCTACTAAGCCAGCTAAATGAAGAAATCATCCAACTAATAGGAATTCAAGAACGTCGCGAACAAGTATCAGATCTCATAAGCGCCTCAGCAACAGAACTAACAGAAAAACTAAACAACTACTCTCGTAGCACAAAAAATCTACTTAATGTAATCTTGCTTTTTGTGGCTACTTTGATGATAATTTTCATGATAAAACTCCGCTTCAATCAACAAGCTAAGCTAAAAATGCTTGAAAAAGAGCTACAAATAAAAGAAATCTTGGAGCACTCAAGCGATACTGTCTTTGAAATAGATACAAAAGGCGTGATAAAATCAGTAAACTACTCAAAAAACAAAAACAAATATCCACTTATAGGCACGGTCTTAGAGCTAATGAGTCCAGATGGCAGACCTATAAATATCATCGCCGAACTAGAAAGCAAAGACAAATATAGCCTAAATGAAATTAGGCGCAAAAAACTAAGAGAAAATGCCGATGAACCAGATATCCCAATCCTAGAAGAAACACTAAATCAAGATGTAATAATCACAAAAGAAGATGAGAGTGGATATAACTTCGAATACCACGAGAGAATGTATGCCTCGCCTATACGCAAGCTAGGAAAAATCATAGGCGCAAATGTCGTACTAATAGACTTTACTAAGCAATTAGAAGCTGAATACAAACAAAAACAATACGCAAAAAAGCTAGAAATCTACCAACATGTAGATAAAGAAACCGGTCTTGCAAACCACCTAGCACTAAGCAAAGACCTAAACATCTCAAGAGAAAATGGATTACGCAAATATGTAGTGTATATAAGCATAGACCAGTTTGAAAACTTTCAGTTTTTCTACAATGACCGCACAGTCTCGCTAATACTAATAGAGGTTAGTAAAACAATCCGTCTTTGTATGCGAAACTATGATATCAAAACAGAGCTATACCGCCTACAAGAAGACAAATTCTGTCTAGTGTGCGAAGAAGAAGATAAAGACCGCTTGGCTGAAAGACTACTTAATTACTTCTCATCAACCATAGTGCTAAAAGACGATCTAAATCACGATATCACGCTAAATATCAGCTTGCGTCTAGGCTTTAGCAATGATGCAGATACTGATAGCAGCGACCGCCTAGCCCAAGCCAAACTAGCCCACCAAAAAGCTCGCCAAATTGAAGCCCCATACTTCATCTACGAGCAAAATGATGACAACGAACGCACCTACCGCCATAACCAAATCGTCTCTAGCATGATCCGCTATGCGCTAAATAATAATAAAATCACCGCAGAGTGTCAACCTATATATGATCTTACTAAGCCACTTCCTGGCGAAAATAACTACGAGCTATTTAGTTATGAAATTTTGGTGCGTCTTTATGATGATGAGGGCAAGATACACTATCCAGGTGAGTTTTTAGGTGTAGCAAAGCAAGCTGGTCTTTATATATCTATCACAAAGGCAGTCATTAATATCGCCTTTGATCTAGTTGAGAAGTTTGATTATGTATTTTCTATCAACCTCTCAAGCGCGGATATGGCAAATACTAGTGTGCGTGAGCTATTTAACGCTAGGCTAAAAAAATGTAAAGCACCTAACCGCCTTACAATCGAGGTGCTAGAAACCGAGGATATCGATCAAAAAATGGACGATGTGCTAAAATTCCTTAATGATGTACGCAATCAAGGCTGCCATGTAGCAATAGATGATTTTGGTAGCGGCTTTGCAAATATCGCTACGATTTTACAGCTAAACATAGATTATATCAAAATCGATGGTTCTATCATTAAGCGTCTGCCGCATGATGAGAATTCAAGGGCATTTTTGAACATGCTATCAAACTTCGCTGCTAGCGCAAACTACACGATGGTTGCTGAGTTTGTAAGCTCTCAGGATATACTAGATCAAGTAAAGACCCTAGGCATTCAATACGCTCAAGGCTATTTGCTAGGCAAGCCAGCTAAACTGGTATAGGAATTCTAGAATTCCTAGTGAATTTTAAAAGTGAATTCTAGAATTTTGCTTAGGAATTCTAGAATTCCTAGTGAATTTTAAAAATGAATTTTAAATGGGAATTCTAGATTTAGGAATTCTGGAATTCCCAAAGAGCTTTTAGCCGTTTTTACGCTCAAACTCACTCATAAAGCTTACTAGTGTTTTGACATTTTCTAGGCTTACAGCATTGTATATACTAGCTCTTAACCCACCTAGCAAGCGATGGCCTTTTAGCCCTATCATATTCTCATTCTCAGCCTCTTTTACAAACAGCGCATCAAGCTCAGGGCTAGGACTTCTAAAGCTTACATTCATAAGCGAGCGTGAGTCAGCCTTAGCGTGCGCTTTAAAAAAGCTACTCTCATCAATAGCCTTATAAAGTAGCTGTGCTTTTTGCTCGTTTATAGCATTTATTGCTTTTAGGCCACCTTGTTCTTTTATCCACTCTATTACAAGTCCTAGCAAGTAGATTGAATATGTAGGCGGCGTGTTTGCTAGGCTGTTTGCCTCAGCTTGGACTTTATAGCGAAGTATGGTTGGCACATGAGAGGCAAAGGGCGCTTTATGAGGCGTGTTTTCTGCGTTGTACTCTACTCTATCAAGTAGGTCTTTGCGGATTATTACCACGCTTACACCAGCAGGTCCAGCATTTTTTTGCGCTCCACCCCAAAATACACCGATATGCTTAGCCTTAAAATCAATCTCACGGCTAAACAAATCAGAGCTAGAATCCACTACAAGTGGTGCTCCATGCGTGTTTGGTAGGTTTTTGTATTGCGTGCCATAAATTGTATTATTTGAGCAGATATAGCAATAATCAGCATCGCTACTAAACCCAGCATCGCTTGGGATGTGATCAAAGTTACTATCCTCACTACTAGCTGTTATGCGGTAGTTTATACCTAGAATTCCTGCATCTTTTATCGCTTTTTGCGTCCAAACACCAGTGTTTGCATACTGCGCCTCTCCGCCTATGTAGAGATTAAGCGGCACCTGCGCAAATTGCATATGTCCCCCGCCTTGTAAAAATAGCACTGCATAATCATCATCAAGCTTATAAAGCCCCTTTATATTTGCGATTATTTCATTATGCATAGTTTCATAGACCTTGCCTCTGTGGCTTACCTCCATAATATTAAAGCCAAGTCCGTGGTAGTCTAAAAACTCATCTCTAGCACGCTCTAGCACGCTTAGTGGCAAGCCACTTGGTCCTGCTGAGAAGTTTAAAACTCTATTCATTTTTTCTCCTTTTTAAAATTTATCTTATAAAATTTGTGCCTCTTTGCTAGCATAGGCTGATTTTAGCGTGATTTTATCACCTATTTTTAGCTCATCAAGCTTAGCTTGATTACCGCCAACAAAAACGCTCACACTAGAACGCTTGGTCTCAAAAATCTCTTGCTTAGCTTTAAGCTGCGTTTTTAGATTTTCTATTTTATGACCCCAAGAGAGAATTTTACTATCAAGGGCTGATTTTATCGTATTTTGCTTAGTGTTTATATTTAGATTAAACTTATCAAGGCGTTCTTTTATAGAATTTGGGCTTAGTTTTAGACTTGCTATATTTAGTCTATTTTGTGCCCTTTCAAGCTTTGAGCTACAAGCTGAGTGTATATTTGCTAGCTTTGTGTCTATAAACTGCGCCAAAGCATCCTTGCTAGGCAGCAAATCAGCAATAGCAGCCGTTGGCGTAATAGAGCGGTGGTCGCTTACAAAATCACTTATACTATAATCAATCTCATGCCCCACAGCTGAAATAATCGGCGTTTTTAGGCTTAAAATCTTTCTAGCAAGATTTTCATCATTAAAGCACCACAAATCCTCTTTGCTACCACCACCACGGCCCAAAATAATCACATCTAGCCCAGCACTATCAGCTAGGCTAAGAGCCTCTATAATGCTAGCAGCTGCGTCTTTGCCCTGAACTAGCGTATCAAAGCAAATAAACTTACTTAGAAAATACCCACTACTTTCAATCCTTTGTTTTATATCAGCAAAGGCTGCTGAGCTTAGAGATGTTACTATGCCTACTCTTTTTGGCAGGCGTGGCAGGGGTCTAGCACCTACTTTTTGTAGCACGCCATTTATATTTCGCCTAGCAACGCCAGCTTTTTCTAGTCTTGCACAAAGTGCTCTAAAAGCAGCGTCAAGATCGCCAGCGCCAGCCTCTTTCATAGAAAGCACATTTATTTGATAGCGACCAGTAGCACTAAAAAGCGTTAGCTTACCAGCGCAAACCACCTTTAAGCCCACCTTTGGCTCAAAAGTTACTCTTAAATTCGCCCCTCTAAACATCGTAGCATCAATGCTAGCTTGTTCGTCTTTTAAGCTAAAGTACCAATGCCCACTGCTGTGTTTTGTAATCTTGCTAATCTCAGCTTCTAAACTAACTTCGCCAAAATGCCCTTCTAGCAAGCCTCTTGCGGCTTCATTTAGCTCTATTACACTCTTAAACTCTAGCATCTAAACTCCCTATAACTGCACAACTTTTTTTGCCACAAACATAGTAGAAATTCCAAAAGAAAAGCTCTGGACGATTTCAACTTGAAAGCCAGCCTCTTTTAGCTCAGTTTTAAAACTATCAGTGTCTAAAAAGCTCTCAATACTGCTTGGCAAATACTCATAAGCTTCTTTTTGTTTGCTAATTGCCCCGCCGATTTTTGGTAAAATTTTGCTTAGATAAAAGTCTCTTAAAGCACTTATAAAGCCTTTTTTCTCACGCTTAGTAAACTCAAGCACTAGCAAATATCCACCTGGCTTTAAAATGCGGTTAAACTCTAATAAAGTAGCAGATCTTTCTTTTACATTGCGAATTCCATAGCTGATGCTAATAATATCAGCAAAATCATCTTCAATGCCACTTTCGTGCGCTAGGGAGTTTATAAATCTCGCAGCACTTTTGCTAAACTTTTTTTGCGCAACTTCAAGCATACCAGAGCTAGGATCAACCCCTACAATATCCTTTATCCCAGCGCCAAAAGAGCTAGCTCTGCCTTGCCACAAAGCTATCATATCGCCTGTGCCACAAGCCATATCTACAATAGAGATTTTTTGTTTACTAAACTTTTTTAGCACGAAATCCACAGCCTTTTTTCTCCAGCTTTTATCAATCCCAAAGCTTAGCACTCGGTTTGCTAGATCATAGCTAGGTGCGATTTTATCAAACATCTCTACAATTTTTTCTTGTGAGTTCATTTTTTGCCTTTTAGTGATAAAAATTTAGTATTTGCCAAAACTCTTGGCAGATTTTAATGCTTTTTGCGTGTTTTTTAGCGATTTTTTTAAGACTCTCTTCTGCGCTGTGAAGCAATTTTTTATTTATTATCTCCATTTGCGGCAGGGCAAAAGACTTTGCTAAAAACTCGCATTTATCGCAATGAGCGTAGATTTCTAGTATAGCAAGTAGCTTTTTTTCTAGCTTGGCTGAGAGCTTTGCATTATACATTTGCCCAAAGGCGCAAAGTGCGTGATAAAGATGCTTAGAGCTTTCTTTTAGAGCTGATTTTGTGCTAGTATTTGGAGCGTTTTCATAGTTTTTTATCGCATTTTGAAGCTTTAGTGCCATGCTAGCTTTTAGTGCTTTTTTGCCACACTCACCGCTGTAAAAATCACTATCATCACTTAGCATAACGCTAAAATCTCTAAGCACAGAACTAAAATCGCCCAACTTTAAAACCAGCTCGTCTTCGGCTATATTTCGCTCTTTTTTTAGCTCTTTTAGGCTTTTTGATTCTATATTTTGCGCACTCATATAATCACAGAGGTAGTTTTGCTCACCAAGAGAGTTTGCAAGCACCAAATACTCGCAAAACTTCGCATTAAAACTAGAAAAAATCTGCTCATCAAAGCCACTATCACAGCACAAACACAAATGATAGTTTTTCTCTAATGCAAAAATCAGCTTTTTTAGACTTTTTGTATTTTTCTTGCCCAAAAAGTCCAAAACTGCGATATTTGTATTTTCTAGCACTCCATAAAGAGCGATTTTTGCGCCCAGGGAGTTAGAAAGCTGCCCAGGTGCTAAAAGAGCAAAATCGCCACAAAGCTTTGCTTTTTTAATCACTGAGTTAAAATCGCTTTTATAATTAGGATTTCCAAAAAGCGCAAGATTTATCTCGCTATAACGCTCATCGTTTGTGATATTTTGGCCACAATGATTTGCTAGCATGCTTGGCATTATAAAATCTACAATCTCTCTAGCATCATTAAAACGAACTTCAAGCACGCAAGTATCGCAAAAATCATAGCTTTTGATTATATACCAAAGCCCATTTAGACTAAAACTATATTCTAAAAAATAAAGCGCATTGCTAACAGCTGATTTTGGGCTTTTACTAAGTTCTAGTTTGGAGTTTTTTTGCACAGCAAAAAGCAAAAATCTTTGCTTTTTATAAGGCAAATTATCCTCTTCTAAAACCCTAATAATCGCATCATCACGCAATAAAAATCGCAGATTTGCTACTTGCATTTTTATCCTCATTTGCTTTTAGAAAGCTTGATTTTAGCAAAAAGTGGATAAATTTTTGCAATTTTAGATAAATTTTTGCAATTTTGAATAAATTTTTGCAATTTTAAATAAATTTTGCAATTTTGATGAAAATTTATAAATTTAATATTTTAAGATAATTCTTAGCAAAACAAGCTATAATTTTAGCTTTTATTTCATACGAAAGGATAAACAATGCTAGAAGGCATTCTTAGAAAGAGTATTGATAGCAAAGCTACAAAAGCTTTGAGAAAAGATGGTTATCTAATCGCCAACATTTACGCTAAGGGCATGGAAAATGTTCACTGTGCATTTAAGCTAAATGACTTCATTAAAGCTGTAAAAGCTAAAGATACTCTAAAATTTTCAGTAAAAGTAGCTGGCAAAATCTACGAAGTAGTAGTTGCTGAGTATCAAAAGCACCCTGTAACAAGCGTGCTAAAACATGTTGATTTGCGTGTTGTGCTTCCAAATGAAGTTAGCAAATACTATATCCCAGTAGTTACAACTGGCGTGGCAAAAGGTCTTAAAAACAAAGGTCTAATCGTCCACTCAAAACGCCGTCTGCTAGTAAAATGCGCTGGCAAAGACCTACCAAATGCTTTTACTGTGGATGTTACTCCACTTGATGTAGGTGATAGCGTGCTTGTGCGTGATATCCCAGTTCCAGCTGGTGTGGTAATGAGAGAGCCTGAGTCAGTGGCGGTTTTGGGTTGTGTAAAAGCTAAGTAATTTAGTTAAAGCTTTTGGCAATTCGTCTCGCACATCTATTGCGATGAAAAGCTAGTTTGCGCCGCTTTGAGATGAACTATCTGTTCTATCCCTGCAGCGGCACAAACTACCTTTTTTCACACTAGACGCACGATACTAGAATTGCCTTTTTCTAGGGAATTCTAAAATTTCTTAGCGTGTTTTGGGGAATTCTAGAATTCCCTTCTCATCGCTTGACTGAGGGATATCGTTTTAAGAGAATTCTAGAATTCCTTTTGGGATTTTAGGGGCTTATAACTGCTAAGTAAATTCTAAAAAAATCTATAAAATTATATAAATATTTTATAGATTTTACTTGACTTATTTTTTAAAATTTGCTAAAATAGTCCTATGAATAAATTATTATCAATCGGTCAAGCTAGTAAAGCTCTTGGTGTTACTATCCAAACTCTTAGAAATTGGGATAAAAAAGGCTTATTAAAACCTGATGATATGACTAAGGGTGGAGAGCGTAGGTATAAGCTAGAAACATTAAAAGCTATAAATAAAAACCTAGTTTTTAATAAAGATAGCTTAAAAACTATTGCTTATGCTCGTGTTTCTAGCCACGACCAAAAAGATGATTTAATAAGGCAAGTTCAAGTCTTAGAGCTATATTGTTCTAAACAAGGCTTTAATTATGAAGTTATACAAGATTTAGGCTCTGGTATGAATTATTATAAAAAAGGCTTAACTAAATTGCTAAATCAAATTCTAGATGGCAAAGTAAAAAGATTAGTTTTAACTCACAAAGACAGACTTTTACGCTTTGGTGCTGAGCTAGTATTTGCTATATGTGAAGCCAAAGAAGTAGAAGTAATAATAATAAATAAAGGCGAAGAAAGCGTAAAATTTGAAGAAGAATTAGCCAAAGATGTGTTGGAAATAATCACAGTATTTTCAGCTAGACTTTATGGCTCACGCTCAAAGAAAAATAAAAAACTTTTAGATGAAATGCAAGAAGTGGTGGTAGAAAATGTCAGCAAATAATAATGAGCTTATTAGCATTTCTCATAAGATAGAGTTAAAGCCAAATAATAAAGCTAAAACTCATTTTAAAAAAGCCTTTGGTTGTGCTAGACTTGCTTATAATTGGGGACTTGCAAAATGGCAAGAATACTACAAGCAAGGCATTAAAAAATCTCATTTAGAGCTTAAAAAAGAGTTTAATGTTATAAAAAAAGAACAATTTCCTTTCGTTTATGAAGTAAGTAAATATGCTACGCAACAGCCTTTTTTAAATCTAAATCTAGCATTTCAAAAATTTTTTAGAGATTTAAAACAAGGTAAAGTAAGCTATCCAAAATTTAAGAAAAAGAAAGATAATTTCGGCTCTTATTACATAGGTGGAGACCAAGCAATAATCAAAGATGAAAAATATCTAAAAGTGCCAAATTTAGGACTTGTAAAAATGAAAGAGAAATTGAGATTTAATGGTAAAATCAATTCTTTTACTATTTCTCAAAGTGCTGATAAATTCTTTGTTTCTTTTAGTATGCAAATTAGTAAAGATGAGTATCTAAAAACTCATAATAAAGCTAAAAATAATAATCTAGCACTTAGCATAGATGTAGGCTTAAAATCGTTTTTAAGTTTATCTAATGGCTTAGAGATAAAAGCACCTAAACCATTAGCTAAGTTTAATCGTTTAATGATAAAAAGAGCTAGACAGCTAAGCAAAAAGCAACACGCAAAAACCAAGCAAGAAGCATTACAAGGCATTAAAAAATCTAGCAATTATCTAAAAGCAAGTATTAAGCTAAATAAATTGCATCGTAAAATAGCAAATATAAGAAGTGATTTTTTACACAAGCTTACTTCTAGCTTGGTAGCAAATGCTAAATATTTTTGCTTAGAGGATTTAAATGTAAAAGGGATGATGAGTAATCATAGACTTGCTAAATCTATAAGCGATGTAAGTTTTTATGAGTTTAAAAGGCAACTAGAATATAAATCTAGCTACAACGATAAAGAAATCTATCAAGTAGATAGATTTTATCCTAGTTCTAAATTATGCTCTAATTGTGGAACTATAAAAGAAAATTTAGCTCTAAAAGATAGAGTTTATATTTGCGATGAATGTGAAATTAGCATTGATAGAGACTACAATGCTAGTCTTAATTTGCTTTCACAATTAAAGCAAAAAATAGGCAAAGTTCTTGCCGAATTTACGCCTGCGGACTTGACAGCTCTGTTAAATGATTTAGCAATAAATCAAATAGCAACTAGCAAGGTTGAAACAGGAATACAACAAAAATCCTATTTATAGAGTTTTATATCTTTTTATAGGATTTTATAGGTTTGTAGGAACGGCAAAGTCCCTAAGGGGTGGGGGCGTTAGCCCTACTAAGCATTGCGAGCGTGTGCCGACAGGCACTAGGGCGAGCAAAATTTTTAAAATTCTAAATTCAAAAAGAACTTCTATGATTTTATTTGTAGCACTTGGCAATATCGGCAAAGAGTATGAAAACACTCGCCACAATGCTGGCTTTATGCTAGCTGATTTGCTTATTTCTAGCGGTGGTTTTATAGCCCAAAGTAGCGCTAAGTTTAAAGGCGAACTATACAAAAAAGGTCCTATTTTACTCTTAAAGCCTAGCACTTATATGAATCTAAGCGGAGAGAGTGTGCTAGCTGTGGCAAACTTTTATCACCCAGAGCGCATAATAGTCGCTCACGATGACATTGACTTGCCGCTTGGGGCTTTGCGCTTCAAGCTTGGGGGTAGCAGTGGCGGACATAACGGCATAAAAAACATTGATAAGCTAATTGGCCAGCAGTATGAGCGAGTTCGCATAGGCGTAGGCAAAAGCCAAAATGGAGATACCATAAACTGGGTGCTTAAAGCGTTTAGTAGCGATGAAAAAAGCCTTTTAGATACTGTGCTAAAAACTGCCCTTGATGCTTGCTTGGCTGCTTTTAGCGGTAGTGATATAAAAGAGCTAAGTTCAAAGTTTAGCCTAAAACCACCAAAAGAACAAAGCAAAGAAGCTTAGCAATTCTAGAATTCCTAAGCCTTGTGTAATCCCCCAGCTTGATCGGGGGATCTCATCAAATCGCCGTCATTGCGAGGGAGCAATCTCTTTGCTTTTTACAGCTGCCACAAGCTAAAACACTGCGCGAGTTTAAGGAATTCTAGAATTCCCTAGCTAGTTTGTATCAAACGCAAAATAAAATGTCAGCACATAGCTTAATATTATTATCATAGACTTTATTTATACAAATCAGCTGCTTTATCTAGTTTTTTTACTACTTTGCCATCAGCTTATATATAGTATCTAAACTACGACAACCATTCATTTCTCCACCATCACAAGCTTTTTTAAATAGTTTTGCTGCTTTGCCTAAGTCTTTTTCTACTCCATTACTTTTTCATACATAACGCCTAAATTACGACAACCATTCATTTCTCCACTATCACAAGCTTTTTTGTATAACTCTACTGCTTTTTGTTCGTTTTTTTCTACTCCAAAGCCATTATCATACATAACGCCTAAATTGTTACAACCAATCATTTCTCCACCATCACAAGCTTTTTTGTATAGCTCTACTGCTTTTTGCTGGTCTTTTTCCACTCCATCACCATTATCATACATAAAACCTAAACTGCTACAACCAAGCATATCTCCGCCATCACAAGCTTTTTTGAATAGTTTTTCTGCTTTGCTAAGGTCTTTTTCTGCTCCAATGCCATTAGCATAAAGTGCGCCTAGCATCCTACAACCATCAGCTATATCGCTATCACAAGCTTTTTTGAGTGGCTCAAAGGCTTTATCATAGTCTTTATTATCATAAAAAGCTCTTCCTTGCTCATAATCATTTTTAGCACCAAAGCTTGGTAACTCAATGCCACTTTTATCAAGCACTATATACCCCACAAGCACGATCACAACACACACCAAAAGTACTATAAATTTTTTCATCTAACTTCCTTTTTTTTAAATTAAAAAATAATTATATTATAAAAAAATAAAAAAAAGGCTTATAAAAATAAGTTAATTATTAAAATTAAGTAAAATTTAAGTTTCTAGGAATTCTAGATTATGTTTATAGGAATTCTAGAATTCTCCGTCATTGCGAGCAAAGCGAAGCAATCTCTTTAAGCAGTTCTAGAATTCCCTAGAAAAATTCTAGAATTCCATATAGATATCCTCGGGTCAAGCCCGAGGATGACAGGGATTTTAGAATTCCTAAGACTAAAAATACCCCCTAACCTCCAAAAACTAGAATTCCTAAGATAAATAGTAAAATTTACTCAAATTTCTGCTAAAATTAAATAAAAATTTCAAAGGACTTTTATGGATAATTTTGGAGCTTTAGGGCTTATCCCGCCGCTGCTTGCTATCGCGCTTGCTTTTTATACCAAAGACGCTGTTTTATCGCTATTTGTAGGCGTACTCTCAGGCATAATGATAGTAAATAGCGGCAATCTAGGTAGCTCGCTAATAGATGTCTCAAATCTTTTTGCAAAGATTTTAGGTGATGCGTGGAATGTGCGGATATTTTTATTTTGCGCCTTGCTTGGCGGTTTTGTGGGGCTTTTGGGGCACACTGGGGCTGCGCATTCATTTGGCGTGTGGGCGGCAAAAAGGCTAAAAAGCGGGCAAAGCTCGCAGTTTATGACCTTTATTTTTGGGCTCATTATTTTTATTGATGATTATTTTAGCGCGCTTGCAACCGGCTCAATCATGCGGCCAATTAGCGATAAAACTGGCACCCCACGCGCAAAACTAGCCTACAATGTCCATAGCACCGCAACTGCTGTGTGCGTGATAGTGCCAGTTTCTAGCTGGGTGGTTACCATCATGTCTATCTCAAAAGACGCTCAGGGCTTTGAGAGTTTAGGGCTTTCGCCTTTGGAGTTTTTCTTGGGGCTTATTGCTTATAATCTTTATGCTTTTGGGGTGCTGCTTTTTGTGCTTGGTATGATTGTCTTTAAAGCAGATTTTGGGCCGATGAAAAGGGCGCATGAGAGGGCAAAAGAAGGCAAACTTTTTTATGAAGAAAAATTTGGTCTTGTGCCAAATGATACGGAGTTTGTAGAAAATAACAGGGCAAATCCTTTTGATATGATTTTACCTATGATTTTGCTGATTTGTTCTGTGCTAGTGTTTTTCCCGCTAACTACGATGATAGCGGCAATTGACGGCTCTAAAATCACAAGCTTAACGCAGGCTTATCATAGCATGAGTTTAAGCGAGGCTTTTAAAAACACAGATGCCTCAGTAGCACTTTTACACTCTATTATTTTTACTTTTTTCTTTACTTTTATTTACTATATCTTTCGTGGGTTAGTAAATGCAAAGGCTTCGATGGCAGCTGTTGGCGAGGGCATAAAATCAATGGTGCCAGCCCTTACGATTTTGATATTAGCGTGGAGTATAGGCACCATAATAAAATCAGCACCTAGCGAGGGTGGACTTGGCCTTGGCATGTATTTAAGCAAGCTTGTGGTAAATGGCGATTTTCCAGTATTTTTGCTAGCTAGTATTGTGTTTTTGGTATCTGGACTTATTTCTTTTGCTACTGGGACTAGCTGGGGGACTTTTGGTATTATGATTCCGCTTGTAATGCCTATTGTTACAGCACTTGGAGCTTCAAACAACATGGGGCTAGAAGAGCTTCAAAACATCACCTTTATCTGCATAGCAGCTGTGGTAGGAGGTGCGATTTTTGGCGATAATGCAAGCCCGATTAGCGATAGCACCATACTCTCGTCCACTGGCGCAGGCTGCCCTGTGCTAGAGCATATCGCTACGCAGATGCCTTATGCAGTTACTATCGCTATTGCAGCGGCGATTAGCTTTTTGTTTACTGGGATTTTTGGTAGTATTGCTGTAGGCTGGGTGTGTAATATAGCTTTGCTTTTAATAGCTTTATTTGTGCTACCAAAAGTGTGGAGATAAGGAATTCTAGAATTCCCTAAGCCTTGTGTCATCCCCCGACCCCTTCGGGTGATCTCATCACAAATAAATTTAAAATTTCCTAGCACAGAGATCCCCCAGTCAAGCTGGGGGATGACATAGTAGGGAATTCTAAATTCCCTAAACTAAAAAGTTAAAAACAGGCTTTTCTTCTTCATTCTGCCTTAACTCAGCTAGCTTTTCATCTATTTCATCTAGGTTTAGCTCTTTTTCATCTTTTTTCTTTTTTTCTTGCTTGGTGTTTTTTTGCTCTTGCTTGTCTGGATTTATTTTATGGGTCTCATCAGTGGCTCTGATTTCTTCTACTTCTTTTTTTTGCTCAGCGGCTGCTGCTAGCGCGCTTTGTATATCAAACTTTGCTTGCTGTTCGCCTTGGACTTGGCTTGCTGCTGGGGCTACTTGGTTTGCGTAGATTACGCCTGCTACTGGTGAAATTGCCATGATACTTCCTTTTATTAACAAAGCTGCAAAAACTCTTTAAAATGTAGAATTATTACTGAATTTTTCCCTAAACTTGCTAAAATTATACCAAAAATCACAAAAAGGACAAAAATGGGCAAATTATTTGGCACAGATGGTGTGCGTGGGCTTGCTGGCGAGAGGCTTAGCGCAACTCTTGCTATGCGTTTAGCTATGGCAGCAGGGATTTATTTTCGCAAAGATAGCATAACAAACAATATCCTAGTAGGCAAAGACACTCGCAAAAGCGGCTATATGATTGAAACTGCTATCGTAGCAGGGCTTAGTGCTGTGGGCTTTAATGTTCGCCAAATTGGTCCTATGCCAACGCCGGCTGTGGCGTTTCTCACAGAAGATATGCGCTGCGATGCTGGTATAATGATATCAGCTAGTCATAATCCCTTTTATGATAATGGTATAAAGTTTTTTAACGCAAATGGAGATAAGCTAAGCGAGGCCGCTGAGAATGCTATAGAAGCGATTTATGCTAATGATGAGCTGATAGCTAGCGCACAGGCTACAAACATGCAAATAGGTGCTGCTAAACGCATAGATGA
The DNA here is from genome assembly GCA_945928165.1 of uncultured Campylobacter sp. Classification (GTDB taxonomy): domain Bacteria; phylum Campylobacterota; class Campylobacteria; order Campylobacterales; family Campylobacteraceae; genus Campylobacter. The sequence continues at coordinate 31,115 of CAMENE010000011.1, forward strand.
TGTAATTGGCCGCTATATCGTCCATATCAAAAACTGCTTTCCAAGGCATCTTACGCTAAAAGGTCTTCGCATCGTGCTTGATACAGCAAATGGGGCTGCGTATAAGGCTGCGCCAACTATATTTAGCGAACTAGGTGCTGAGCTAATCGTGCTTGGCGATGAGCCAAACGGACAAAATATAAACGAAAATTGTGGCGCACTTCACCCAAATAACTTAGCCCAGCAAGTTAAGCATTTGCGTGCTGATATAGGCTTTGGCTTTGATGGGGATGCTGATAGGCTAGTGGTTGTGGATGAAAAAGGCGAGGTCGTCCACGGAGATGCCTTAATCGGCGTGCTAGCTACGCACCTAAAAAGGCAAAAACTGCTAAAAAACGATGAAATAGTAGCAACTGTGATGAGCAATGCTGCCCTTGATGAGTATCTAAAAGCGCATAAAATCAAGCTAAGTCGCTCAGCGGTTGGGGATAAAAATGTGCTTTTGATGATGAAAGAGCGTGGCTTAAACTTTGGAGGTGAGCAAAGCGGACATATAGTATTTAGCGACTTTGCCAAAACTGGCGATGGGCTAGTAAGTGCGCTGCAAGCAAGCGCATGCTTGCTTGAGAGCGGCAAAAAGGCTAGCGAGCTTTTTGGAGAGATTAAGCCTTTTCCACAAATTCTAGTTAACCTGCCTATTAGCAAAAAGCCGCCTATTAGCCAAATAGCAGGATTATCTGAACTTGAGGGCGAGCTAAAAAAGCTTGGAATTCGCTCACTTTTTCGCTACTCAGGCACTGAGAACTTACTGCGACTTTTGCTTGAAGGCAAGGACGAAACAGCTGTAAAAACGCAAATGAAAAGGGTTCAAGACTTTTTTAGCTCTGCGCTAAAATAAACTAGAATTTCTAGGAATTTTAGATTTTAGCTTAGAATTGAATTCTAGAATTGCTTAGAATTATTAGCTCGCTTTTGGGCTAAAAGCCCAGCTCGCTAATTTTAAAAAGGGGCTACGCCCCTTAAACCCCTAGGGAATTCTCTTTAGCAATTCTGGGTTTTGCTTAGGAATTCTAGAATTCCTAAGCTCGCGCAAGGTTTTAAACTTCGCGGTAGCGCAGTAAAAAACTAGGCTCCAAGGCTGAGGGGCGAATTTTGGGAATTTTTGCGCAGCACTAACCGTGGGGCTGTGTCCGCAGTAGCGGCTAGCGAAATTTTCGGGTGGAGTTTCAAGCGAGCTGCTATCAAATGAAAATAAAAGCAAGAGCGGCTCACGCAGGAAACCGCTCGAAAAGTTTCGCTAGAACGAGCTGGGCTGCCTAAGCAAAAATTCCTAAAAGGCGTCCGCAGACTGAGCCAAGCGGGCAGCCCCGCAGGGCAAAACAGCCGGTAAAAGCACAAAAGCCAAAAAGAAAAGGTAAAAATGGCATTAAACCTAATCTCTAGCATCATCGTCTTTGCTATACAAGTACTTGTGAATTTCTTGCTAGCCCCTTTTATACTGCGTTCTTTGGGCGATGAGGCTTATGGCCTGCTAACCATAGCAAATTCGCTTGTAAATTACGGCTACATTCTAACTATGGTGATAAACTCAGTCTCAGGTCGCTTTATAGCCTTTGAGTACCATGCTGGGCGAGTTTTGCTAGCTAGCAAATACTACTCATCTGTGCTAGTAATAAACATAATTTTTAGCCTTTTAATCTGCCTTAGTTCTGCTCTTTTTATCTACAAAATTGATGCTATTATAAATATAAGCCCAGAGCTAAAAAGCGATGCGCAAATTGCCTTTGGGCTGTATTTTGCTAACTTTTGCTTGGGGCTATTTAATGGCATTTTCTCAGCCCTTGCTTTTGTGGTAAATAAAGTCTATCTCATCGCCTTTCGCTCAGCACTTGCAAGCTTGGTTTTTGCTACTTTGGTTTTTGGGCTTTATTATTTTTTAGAACCGATGATTAGCTACTCAGCATTTGCAGCACTTATTTCTAGCATAGTGGTTTTTATAAGCTCGCTTTTTATTATAAAAAAGCTTGGGCTTGGAGTGCGTTTTAGACTGCGCTATACAAGGTTAAGGCTGCTTAAAGCACTTTTTAAATCAGGTGCTTTTAATAGCTTTAATAGTCTAAGTTATAGCATAATAAATGGTGCTGATTTACTGCTTTGTAATTTGCTTTTAAATCCTGCGATGGTAGGCATTATGGCAATTTCAAAGTCGCTAATAATTACAATTGAGAGCTTTATAGCTATGCTAAGCGGTGTTTTTTCGCCAAAATTAACAGAGCTTTATGCTAAAAATCTAAAAGCTGAGCTTGTTTATAATCTACGCTTTGCTCTAAGGGCTCAGGCGTTTATTTGCTTGCCGCCAATTTGCGCTTTTGTAGGGTTTGGGGCTGAGTTTTATGCTCTGTGGCTGCCTTTTAAAAACGAGGAGCAAATAGCCTTTATCTACGCACTAGCGATGATTGCTGCTGCGCCTGCTTTATTTTTGGCTTGTATGTATCCGCTGCTAAGTTTAAATATCATAGTAAATAGCCTGCGCCGCCCAGCTATGGCAAATCTAATAATGGCACTTTGTACCTTTTGCTCTCAGTTTGCGCTTTTAAGCCTTACTGATTGGGGGCTTTGGGCTATGTTTGTTTGCGCTAGTGTTTGCTATATGGCTAGGATTGTGCTTTTTGATATAACAAATGCTGCTAGAAATTTAGAATTAAGGGGGAGTACATTTTTTATAGATTTTGCTAGAAATTTAGTGGCTTTTATAGCATTGCTTGCTATAATTTTAGCTCTAAAAAACCTGATTTTGCTTAGCTTTTCTTGGTTAATTTTACTGTTTTTTGGGGCTTTGTTTTGCCTTTTTGGCTATTTATTTTTGTTTTTTGTGCTGTTTAATAAAGAGCAAAAAACTTTATTTTTAGAACTAATCAAAGCAAAACTTTTAAAGGTAAAAAAATGCTAATAAGCGTGATAATTCCAGTTTATAACACAGCTTCTTTTTTAAAAGAATGCGTAGGCAGCGTGTTAAATCAAGATGAGAACTTAGAGATTATTTTGATAAATGATGGCTCAAAAGATGACTCAGGCGCTATTTGCGATAAGCTAGCCAAAGAAAATGCTAATATAAAAGTGCTTCACAAGCAAAACGGCGGAGTAAGTTCAGCAAGAAATGCTGGTTTAGAGCTAGCAAAGGGCGATTATATCGCTTTTATTGACAGCGATGATAGTATAAAAAAGGGATATTTTACTGATTTACTAGCAAAAATCGGCTCTAGTGACGCACTCGTGCTTAGTATAAATGATTATAAAGTGCCAAAGCCTTTTATTCTAAGTGGTCAGCAGGCTTTAGAGTTTATGCTAAAAGACAAAGCCCACCGCTTTGGCTGGGCTCCGTGGAATAAGCTATTTAAACGCTCTATTATAGGGGATTTGCGCTTTAATGAAAGTGAGCATGTAACAGAGGATTTTTCTTTTATCTCAAAGATTTTTTTAGGTGATGTAAAAGTAGCCTTTGACACTGGTGGGCTGTATAACTACCAAGATAGCGATATTTCAATCATGCGTAGTAGCTATAATGCAAAGTATGATTCCATGGTGCTTGTAGGTGATAATTTCTTAAAAGAATGTAAAGAGCGTGCGCCTAACCTTGTGCCACTTGCCTTTTTTGCGCTAGCACATGGCACCCTATTTCTTATTTACAAAGCAAGGCAAGCTGGGCTTTATGAGAAAGTGGCTAGCTTTAGCGCAAGGCTAAGGGCAAATATTTTTCCTATAATTTTTAATAAGCATGGCTCACTGAAATTCAAGCTCGTTATCCTTGCCCACGCCTTTTGTCAAAAAATTTTGCTAGCTCGCTACCACAAAAGAGCTAAAAATGAAGCTACTTTTTGTCATAACTAGCCTTGAAAATGGCGGTGCTGAGAGAGTTTGTGCTAGCTTGGCAAATTATTTTAGCACAAAACATAAAGTAGAAATTCTCTATTTTAGTGGAGAGATTTTTTATAAAATAAACTCTAAGGTAAAGCTCAATAAATTTACCAGGAATTCTAGAATTCCTAGGCTAGCTGCTAAGCTTTTAGCCATTAGAAAGCACGCAAAAGACGCTGATTGCGTGATTTCATTTATGGATAGCACAAATATTTTAAGCATTATTGCCACTGCGTTTTTGGGGCGAAAGCTCATTATCTCAGAGCACTCAGCTCATGATTTTGTGGGGCTTAAATGGAGAGTTTTAAGGCGCATTTTTTATCCCTTTGCTAGCGCTTTAACAGTGCTTAATAGGAACGATTTTAACTACTATTCTTTTGTGAAAAATAAAGCTATTATTTACAATCCTAGCATTTTTAAACCTAGCTTTGGGGGACAAAAAGAAAAAGTGGGACAAAAAGAAAAGCTCATTATCTTTGTAGGCAGATTAGAGCCAGTCAAAGGCTGTGATATTTTTTTGCGTGCTTTAGCACTTTTAAAACTAGATGATTTTAAGTTGCTAGTGCTTGGCAGTGGCCCCCAAAAAAAGAGCCTACAAAACCTTAGCGCAGAGCTAGGTCTTAAAAATATAGAATTCCTAGGCGCCATTAGCGATATACAAAACTACTACAAAAAAGCAAAAATCATCGTCTCTAGCTCACGCTTTGAAGGTCTTGGCAATGTTTTAATTGAAAGTGCGTTTTTTGATTGTATTAGAGTGGCTACGCCAACAGCAGGGGCTATGGAGCTACTTGAAGATGGCAAAAACGGCTTTATCAGCTCTGATTTTAGCGAGCAAGCACTAGCAAAGGCTATTTTAAAAGCCCTAAATGCAGATGAGAGCGTGCTAGAAAATACTAGGGCCGAGAGCGAGAAATTTAGCCTAGAAAACATAGCCGCCCAGTGGTGGGAGCTAATAAAATGAAAATACTTTTTATAATCTCAAATCTAGCAAATGGTGGGGCTGAGCGTGTAATATCTACGCTTTGCGATGAGTTTAGCAAAATGGGTGATACTTGCGAGATTTTGTATTTTGAGCAAAATAGTGGGTATTATGAGTATAAAGCCACTTTAACCCATCTACCTTTATATGAAAAATATGAAAAAAGGGGAATTCTAGCTAAGCTTAGCAAGTTTTGGTATAAACTTAGAAAGTTTTGGCGCATAAACAAAGCTATCAAAAAAAGTAACTCAAATGCTGTAATATCAATGCTAGATCAAACAAATATAAATGTGCTAATAAGCACTTTTTTTGCCACAAAAAGCGTTATAATCAGCGAACACACTGATGAGAGAGAATTAAAATCACGCTTTTGGCGAGCTATGCGCCGTTTGCTTTATCCAAGAGCAAAGGCACTTGTAGTGCTAAATGAGAGCGAGAAAAACTACTATAATTTTAGCAAAAACGCAAAAGTAATTTATAATCCCTTAAATGCTGATTTTCTAAGCCCTAGCGCTCCAGTAAACAAAGAAAATATCATCCTTTGCGTAGGCAGACTTGAAAGTGTGAAAAACTACGAGTTTTATCTAAAAAGCCTAGCACTAATAAGCCCTGATTTACGCAAAAACTGGCGTTTTATCATCGCAGGAGACGGGTCGCAAAAAGAGCGTCTTTTAGCCCTAAATGACGAGCTTAAAGTAGGCGCAGAGTTCATAGGACACGCAAAAAATACAAAAGAACTCTACGCCAAAGCTAGCATTTTAGCCCTACCTAGTAAGAGCGAGTGCTTGCCAAATGTGCTAATTGAAAGCATAGGCTTTTATTGCGCTAGAATTTCTACCCCAACAGCAGGTGCTAGCGAGCTAATAACCCACGCAAAAGATGGTATAATCGCAAGCGAGCTAGAGTTTGCCAAAGCCTTAGAACAGCTTATGAGCGATGAGAGCTTAAGGACAAATCTAGCTAAAAACGCCCTAAGACGCCTAGCAGATTTTGAGCCAGCAAAAATCGCTTTTAAATATAAAGAGCTGATGTTAAGCTGAATTTTCTATAATCAAGGATAAAAATGAAAAAACTTAGTGTTTTTATATACTCTATGGCTGGTGGTGGAGCTGAACGCGTAGTAAGCAATCTACTAAAATACCTAGTAAATCACTTTGAAATTCATCTTATTTTACAAAACGACAAGAAAGACTACGAGCTGCCAAAGGGCGTAAAAATCCACTTGCTAGAAAACTCTAAGCCCTTTGAAAGCGGTATTTTAAAGCTAGCAAAAATCCCTTTTCTTGCGCTAAAATACAAAGCACTTTGCCAAAACTTAGGCATTGATACGCATTTTGTGTGGATGAACCGCCCTTGCTACATCGCTGGACTTGCTCGCATTTTTGGGCTAAAAGGCGCCTTTGTTTTTAACGAATGTTCTACTCCAAGCATGCTTTATAAAAACGCTGGCATAAAAGGTGCTGTTAGCAAGGCTCTATTAAAATGGCTCTATCCAAAGGCTGATTTTATCTACCCAAACAGCAGCGGAGCCTTAGAGGATTTGCGTGATAATTACGGCATTAGCCCTAGCAAAATGCGTGTGCTATATAATGCTCTTGATTTAGATGAGATAGAGCAAAAAGCCGCCCAGCCACTAACCGAGCTAGAAAATAAAAAGTTTTTTCTAAGCGTAGGCAGGCTAGATGAGGGCAAAAATCACGAGCTTTTAATCCGTGCTTATGCTAGCCTTGCTCGCCCTGATTTGCCTGATTTAGTGATTTTGGGTCGTGGCGTGCTTGAAGCGCATTTAAGAGGCGTTATTAACAAACTTGGCTTAGAGCAAAAGGTGCATCTTTTGGGCTTTAGTGCAAATCCATATAAGTTTATGAGAGCTTGCGAGGCTTTTATTTTTGTCTCACGCTTTGAGGGCTTTGCAAATGTGCTAATCGAGGCTATGGCCTGCGGTGCGCTAGTTATTACAAGCGAGCACAAAAGTGGCGCAAAAGAGCTTATCGGAGGTGATAAATACGGCATCTTGGTGCCAGTAGATGATGAGCGTGCCACAGCTGCTGCTATGAAGCGGGTACTAGATGAAAAAACGCTAAAAGAGCAGTATCACTGGCGCTCGATTACTCGTGCCAAAGACTTCGCTGCCCCCAAAATCGCTAGCGAACTAATAGCTGAGCTAAAAGGCTTTTAACTGCTTATTACTTTTCTGGGGGTACTTTGCTGAAATTTTGCTGGCGGGGCTCTTACGCCTATCGCACCTGCTGTGCGCTTTGATGAATTTTATATTCTATCTGCAGCGCACATCAGGCACGCTAGACGCAAGTGCCGCGCCTTTTATTTTTACTTAAATTCAAATTTAGAATTCCCTACTGTGTCATCCCCTACTTGACCCGAGGATCTCATCACAGAGAATTCTAAAATTCCGTCATTGCGAGGCTTTGAAAAAGCCGAAGCAATCTCGTTCAAAATTCCGTCATTGCGGAAATTCCGTCTAAAATTCTGTCTAAAATTCCCTACTGTGTCATCCCCCTACTTGATCCGAGGATCTCTGCGCTAGGGAATTCTAAAATTCTGTCATTGCGGAATTCCGTCATTGCGAGCGAAGCGAAGCAATCTCTATAAAAATCCCGGCCTTGACTGCTCTGTGTCATCCTCCTACTTGACTCGAGGATCTCATCACAGAGAATTCTAAAATTCCGTCTAAAATTCCGAGATTGCTTCGGTCGCTTTGCTCCCTCGCAATGACGAATTTTGGGGAATTCTAGAATTCCTAAACTAAAATTCCCAAAGATAAAAAATACCCCCTAACCCCTAAAAAACCTAGGAATTCTAAAATTCCATAAAAATTAGCTTTTTTAAAAATACAAAAATCTTTTTTAAATTTACTAAATATTACGGGGGGGGGGTATACAATAAACCTTAAATTTACCAAAAAGGCAAAAAATGAATGATGTTATAAATATAGAGCTAAAAGAGCTTGGAATAAACTACAAAATGTATGCACCAAATCGTAAAACTAACCTAATAGAACGCATAGTAGATAGCACAAAGCAGCCTTACGAATACGAAATGCTACTAACAATGGCTAATGAGCTTTGCCATATCAATGCTAAAAAAAATAAAACTATACTAGATGTTGGCATGAATATAGGCAATCACGCTTTATTTTTTGCTGCGCTTGGATATAATGTAATAGGCATAGAGGCAAACCCAAAAATGAGTGCCATAGCCAAAAAAAGCGTAGAAATAAATGGCTTTGAAGATAAAATAAAAATAATTGAATGTGGCGCAAGTGATAAAGATGAAATATTATATTTCAAAGAAGAAATACCAGAAAACTTTGGTGCTATGCATTTAGAGACACAGGGGCAAGGCGGGGAGATAAAATGTAGGCGCATAGATGATTTGGGTATAAATGAAGAAATTTGTTTGCTTAAAATGGATATAGAGGGCATGGAGGCAGCTGCCCTTAGAGGCGCAAAAGAACTTATTTCAAAAAACAAACCACTAATTTACATAGAAAGCCAACTTATAAAAAACTTTAACACAAATGCTGATATTTTAGAAGCTCTTGGCTATATACACTTTTTTATGTGGGATATGGGTGCTCCAACACATCTTTTTAAACACTTAGATAGCATCACAGAGAGCCAACTAGCCCAAAAATTTGCCAGAGACTCTGCTATTTTGCGGCTACACAGCAGCTGCACAGCACAAGGCACTTTTATAGAAAACACAGCAGCTAGGACATTTAATGAATTAGCAGAGTTTAAAAAAATCACGCTAGAGGCTTTGGTGCAACTTCTAGGTGGGACAATTGGCACGCAAAGCTATAATGGTAAAATCAATGAACTCATAAAACTGCTTAAAAAATAGGTAAAATTTAAAGCTTTAATATTACTGCGAGTTTGGAATTCTAGAATTCTAGAATTCCCTACTATGTCATCCCCTGACTTGACCCTAGGGTCTCAAACCTTTTGTCATTGTCCGGCTTAACCGGACAATCTCTATAAAAATCCCCCGACTTGCGTTTTCTGTCATCCCCCAGCTTGACCCGAGGATCTCTATATGGAATTTTAGTTTGTGAATTCAAGTTTAAGAATTCTAGTTTAAAAATTCTGGTTTAGAAATTCTAGTTTAAGGAATTCAAGTTTAAGAATTCTAGTTTAAAGAATTCAAGTTTTAAAGAATTCTCTTTGGGAATTTTAGAATTCCCTACTATGTCATCCCCCAGCTTGACCCGAGGATCTCTATATGGAATTTTAGTTTGTGAATTCAAGTTTTAAGGAATTCTCTTTGGGAATTTTAGAATTCCCTACTATGTCATCCCCCAGCCCCTTTGGGGGATCTCTATATGGAATTTTAGTTTGTGAATTCAAGTTTAAGAATTCTAGTTTAAGGAATTCTAGATTAAGGAATTTTAATTTAAGGAATTCTAAATTAGGAAATTCTAGAATTCCTAAAAAAGGGGGTTAAAGGGGGCTTGCCCCTTTCTTGCTTGCCTCTTTCTCTTGCAATGCACGAAACTAGCGAGCTTATCCAGCTGGGAAGCGAGCTAAAAAAGAATTCTAAAATTCCTAGGCTAAATTCTAGAATTCCTTAGAAAAAGTGGTTTTGCCACTTTTGCTGGGCGTTTATCACTTCGCCAGTGCTTGTTACATTTGCTGCATTTGCGCTAATAAGCCCTGTTAGCTTGCTTTGTAGGCTTTCTAGCACAGCATTTGCTGTTATGCCAGCTGTAGCAAAGTTTTTTAATTTTTCGCCTAGCATATCCCAAGTTACATTTAAGCCTTGTAAGACCTGTGAAATGTTTATAATTGTAGTATTCAAATTAGCTATATTATTGCTAACTGCTGCTACCTGTGCGCTTGCGTTGTCTTGTGCGTTTATGCTTATATTTATTTGTGAAGTTGCCATTTTTTAGCCTTTTTGATAATTTTAAGCTTTTTTTGGGACATTTTTTTATAAAATTTGTCCATTATTTTATTTTAAAGGTTTTTTATGGCTGAGTTTATATTGTGTTCTATTGTTATTATTTGGCTTTTTTGCCACTATTACCCACAAATCGCCAAAAAAACTTTTCTTTGGCTTTTTATAATTTTACCCATTCTTGTAGCTTTATACACATTTGCGCCTACATTTTTGGCTGTGAGTTTAGCTGTATTTATGCTTATAGGCGCAATTGGCGCAATTTTTAATGTGTATAAAAGGCAGAAGTTAGCTAAGCTCTAAACTCTTTTTATCTCACGCTCTAGCCAGCGTTCAAATTTTGGCACTTCATCACGCACAGCTAGCTCAAAAAAGGGATCGCCTTTATAGCCTGGATGTTTTACTTTTTTTGCAAATATAAACTCACTACCTGCCACCCAGCGCAAAAACTTGCGGGTTTTGCTTACGCCCCGTTGGGTAGGCTTTATCTCATGTGGCTTTGTGCCATTATGGACGAAAATGCCGTAGCTTGCCCGCTTATTATCAATGCCCACTTCGTAGCGCAAATCGCTTTTTTTGCGGTTATAAAGAGCCGAGAGCATAACGCCAGTTTGCGTGTGCGTATCTGCTCTATTAAAGGCATTTTGATATATTTCATCGGCTAGCCTTGCCACCGCTCTTTTGCGAATTAGCTCTTTTAGATTTTCGCTTTTAGCTTTAAAAACCTTTATTGCTTCATCGTTTATGTTTATACTTATCATTTTATCCCCCGACTGTTTTTTATGTCATCCCCCGACTTGATCGGGGGATCTCAGTGCTAGAGAATTCTAGAATTTCTTAATGCTGAGATCATCGGGTCAAGCCCGATGATGACACAAGGCAGCCCGATGATGACATAGTAGGCAATTCTAGAATTCATCCGTCATTGCGAGGAGTGAGTGAAACGAACGACGAAGCAATCTCGTTCAAGACTTAATAAATAAGACTTAATAAATGAGATTGCTTCGCTTCGCTCGCAATGACGAATTTTAAGGAATTCTAGAATTTTGCTCGCTTTAGTGGGGCAAGCCCCTAGCCCCGCAAATTTTATAAGGGCTACGCCCTAAACCATTAGGGGCTGCCGCCCCTAAAACCCCGCTAAAATTTAGAATTCTAAGAGATTGCTTCGGTCGCTTTGCTCCCTCGCCCCCCCCCTGAGTGACGCAGAGAATTCTAGAATTCCTAACTACTTGTGTCATCCCCCGACTTGATCGGGGGATCTCTATATGGAATTTTAGTTTGTGAATTCAAGTTTAGGGAATTCTAGATTAGGGAATTCTAGATTAAGAAATTCTAGTTTAGGGAATTCTAGATTAAGAAATTCTAGTTTAGGGAATTCTAAGGCTAATACTTATAACCTTATAAAATATAAATCACAAAAAATACCCCTAACCCCCAAAAACTTAGCAAAGAGTGGATGCAAAGCAAAAAACACTAGCACCAAAAAAATTCAGATGCGAAGCAACCAGCGGATGCGAAGCAAAAAACACTAGCTTAGATTGCGACACTTTTTCTCCCAAGCAAGTGCGCTTGAGATTATTAACTCAAGGCTCTCAAATCGTGGTTGCCAGCTTGTAAGCTTGCGGATTTTGCTAGCATTTGAGATTAGCACGGCTGGGTCGCCCACGCGGCGCGGGGCATCTAGCACTTTAAAGTCCACGCCGCTTACTTTTTTGGCGCACTCTATCACCTCACGCACGCTAAAGCCCTTGCCGTAGCCTACATTAAACACATCGCTTTCATGGCTGCCAAGATACTCTAAAACCGCCAAATGCGCACTAGCAAGGTCGCAAACATGGATATAATCACGCTCGCAGGTCCCGTCCCGGCTCTCATAGTCGCTGCCAAAGACGCTAACGCTCGCTCTAGCGCCGCAGATACACTCACAGACTACTTTGATTAAATGCGTGGCGTTTGGGTAGTTTTGACCGATATCTCCGTCTGCGCCTGCTACATTAAAATAGCGCAAAATGCCGTATTTCATGCCGTTTGCGCCAGCTTTTGCCTTGCTAGCAGCGCAGGCATCTTTGATTATGCGCTCGCTCATTAGCTTGCTTGCGCCGTATGGATTTATCGGTATTTGCTGGCTTTCTTCGCCTACTACGCCGCCCTCTGGCTCGCCATAGGTGGCAGCTGTGGAGCTAAAAATGAAATATTTTACTCCACTTTGGCTAGCGATTTTTACCAGATTTGCGGTGTTTGCTGTGTTGTTTAGGTAGTATTTTAGTGGCTTTGCGACGCTCTCAGCCACCTCGATAAAAGCAGCAAAGTGTATAACAGCATCAAAACGCCTCTCAACCATTAGTTTTTCAAGCTCGGTGGTGTTTGCGATATCTAGTTTGATGAAATCAAACTTAGCGATTTTTTCTAAGCACTGCAAAGCTTCTAGCTTGCCACTATATAGGTTGTCAATCACGCAGATTTCGTGCGCGCCAGTCTCTAAAAGCTGTTTTAGCACATGAGAGCCGATGTAGCCAGCAGCTCCGGTTAGTAAGATTTTCATTTTTGCCTCTTGAAATTTTTGCTGATTATAGCAAAATTTCAAGCAAAGTTAAGCTTTTATTTGCTAAAATCACAGCTCAGTTTTTGGCGACATAGCCAAGTGGCTAAGGCATGGGATTGCAAATCCTTGATCCCCAGTTCGAATCTGGGTGTCGCCTCCAAAAGGATTTGCATTAAGCTCTTTTCTTTTGCGTTATTAGCCTGCTTATTTTTTGTATCTTGTTCAAACACAGCTGTTGTCTAAGATACCAAAAAGCCTGAGAGTGGACGAAAGAAAAGATTCATAACAGAGCTTCTTGGATAAAAGAAAAAACTGAATAAAACTTTTTATTATCGGGAGATGGCTGAGCGGTCGAAAGCGGCGGTCTTGAAAACCGTTGATGTGAAAGCATCCTGGGGTTCGAATCCCTATCTCCCGGCCACTTTTTATCACTTAAAACTTTCAAATATTTTTAGATTATTTTGATTTTAAAAGGAATTCTAAAATTCCCAAGAATTCCAGATGCAATTCAAGCTTAGGAATTCTAGAATTCTAGATGCAATTCAAGCTTAGGAATTCTAGAATTCCTAAGTGCTTATATATTTTCTAGCTTGATAGCGTCACTATCTATGATGCCTATACCACGATTTAGCGTGTTTTTTGCTATTTCTTGCGCCTCATATAAAGAGTGCATTTTATAAGTTCCGCACTGATATTTATTTACCTCAGGCAAGGCATTTTCGTCTTTTAGCCCTAGCACATCGTTCATAGAGCCCTCCCACGCAGCCTTTACAGCTTGGCTACTTGGCGTACCGATTAAACTCATGTAAAAGCCTGTTCTACAGCCCATAGGCGAAATGTCGATTATCTCGCACTCTGCGCCGTTTAGATGCTCTCTCATAAAGCCAGCAAAAAGGTGTTCTAAGGTGTGAATACCTTTTTCGCTTAAAATCTCTTCATTTGGCTTACAAAAGCGCAGGTCAAAAACGCTGATTTTATCGCCTTTTGGCGTGGTCATGACTTTTGCTAGACGAACACCTGGAGCATTCATTTTTGTGTGGTCTACTTTAAAACTATCTAGTAGTGGCATTTTTTCTCCTTTTTTGGGTATTAAAAAAGGCGCCAAAGGACAAAGCCCCTGACGCCAAAGCTTAAAACTATAAAAAATTAAGCAAAATCAGAGCGGATTTGCTCAACCCAGTTTGAGATGCGCTCTTCTGTTTTGTCGCTTTCATTATCAGTATCAAGCGCAAGTCCTACGAATTTGCCGTCTTTTACAGCTTCGCTCTCATCAAAAGTATAGCCATCAGTGCTTACAGCACCTACGATTTTTGCGCCTTTTGCGCTGAATTTTTCAAACAAAATTCCCATGCCATTGCAATAAGTATCGCTGTAGCTGCTGCTATCACCCATACCAAATAAAGCTATTGTTTTGCCATTTACATCAATGCTGTCAAAATCAAAGCTATCCCACTCATCTTGCAAATCACCGCTGCCCCAAGTAGAGGTGCCAAAGATGATTTTTTCATACCCATTGATTGTATCAGCATCAGTTTGACCGATGTTATAAACATCATCAACGCCTAGTTTGTTAGCGATTAGATTCGCTGCTTCTTCTGTATTACCCATGCTTGAGCCATACACTATACATACTTTACTCATTATGTTTCCTTTCTGAAAAAAATTAAACAGCTAAATTATACCAAAAAATATACAATAATTGACAAAAATTATCTTTTTTTTCAATTATTTAGTAAATTTTTTGATTTTTTAGAGATAAGTGCTAGAAAATTCTAGAATTCCCTAGCAGTTATTTTGAAAACTATTCGCAAGTATCGTCGCAAGTATCGCAACCAAACTCTTTGTTTAGTTTAAAAATCTTACAATACTCACAAAACACACAACTAACGCTCCTTTTAGCGCATACCAAAGGGATATCACGCTTTTTTGCTTCAGTTTTGATTTTTTTCATCGTGTTATGATTTAAAAAGCTTGTAAGCATTACTATACACTCAGTATTCGCTGGTAACGGACGGCGATTTATGCGGTTTTCGTTTCTTGCGTCCCAGTGTTCGATTTCATTGGCTCCAAGGCTTCTTAATACTGATTTTATCGCTGTTATTTCGTCTGCACCTATTACTAATACTGACATTTTCATCCTTTACTTACTAGTTTCTTGATATTTGTTATTATAATAAAATAAAACTAAAAAATAGCTTATTTTGATTTTTTTTATCAAAAAAAATCTTTATATCTTTTTTAAAAAAAGTATATTCTTATGCTATAATCTGCTCTCAAAAAGGCAAAAGGGATAGAAATGAAAAAAATTATTTTCTTAGCACTTTTTAGTGCTTTTTTTAGTACTTTTATAATGGGCTGTTCTGGAAAAAGCGTGGATGAGGCGCAAAAGCGCGAGCTTCTAGCCTACACGCAAAAGTTTCAACAAGACAATTTCTTGGTAGTTGCCACCTATTTAAATCCCATTTATAGCCAAGAAAACGACCAAAACGACGATTTTATTATAAGCGTCTATCCCCAAGATGCGCAGATTTTAATTGAGAGTTTGAAAGTAAATAAAAGCGACGAAAATATAAGCGCGCATTTGTTAAATGATGATGAGCCTTTATTAAAAAAACTTGCTTTTAACTCACCTTGGACAAAATACTATAAAATCAGCGTCCCAGCCAAAGATAGCGATACTTTAAAGCTGGAGTTTAAAGCCACTAGCGAAAGCTCTCAGCCCCACCAGGTATTGCTAGTTTTTCAAAAAATTTCGAGATCTTTATATTGGAACCCAAGATAGAGCTGTAAATTACATAGTTTGCTAGCACTTTTTTAGCATACTCACGGCTTTCTGCAAAAGGCACTAGCTCCATTGAGATAAAGGGCTCAAAGCGTGCGTATTTTGATGTATTAGCGTTAAATAGCTTGCCACCTGTAATCATACGCCTTGTAAAGCCAATTCCGCCATTATACGCATAAGCTACAAAAATCGGGTTTTTTAAGTATTTTTCTAAGTAATTTAAATGATAATTAGCAAACTCATAAGCCACACTAGGCTTAAACATATCATCTTCTTTAAAGCCAGGAATAGCAAGCTTTTTCTTACCGATATCATTTGCCACAAAAGGCATAAACTGCATCATCCCAAGCGCATACGACACCGATACTGCAGAGGGGATAAAGCGACTTTCTTGGCGAGCAATGGCTAGAATGAGAGCTTGGCGAGAGATATCATTTGTGCCAATAAATTCCATAAATGGCGTTGGAAAATAATGCCTTGTGCCCTTATAAGCCCTCTCCATAAAATAACTAAACTCGCCTTGTGTGCTTTTGGTATAAAAGTTTAGCGCATAGTTTGCTAGTTCTTTGCCTTTTAGTTTGGCTGCCTCGTCTTTTGTGCGTTGCCAAGTAAAAGGATCGCTTATATCATAGCCTTTTAGCCCTACTTGAACTGGCTGGGGCACTATTACTTCAAGTTTATTATTGCCGGTGATTTCTTTGGCATAGAGGCTATACATATTTATATCTTTGCTATTTGAGAGCGTTTTTAGGCTAGTTTGGCTCTTGCTTAACAAATAATGCCAAAACAAAGCCTGATCACGCCCAGAGGCACTTGCTGGGGTTTTTGCAGCTTGGTCAAAAAACAGCTCTGCTTTTTTCTCATTGCCACTTAAAAGCGCATTTAGCCCAGCCCAAAAAGCAGCCATACCCTGAGGATCGCTTGGATTTAGCTCTAAAAGCCAGTGTTTTAAGGCAGCATTTTCGTCTTTTACCACAGCCTCGCTAAGCAGATTTAAAAAGCGATTTGATTTACTTAGACTTGCCCACATAGCACGGCTTGGGCGGATTTTGCGCAGTTCATTAGCTAGATTTACACTAGCTCCAAGATAGCGGTAATACGCCCATATATTGCCACTAGCATTTATATAGCCAAGTGGGTCAGGGCTATTTATGGCCATGCTTAGAGTATAGAGGTCACTATCTTTGTCTTTAAAATACTGCGCTAGATGCTCTCTTTGTTCTTTACTAAGGTCTTCAAGGTATTTTTTGCTAAGCAGGTCTTTTTGGCAAGCAAGGCTGGCTGCATAGATGTCGCCCTCGCACTCAGGCGGTAGTTTTAGCACTCCAACCTTGCTTTCAAAGAGCTTTTTTATCTTACCAGAGTTTCTAAAAATCAGCTTTTGAAGCTCTTTTAACTCTGCTTTATTTGGATTTTTTTCGCTGGCATAGCGGTAGATATAATAGTCTTTTGCTAGACCTTTTGGAGCCTTTAAAAGCTCGCTATAAGAGGGAATTTCAGCACTTAGCACAGACAAACAAAAAATACTACAAAGAACGAGCCATCTCATGAAGCAACCTTATAAAAAACATATCAATAAACTGTAAAGCAAGAATCAGCAAAAATGGTGCTAAATCAATGCCACCAAAAACCGTGGGAATTCTAGTTTTGCGAACTAACGCGTAGGCTGGGGCTGTGAGCTTATATAGCAGCTGGACTATTGGATTAAAAGGGTTAGGTTGTATCCAGCTAATTAACGCAGCTGCTATTAGCACCCAGATATACGCAGTTATTAGCATGTGAAGTATATTTGCCACTGCGCTTAAAAATGTACTTAAAACTATCATAAACTAACAATCTCCCGTAAATCATCTTTGATTAAAGCATAAAGCTCGCTTAGCTCTGGGCCGTGCTGTGCGCCTGTTAAAAGTAGGCGCAAAGGCATAAAAAAGCCCTTGCCTTTAAGGGCTGTTTTTGCTGTTAGCTCGCTTTGGAATTCTTTAAAAGTCTCAGGGAAAGTTTGGAATTCTAGAATTTGCTCTTTTAGCGCTTTGGAATTCTCTCTCCACTCATCAGGGATTTCTTTTTTGCTATAAATTGCGCTTATTTTCTCTTTTATTTCTGGAATTAGCGAGCTTTCTTGCGTGTAAAATCTAGCCAAAGCAGGTTTTGGAATTCCAAGAGCTTTTAGCCTCTCATCGCTAGCTCTTTTTATGTGTTCTCTATTAATTTGGGCTAGTTTATCCTCATCAAACTTCGCTGGGCTCTTGCTAAGCTTATCAAGGCTAAACCACTCCTTAGCCTCATCAAGGCTAAAAATCTCACACGGCGTTTTATTGCCAAGAAGCAATAAATAATTAGCAATCGCCTCTGGGCTGTAGCCAGCCTCAAGCAGCCATTTAACCGAGCTTGAGTTCTCACGCTTACTCATTTTTTGCCCAGTTTTATTTAATATTATCGGCAAATGCGCGTATTTAATCTCCCCTGTATATCCAAGCACCAAGCGGATTAGATTTTGGCGTGGGGTGTTGCTTACATGGTCTTCGCCACGGATCACACAAGTAACGCCCTCTAACATATCATCAATAGCGCAAGCAAAGTTATAAGTAGGCGTTTTATCAGCCCTAAGCAGCACAAAGCTATCAAAATTACTTGGCTCAAACTCCACAGGGCCCTTTATGCCATCAACAAAGCTAAAATCAGCATCTTTTGGTATTTTTAGGCGAACGACAGCAGGGCGTGGATTATTAAATACTTCTTCGCTACTTAGATTTTCGCAGGCTCCATCGTAGCGGTAAGGCTTATTTTCAGCTTTTGCTTTTTGTTTTTTAAGAGCCAAGGTCTCTTCATCACAAAAGCACAAAAACGCCTTGCCCTCGCTTAAAAGTTTATGAGCGAATTCTTGGTGAAATTTTAGATTTTTACTTTGGTAATAAAGCGTCTGCCACTTCACGCCAAACTCACTTAAAATAGCCATTATTTCAGCATCCTTGCCTTTTATGTTTCGCTCTTTATCAGTATCTTCTATGCGTAGCACAAAGCCAGATTTATCTTGCAGCGCACAAAGATAGTTTATGAGTGCGGCTCGCAAATTGCCTATATGCATGTCGCCAGTGGGACTTGGAGCAAATCTATACATCGCTACTCTTTGTCGCATTTAGCAAACTATAACCGATGATTATAGTCCCGCCAATCATCAAAAAAAGCAAAATATAAGTTTTCATTCTCCGCCTTTATTTTTTCAAATCTTTAATTTCTCTTAAAATAGCTTTTATTTGCCTGCCACCCAAAAAAACTAGCACCAAAACGCTCTTTGCTTCATCTAACTTTGGCATTTTTGTCCTTGAAATTAAAGATGCGATTATAGCAATTTTATCTTAATTTTTAGGTGAAATTTTGCTTTTTTTTGCTTCGCATCCGCTCTTTGCTTTGCAGCCGCTCTTTGCTTCGCATCCACTGCTTACTTCGCAGCTGTTTTTGGGGGTTAGGGGGTATTTTATCTGGAATTCCTTAGAAAAATCTAGAATTCCTTAGAAGTTTTATCTAGAATTCCTTAGGAATTCTAGATTTTTATAGCCCTTTTTAGCTCAAGCAAATTTTGTTCTATTTGATCTTTTGTATATAGTGCGCTTACCACAGCTGCGTAGTCTGCGCCGGCTTTTGCGACGCTTGCGATATTGCTAGCATTTATACCGCCTATTGCGCAAACTGGCACTTTTAAAAGCTCTTTTGCCTTGCTAATTATTTCAAGGCCGCAGCAAGTGGCATTTGGCTTTGTAGGACTTCTAAAAACAGCCCCAAAGGCTATGTAGCTAGCACCCTCGTTTTGCGCCTTTATAGCTAGCTCACAGCTGTCATAGCAGCTAGCACCGATGATAGCATTACTCCCTAAAATATCCCTAGCACGCCCTACTCCACCATCATCTTTGCCCACATGAACGCCGTCTGCGCCAACTCTGCTGGCTAAAAGCGCATCATCATTTATGATAAAACTCACGCCCACACTAGCACAAAACTCGCTAATTTTGCTTAGTTCTTTTTCATTGTGAGAGCCGCTTTTATTGCGGTATTGAATCATGCTAGCACCGCCATTGCAGAGCCTTTTAATACTAGCAAATAAAAGCTCATTTGGAGTAAATTTTTCATCACTTAGAGCATAAATTTTCATATTTTAAGCCTTTTAAAAAGCAAAATTATAGCAAGATTTATTTTTTTTAGCTAGAATTGCGAAATTATTTGAAAAAGGTTTATTTTGAAAGATATCAAATCTAGCATTATCTTAAAAAATGGCACGCAGTATTTTGACTGGACTGCTAGCGGTCTAGCGCACAAAGGCGTTGAAGAGCGCATGCTAGAAGTGCTACAAACCTACTCAAACACGCACTCTGAGTGTGGGGCAAATGCTAAGGCTACTGGTGAGCTTTATGAGTTTGCTAGAAGTGAGCTAAAGCGTCTTTTGGGGCTTGGAGATGAGTTTTATTTGCTTGGGGCTGGTTTTGGTAGCACTGGGGCGATAAAGAAATTTTGCGAGCTTGCTGGCATTTATATCTCGCCGATGCTAAAAAAACGCCTTTTTAGCAGTGATGAGCTGTGGCAAAAAGCAAAACAAAAAGCCCCTTTAATCATCACAGGTCCATACGAACATCACAGCAATGAACTACATTTTCGCTATGAGTTTTGCCATAGTATTAGGGTTGGACTTGATAACAATGGCGGCTTTGACTTTGATGATTTTGCTAGTATTTTGCGCCAGAATAAAAACAGAGAAATCATCATTAGCGTAAGTGCTGCTAGCAATGCAACAGGCGTGAAAACTGATACTAAAAAACTAAGAGAGCTAGCAAATAAACTAGCCCCAAAAGCTATAATCGCCCTTGATGCAAGCTCGATTATAGCGCATGAAAACATCCCCAAGGGGCATTTTGATGCGCTTTTTATCAGCTCTCATAAGCTACTTGGCGGAGTGGGCGGCTGTGGCCTGCTAGCACTTAGAAAAAGCGTAGCGCAGAGCTTTAGTGCTAGCGGCGAACCTAGCTTTGCAGGTGGTGGCGTGGTCGAGTATGTAAGCCGCTCATCAGCTAGATTTAATAGCAATTTTGAAGCCCTAGAAGATGCTGGCACGCCGCCTATTACGCAGATGATAAGGGCGTATTTGGCTTTTAAAGAGAGAAATGATTTTGGGCTTGAGAATATAAAAAAGCGTGAAAATGAGCTGATGGAGTATTTTGAAGCTGGGTTAGCAAAGATAAATCACATCATAAACTACTCTCCGCTGGGGCGTGAGCGAGTGGGAATTTATGCCATTAACTGCGATTTGGCGGGCTGCTATGATTTTGCTAAAATGCTAAGCCAAAACTACGAAATTCAGGTGCGAGCAGGCTGTTCTTGCGCTGGGCCTTATGGACATGAGCTTTTGGGGCTTGATGATGATTTTGAGCCGTATTTTAGGCCTGGCTGGGTGCGAGTAAGCTTACATTATAGCCAAGATTTTAGCGATATAGATTATCTTTTAAAGGCGATAGAATCATGTGTAGAGCAATTTTTGCGGTAGTTGTTTTGGGTTTTTGGGGGCTAGGGGCTTGCGATCTAAATGGGAGCGAGTGTGAACTGGATACTAAAGAGGGCAAAATCACGCTTTCTTTTGAGCCAAGACCGATAAGACCTATGGTTGAGAGTACCATTATTATCAAGGGATTAAAAGGCGTTAAAAAGCCAAGAGTTCATATTTACGGGCTTAGTATGTATTTAGGGCATTTAAAGCAGGATTTGGAACCAAATGAGAAAGGCTGGCTAGAAGCTGGGGTGATGCTAGCACCTTGCGATGATGAAAAGATGGTCTTTGCCCTTGAAGTGCTTGATGATAAAGAAATCATCGCAAAGACAGAGTTTAGCACTTTTCAGTAGGGAATTTTAGATTAAGGAATTCTAAATTCTGGGAATTTTAGAATTCCTAGGTTTTTTGGGGGTTAGGGGGGTTCTTTTAAACAAAATCTAGAATTCCTAAGTAAAAATACCACAAAAACTTAGCGAGGTTTTATGGGCGACAGCCCCTAAGGGTTCAGGGCGTAGCCCTTATAAAATTTGCGGGGCTGGCTTGCTCCACTAAAGCGAGCAAAAATGTAAAATTCCCTAGAATAAAACTAGAATTCCTAGGCTAAATTCTAAAATTCCCAAGGCAAAATCTAGAATTCCTAAGCCTTTTGTCATCCCCCGACCTGCGTTTTTCTGTCATCCCCCAACTTGATCGGGGGATGACAAACTAGTGGTCAAGGCTGGGATTTTTATAGAGATTGCTCCCTTTGCTTTGCTTCCTCGCAATGACGGGATTTTCGCAATGACGGATGATATAAACGCAAAAATCCCCTAGAAATTCTAGATTTTATCTGAAATTCTAGGAGCAAGATAATCTAGAATTCTTAGAGATTGCTCCCTTTGCTTTGCTTTGCTTTGCTTCCTCGCAATGACGGATTTTCCGCAATGACGGTGATTTGATAAGATTGCTTCGGTCGCTTTGCTCGCTCGCAATGACACAGGGAATTTTAGAATTCCCTATAGAGATCCCCCAGTCAAGCTGGGGGATGACACAAGACTTAGGGAATTTTAGAATTCCCTAGAGCAGAGATCCCCCCCCCCCCCAGTCAAGCTGGGGGATGACACAAGGATTAGGAATTCTAGATTTAGGAATTCCGTCATAATTGTAAAAAAGTGGGGCTGATATCACCCACTTTTTGC
>CAMENE010000012.1:0-52761 GCA_945928165.1 uncultured Campylobacter sp.
TTGTCCGTCTTGTGTTTTCTGTCATTGTCCGTCTTGTGTTTTCTGTCATTGTCCGTCTTGTGTTTTCTGTCATTGTCCGACCCCTTCGGACAATATCTATAAAAAAAATTGTATTTTTGCTTTAATGGGGCAAGCCCCGCTGCTTTTTATAAGGGCTATGCGCTGTCCCCTAAACCCCACTAAAATCTAGAATTCTCTTGCTTTATCTGAGTTTTTTTTTGCTTCGCATCCGTTGGTTGCTTCGCATCCGTTGGTTGCTTCGCATCCGCTCTTTTTGCTTCGCATCCGCTCTTTGCTAAGTTTTTGGGGGTTAGGGGGTATTTTACCTAGGAATTCTAGATTTTTAGCGATTTTATTCCTAGGAATTCTAGAATTTTCTAATTTAGAATTCCTTAAATTAAAATTCCTTAATCTAGAATTTCCTAATAAAAATACCCGCACACCCCCAACCAGCGGATGCGAAGCAACCAGAGGGTGCGAAGCAAAAAAAAATAGCAGACACAAAGCAAGTAAAACTAGGCAATTCTAAATTCCTTAATCTAGAATTCATAATCTAAAATTCCTTAATCTAAAATTCCCTAAGATAAAAATCCCTTTTTTAGGAATTCTAGAATTTAGCCTAGGAATTTTAGAATTCTTTTTTAGCTCGCTTCCCAGCTGGATAAGCCCAGCTCGCTACTTTCGTGCCTAGCAAGAGAAAGGGGCAAGCAAGAAAGGGGCAAACCCCTTTAAACCCCCTTTTTAGGAATTCTAGAATTTAGCCTAGGAATTTTAGAATTCTTTTTTAGCTCGCTTCCCAGCTGGATAAGCCCAGCTCGCTACTTTCGTGCCTAGCAAGAGAAAGGGGCAAGCAAGAAAGGGGCAAACCCCTTTAAACCCCCTTTTTCTAAGAAATTCTAGAATTCCCTAAACTAGAATTCCGTATAAAATTCTGTAATTCCGTCATTGAGGGGGGGGGGGAGCAAAACGACCGAAGCAATCTCTATGAATTCTAGATTTTAGCGGGGTTTTAGGGGCGCAGCCCTTATAAAATTTGCGGGGCTAGGAGCTTGCCCCACTAAAGCGAGTAAAATTCTAGAATTCCTAAGGCAAAATCTAGAATTCCTAGGATAAATTTGGAATTCCTAGAGATTGCTCCCTCTTTTTTCAAAGCCTAGCAATGACGAATTTTAAGGCTTAATAATGAGATTGCTTCGCTTCGCTCGCAATGACTAATTTCAAGGCTTAATAAACAGGACTTATGAGATTGCTTCGGCTTTTTTAAATCCTCGCAATGACGAATTTTTAGGAATTCTAGAATTCCTTAATAAAAAATACCCCCTAACCCCCAAAAGTCTAGGAATTTTAGAATTACCCAATATAGAAAAAGCTTAATATTTATTATCCCTTTAAAAATAAGGCAAAATGAGTGAAAACTTTATTAGAAATTTAGCTTAAATTAAGTAGTAAATTATTTTTAGAAATTCAATCTAGAATTTCTAAAATTCTAAGACTTTGTCCTAAAAGTTTAAAGTAAAATTCTAGATTAGCTAGTAAAACTACCTTTGTTTAGTATGCGCTCCATACGCTGCGAGATGACCTCGTCAATGCTGTATTTTTCAAGCTCGTTTAGCTCGCTAACGATATAGTCGCCTACAAACTGTGCTGCGCCTTGCTTGTCACGGTGAGCTCCGTTTATCGGCTCTTCTATTACAGTATCTATTAACCCTTGGGCTTTTAGCTCATCAGCAGTGATTTGCATAGCCTTTGTGGCTACTTGGACCTTTGCTGGGTCGTTCCACAATATAGCCGCGCAGCCCTCAGGCGAAATTACTGAAAAAACTGAGTTTTTTAGCATAGCAAAGCGATCAGCCACGCCAATAGCAAGCGCACCGCCACTGCCACCTTCGCCAATTACAATTGAGATTGTGCGAGTGCGAAGTGTAGCAAGCTCTGCTAGGTTTTTAGCTATTGCTTCACCTTGCCCACGCTCTTCTGCGCCAATTCCTGGATAAGCACCTGGAGTATCCACAAAAAATACAATAGGAATCTCAAACTTTTCAGCCAGCCTTGCAACCCTTAGAGCCTTGCGGTAACCCTCAGGATGCGGCATACCGAAGTTTCTCATGATTTTATACTTTGTGCCACGACCTTTTTGCTCGCCGATGATAACTACTTTTTTACCACCGATATAGCCCAAAAAACACACAATAGAAGTATCGTCTTTAAAAGCTCTATCTCCGTGAATTTCTTTTGTATCGCTAAAAAGTGCGCGAACATAATCTAGCGTATAAGGACGATCAGGGTGGCGAGCTAGGGCTAGGCGTTGATACTCATCTAGCCCTTTATAAGTCTTTGCTATTTCTTTTTCGAGATTTCTATTTAAAATTACCACAGCCTCATCATCGCCTCTTATCCTAGCGTTAATGATGTCTTCATCAAGCTGCTTTATGTTTTTTTCAAAATCTAAATAATTTGCCAAAACTAAACTCTTTTAAATATTACTGCGCCGTTTGTGCCACCAAAGCCAAAGTTCTCGCTCATTACGACATTAAGCTCTGCTTTTCTAGCAGTATTTGCTACATAATCCAAATCGCAGTCTTCGTCTTTTTCAAGCTGGTTTATGCTAGGCGGGACAATGCCCTCACTCATAGCCATGATAGAAATCACAGCTTCTATTGCTCCAGCTGCGCCTAGGCAGTGTCCAATTTGTCCTTTTGTAGAACTAACTAGCGGAACATTTGAGCCAAAAATCTCTTTTAGAGCTGCGGTTTCGTTTTTGTCATTTGCTGGTGTTGATGTGCCATGAGCATTGATATAATCAATCTTTACATCGCCTGCCATTTTAAGAGCTCTTTTTATCGCCCTTATTGGTCCATCAAGGCTAGGGCTAGTGATGTGATGAGCATCGCCGCTCTCGCCAAAGCCTATTAGCTCAGCATAAATCTTTGCGCCTCTTGCCTTTGCGCTCTCATAGTCTTCAAGCACTAAAGCACCAGCCCCCTCTCCCATAACAAAGCCATCTCTACCGCCATCAAAAGGACGGCTAGCATGCTCTGGGTCGTCATTGCGAGTAGAGAGTGCCTTCATAGCAGCAAAGCCGCCTATGCCCACAGGACAAATAGTACTCTCAGCTCCAACTACTAGCATAGCCCTTGCCTCACCTACCATAATAGTCTTTGCAGCCTCTATAATAGCGTGAGTTCCAGCAGCGCAGGCTGTTACACTAGCGACATTTGGACCTTTTAGATTATGTTTTATGCTAATTACGCCACCTAGCATATTTACAAGTGCTGATGGCACAAAAAATGGAGAAATCTTACGAGGGCCACGCTCTAAGCAGATATTAGAGTTTTTTTCTATATTTGGTAAGCCGCCTATGCCAGCAGCTGAGCTTATACCAAACTCATCTGGGTCAAACTCACTAAGTCCGCAGTCTTTCATAGCCTCATCAGCTGCCACATGTCCTAGCACGATAAATCTATCAAGCTTTTTTACATCTTTTGGATCTACAACGCTCTCAGGATTAAAATCGCTTATTTCAGCTGCGATTTGCACAGGAAACTCGCTGGGGTCAAATAGTGTGATTTTTTTCACACCAGTTTTTCCCTCGCAAATGGCTTTAAACGAGCTTTTTGCATCATTGCCAAGGGCATTTATCATACCGATGCCAGTTACTACTACTCTATTCATTAAAGTCCTTTAAACAATGCGCCCAGCATTATTTCTTTAGACCTTCTACGAAAGTAACTACATCTTGGATAGTTTTTAGCTTCTCAGCTTCGCTATCTGGAATTTCTACTTCAAATTTCTCTTCAAGAGCCATCACAAGCTCTACTACATCAAGTGAATCAGCACCTAGATCCTCGATGATTTTAGACTCTAATTTTACAGCATCTGGAGCCACGCTTAGTTGCTCTACTACTACATCTCTTACTTCGTCAAAAATTGCCATTTGAACTCCTTAATAAAAATAGAATTGCTAATAATAATATAATTTTGCTTAAATTATTGCTTAAAGCCAGAAAAAATTCTAGAATTCCTATAAAAACTCCTAGGAATTCTAGAATTCTACATCAAAAGTCCGCCATTTACTTTTAGCGTCTCGCCTGTGATATAGCTAGCATGATCGCTTAGCAAAAACGCCACCGCATCAGCAATTTCGCTAGCCTTGCCCATGCGGCCTAGCGGGATATTTTTTGCATAGTAGTCCTTTACTTCATCGCTTAATTTTTCAGTCATTGCTGTTTCAATAAAGCCAGGAGTTACGCAGTTATAGCGCACGCTGCGGCTTGCGCCTTCTTTGGCAAAGCTTTTGCTCATAGCTATCATGCCACCTTTGCTAGCTGAGTAGTTTACTTGCCCAGCATTGCCCATTTCGCCTACGATTGAGGCGATATTTACCACCGCGCCAAAGCGTTTTTTGCTCATTACTTTTAGAGCCTCTTTGCAGCCTAAAAACGCACTTTTTAGATTTGCGTCAATCACGCTTGTAAAATCGCTCTCGCTCATGCGAAGGGCAAGTTTATCATTTGTAATTCCAGCGTTATTTACAAGGTAGCTTAGCTCGCCATCACTTTCAGTTATTAGCTTTATCGCCTCAGCCCAGCCACTCTCGTTACTTGCGTCAAATTTCACAAGAGCTGCTACTGCTCCAGAGCTTTCAATCTTTGCTTTTAGCTCATCAGCAGGTGCTGGGTCACTGCGGTAGTTTATCCATACTTTTAAGCCCATGCCAGCTAAGTTCTCAGCAATACTTGCGCCTATTCCACGGCTTGCGCCAGTGATTAGGACATTTTTTCCACTAAATTTCATGTTTACTCTCCTTTGTAGCAATTCGTCTTGCGCACCTATTGCGACCAAACTTCGCTCGCACTTTGCTTGATGAACTATTTGTTCTATCTACGCTCGTGCTCGCTCAGTTTGGCCACACTAGGCGCACAATACTAGAATTGCTTTTAAATTGTTTATTTTAGCATAATTTAGGGAATTCTAGAATTCTAGAATTCCCTAACAAAGCCTAAAAAATCGGCTTTTCCATTTCTTTTGGAATTTCAAGCTCCATTAGTTTTAGCACGCTAGGGGCGACATTTGCTAGCCCTGCATCGCTTGCCATTTCTAGACTTCTGCCATCGCTAGTAAGCACAAAGCAAAATACATCAAAAGTAGTATGATTTGTAAGCATTTCGCCGCTAGCCGAGCGCAGTGCCTCACAGTTGCCATGGTCGCTGATTTGTATGTATTCGTAGCCATTTGCGCTAGCTTTTTGTATGATTTTGCCAAGACAGCTATCTACAGCCTCGACTGCCTTTGTGGCTGCATCTATATCGCCTGTGTGTCCTACCATATCGCCATTTGCGAAATTCACTACTATAAAATCAAAGCCCTCATCAAGCCCTTTTAGTACCACATCGCAAACTTCATAAGCACTCATCTCTGGCTTTTCATCATAGGTTGCTACCTTTGGGCTTGGGATTAGCACTCTGGCTTCATTTTCTACGCACTCTTCTTTGCCACCATTAAAGAAAAAAGTCACATGAGCGTATTTCTCAGTCTCAGCGGTGTGTAGCTGGCGTAGATTATTTGCTGCTATTACTTGCGCCAGAGTGTTATTTATCTCATCAGGGGCAAACATTACAGCAAAAGTAAACTTATCATCATACTTAGTCATTGTAACTAGATTAGGGCAAATATTTTTGCGCTTAAACTCGCTAAAATCAGCCACACTAAGAGCCGAGCAAAGCTCTCTTGCTCTGTCATTTCTAAAATTTACAAAAACTATGCCATCATCAGCTTTGATGCCACCAAAGTCATAAAAGCTAGCAGGCTTTATAAACTCATCAAAAATCTCATTTTCATAGCTTTTTTTCATGTATTCATTAGGGCTAAGCTCGCTTAAATTAGAATTCTCAGCAATCACTCTATAAGCACTCTCTACTCTATCCCAGCGCTTATCTCTATCCATAGCATAAAAGCGTCCGCAAATGCTAGCTATTTTATGCTTCTTGCTTAAATGCCCTATAAAACCAGCCCCCGTAGTAGGCACTACATCACGACCATCTGTGATAGCGTGGATTATGGGCTTTGCCCCAGCAGATTTTACTATATCTATAAGAGCGTCAAAGTGGCGCAAATGTGAGTGCACTCCACCATCGCTATAAAGCCCTATTATATGAATGCGCTGGCATTTTGCTAGAAGCTCTTTTAGGGCAGGATTATTAGCTAGCTTGCCATTTTGTATTGCTTTATCAATCTTAACTAGGCTTTGATATAGTATGCGTCCTGAGCCTATTGTCATGTGGCCAACCTCGCTATTTCCCATTTGCCCACTAGGCAAGCCCACAGCTAGACCGCTGGTTTTAAGATAGCAGAAATTCGCCTTTTTAAAAAGCCTATCATAAGTAGGCTTTTTTGCCCTCATAAAAGCATTGCTAGCGTCATTTTTATCAGGATTTGCGCCGATTCCATCAGTTATTACTAAAATACATTTTTTACTCATTTTTTACTCTTTTTTAAAATTACTTGCTAAATTGTAGCTCTAAAAGTTAAACATTAACTTATCTTGGTTAAAATTACGCTTTTTAAATTATTTTTGGATATTTTTATGTTTTATTATTTTGCTGAAATTTTTAATATTAATTTTCTAAGCTATATCACAGTTAGAGCTGGTTTTGCGTTTTTTTTCTCTTTTGTGCTTTGTGTGCTGGCTTTGCCCTTTTTTATCCGCTGGGCGAAAAAGGTCAGCGCTAGCCAGCCTATCTATGAACTAGCTCCTAGCACTCACCAAACCAAGTGCCACACGCCTACTATGGGTGGCGTTATTTTTGTCGTCTCAGCTGTAGTTGCTAGCCTTTTTAGCGCAAAGCTTGATGAGCCTTTTGTGCTTATTTCACTTTTTGTGATTGTTAGTTTTTCTTCGCTTGGCTTTATTGATGATAGGGCAAAGATTTTAGGGGCTAGCAATCACGCAGGACTTAGCCCAAAGCAAAAGCTTGTTATTCAGTGTATTTTGGCTCTTATAACAGCCGTGCTACTATGGGTGTTTTCTAGCATTGATGCGAAGTTTTATTTGCCACTTTTTAAAAACTCGCTTTTTGATTTTAGCTATTTTAGCTTGCTGTTTTGGACTCTTGTTATCATCTCAGCCTCAAATGCTGTAAATCTCACTGATGGACTTGATGGACTTGCTACTGTGCCTAGTGTGCTTGCGATTTTCACACTTGGGGTTTATGCGTATTTTATGGGAAATGCTGTATATAGCGGATATTTGCTTTTGCCAAAGTTTGCTGGAGTTGGCGAGCTAGTTATCATTGTAAGTGCGATGATAGGGGCGTTACTTGGCTTTTTGTGGTATAACTGCTATCCAGCGCAGGTATTTATGGGAGATAGTGGAAGCCTTAGTATAGGTGCCTTTATCGGCTACCTTGGTATAGCTACAAAAAACGAGATTTTACTAGTGCTAATAGGCTTGATTTTCGTGCTTGAGACGCTCTCAGTTATACTTCAAGTTGGTAGCTTTAAAATACGCAAAAAACGCATTTTTCTCATGGCACCACTACATCATCACTTTGAGATAAAGGGCTGGAGCGAGAGTAAGATTATTGTGCGTTTTTGGATGATTGCGCTTTTGGCAAATATCATTGCGCTAATCTTGCTAAAAATCCGCTAAAATC
The DNA here is from genome assembly GCA_945928165.1 of uncultured Campylobacter sp. GTDB lineage: Bacteria > Campylobacterota > Campylobacteria > Campylobacterales > Campylobacteraceae > Campylobacter. The sequence continues at coordinate 7,653 of CAMENE010000012.1, forward strand.
TAGAATTCCCTAAAAGGCTATATAATAATGAAATCACTTTTTGGCTACGCAAATACCACAAAAGCTATCGCTAGAAGCGGTGGCTGGGCGATTTATGATGATAGGTTTGAGAGAATTTCTAGCGATGAGTGGGGGAATTTGCTTTTGCCAAGCTCGCATTTTAAGGCAGAAAACAGCCAGCTTGAAATCTCAAGCCCAGGCTTTGCGCCAAGTCATGAGCTGATTTTAAAAGCTAGAAATTTAATCAGCGAGTATGATTATTTTTTTGATATGGGTATGCCAAAGAGTGTGTGGATAAGTGGAACAAATGGCAAAACCACTACTACTAAAATGTGTGAGCATTTACTGCGCCTACATGGGGCTTTTATGGGTGGAAATGTGGGCATTGCGCTTGCTGCTTTGCCTAGAGCTGCTAGGTTTTGGATTTTGGAGACTTCTAGCTTTACTATACATTATACAAAGCGAGCTAGACCTGATATATACGCACTTTTGCCTATCACGCCTGATCATCTTAGCTGGCATGGCGATATGAATGGCTATGAAAATGCCAAACTAAAGCCACTTAGCATGATGAATGAGCAATGCATAGCTATTATCCCAGCGTGCTTTAAAGAGCGTGAGATTGTAAGGAATTCTAGAGCAAAGATTTATTTTTATTCTAGCGAGCAAGATTTGGCTGATACTTTTGGGCTAGAGTGCGATAAAATCGCTTTTAGAGTGCCTTTTTTAATGGATGCGCTTTTTGCTTTGGCTGTGCAAAAAATCTTGCTAGGGCAAGCTGATTATGAGAGAGTAAATACCTTTGTGATAGAAAATAATAAGCTTGAAGAACTGCGTGATAATCGTGGTAGGCTATGGGTAAATGATACAAAGGCGACCAACATTGATGCTAGCATGCAAGCTATTCGCCGTTATGAGAATGAGAAGATTTTTATAATCTTAGGAGGCGATGATAAAGGCGTGGATTTAAGTCCAGTTTTTGATGCGCTATCGGCTCTAAAGCAAGAGCCAAAAATATATGCAATAGGCTCAAATACCGAAAAAATCGTAAATCTAGCTAGGAATTCTAGAATTTCTTGTCTAGCTTGCTATGAGCTAAAAGAGGCTGTGAAGGCAATAGATACTGATTTTAGCGGCTCTGGCGTGGCTTTGCTAAGTCCAGCCTGCGCTAGCCTAGATCAGTTTAAAAGCTACGCTCAGCGTGGAGATATTTTCAAAGAAGAAATAGCAAATTTAAAGTAATTTTAAGTAAAGCTTGCTATAATTTCAGTCTTTTATTCGCGTGGCTAGGTAGCTCAGTCGGTAGAGCAAAGGACTGAAAATCCTTGTGTCGGCGGTTCGATTCCGCCCCTCGCCACCACTTTTTTACTTTTCAATCTAGAATTCCTTTAAAATTTTTATAAAATATCTTTTTTTATACTTAAACATTTGCCTTTTTGTGCTAAAATGCGTCCTAAAATGCGTCCTTTAAAAGAATATAAAAAGGATATAAAATGCAAAGAATTTTTTTATCAGCACCTTATATGGGCGGATCTGAGTTAAAAAACATAGAACAAGCTTTTAGCGATAACTATATCGCTCCACTTGGTGCTTTTGTAGATAGCTTTGAGAGTAAAATTAAGCAGTATTGCGGCGCAAAATACGCCCTTGCTCTAAATGCTGGCACGGCTGCCCTTCACCTTGCCCTTCGCACTCTTGGCATAAAAGACGGAGATAGCGTGCTTGCTAGCACTTTTACCTTTGCAGCTAGTGTAAATCCTATAATGTATGAACGCTGTAAAATGGTGCTAATTGACTGCGATGAGAGCTGGAATCTAAGCCCAGAGCTGCTAAAAAAAGCTATCCGTGAGTGCGAGCAAAAGCCAAAAGCACTAATCCTAACTCATCTATACGGCGCAGCTGCTAAAATAGATGAGATCTGCGAGATTTGTGCTGAGAATAATATTGCGCTAATTGAAGATGCCGCAGAAGCCCTTGGTACAAGCTATAAAGGCAAAGCACTTGGCACTTTTGGCATTTTTGGCGCATATAGCTTTAATGGAAATAAAATCATAACTTGTGGTGGCGGCGGAATGCTAGTAAGCGATGATGAAAAACTGCTCTCAAAGGCAAGATATTATAGCACGCAAGCAAGAGAGCCTTTGCTTTATTACGAGCATTTAGACTATGGTTATAACTACCGCTTAAGTAATATTTTAGGTGCTATTGGCTGTGGGCAAATGGAGGTTTTAGAGGGGCGTGTAAAAAGAAAAAGAGAGATTTTTGCGCTTTATAAAGAGCTTTTGGGCGGTTTAGATGGTGTGGATCACTTCATGCCTGAGCTTGAAAATACCTGCGCAAATAGATGGCTAACCACGCTGGCATTTAAAGAAAAAAATGCGCATTTAAAAGTGATTGAAGCACTTAAGAAAGAAAATATTGAAAGCCGCCCGCTGTGGAAGCCTATGCACGCCCAGCCTGTGTTTAAGAATACAAAGGCTGTGATTAGCGGCACTAGCGATAGTCTTTTTAGCCGTGGTATCTGCTTGCCAAGTGGGGCTGATATGAGCGATGAGCTAGTAGAAAAAGTAGCACTCATCGTAAAAAGCGCACTTTAAGTCTAAAAAATCTAGAATTCCTAGCTAGAGTTTGCTTAGAAATTCTAGAATTTATTTAGGAATTCTAGAATTTATTTAGGAATTTTAGAATTTATTTAGAATTCTAGAATTTATTTAGAATTCTAGAATTTGTTTAGAAATTCTAGATTTTATTTAGGAATTCTAGAATTTCTACCAAAACCTAAAAATGGATAAAAAATGATAAAAGCTACAAAAACCAAAAGAACGATATTTTTTGTTTTTAGCGACATTTTGATATTTTTATTAAGTGCGTATTTTGCCTTTTTGCTTAGATTTTCTGGAGATATTCCTGATATTTTTATTTCAGGTATGATTAAGTTTGTATTTATTATGCTGATTTTAGAGCTTATTTTTGCTTACAAATCTGGGCTTTATAAGGTTCCTTGGCGTTTTTTTGGGCTTAGAGAAGCTAGAAAAATGCTTATAAACTCGGCTCTTTGTGCGCTTATTTTTACTGGCATTTTCTTTATTTTTTATGATTTTTTTGAGCCTTTTCCTCGCGGTGTGATCCTTATATATGCGTTAATTTCACTGCTTTTGATGGGCGTTTTTCGCATATCAAAGCGTGTGCTACTTGACTTTCGCAAGCCTAGCGTAGGCGAGCCCTGCGTGATAATCGGAGCTACAAATAAAACTCTACAACTTCTAAAAGGCTTTGCTAGTGGCTATGCAAGCTACTATCCACAATACATCGTAGATCCTAGAAAAGACAGCATTGGCACTACTTGTGGGGATTTTTTGGTAGCTTCTATGGACGAGCTAAAAAAATACCCAGCCGAGGGCATAACAACAGCAATAATCAGCAAAAAGCTAAGCCCAAGAGAGTTAGATGCGCTACACTCAGAGCTAAACGAGTATGGATACAAAAAAATCAAGCTTTTTTCGCTACTTGGTGATGATGTAAATATCAAAGACATAAGCATAGAAGACCTGCTAGCAAGAAAACCAAAAGACCTTGATAGTAGCGTTATAAAAGAGTTTATAGGCGGCAAGGTTGTGATGATTACTGGAGCTGGTGGGACTATTGGCTCTGAGCTTAGTAGGCTTTGCCTTGCTTTTGGCGCAAAACAGCTCATTTTAGTAGAGCATAGCGAGCATAATCTCTATGTGATAAATGAAGCACTTGGGGCTAATGAAAAGTGTAAACTAGCCCTTGTTGATGTAACGCAGTATGAGAGCTTAGAGCGAGTATTTAACCGCTACCGCCCACAAATCGTGCTACACGCAGCTGCTTATAAACATGTGCCACTTTGCGAGTTTAATCCAAAAGAAGCCGTGCGAAACAATATTCTAGGTACAAAAAATGTAGTAGATCTTGCCAAAAAATACGCCGCCCTAAGAATGGTGCTAATCTCTACTGATAAAGCCGTGCGCCCTACAAATATAATGGGGGCTAGCAAGCGAGTTTGCGAGCTTTATGCGCTAAACTCAGGCGATGAGAGAACTGATGTAGTTGCGGTGCGCTTTGGCAATGTGCTTGGAAGCTCTGGTTCAGTTATACCAAAGTTTAAAGCTCAAATTGCTGCTAATAAGCCTCTAAGCGTAACGCATCCTGATATCACACGCTATTTTATGCTTGTAAGCGAGGCCTGTCAGCTTGTGCTTCAAGCTGCTAGCATAGCTAGGGGTGGAGAGCTTTTTGTGCTTGATATGGGTAAGCCTGTAAAAATCGCTGATCTAGCCCAAAAAATGCTTCTTTTAAGTGGAAAAGAAGAGCTGGGAATTGAGTATGTGGGCTTGCGACCTGGTGAGAAGCTATACGAAGAGCTACTTGTGGATGAAAATGACAAGCAAACGAAGTTTGAGAGCATTTTTGTAACGCACTCTGAGGCTGTGGATGTAGGAATTTTAGGTGGGCAAATAAAAAATCTTTTAGACGCAAAACCTGAGCAAGTCGTAGAGATTTTAAAAGAGATTGTGCCTGAGTTTAATCACAATAATAAAGGATAAAATTGTTAATTCAAGATATTAGACGCTTTGCTAGGATTAGATATAACGCAAGGGCATATCTAGCCTATCTTTTTGAGAGAAATATACCAAATCGCTTGCCGATGATAAATTTAGATATCATAAAATCTGGGCTTGATAAAATCGCACACGAAGTAGAAAACTTTGATGCTTTTTACATCCTTGCTCCTGATGGTGTGCAAATAGAAAACAATATCAGCCTAGATGAGAGCAGGCGCATAGGCGCAGGAGAAAATAGAAGCAATAAAGCGTATTTTTACAGAGCTGTAAAAGAGCGCAGATGCGTGCTAAGTGATCCTTATCCAAGTAGCTTAACTGGTGAGCTTTGTGTATCAGCTAGTGAGCCTGTTTATGATGAAAAAGGAACTTTACTATATATAGTTTGCGTAGATATTTCGCTAAATGATATTTTAAAGCTAATTCCACCTGGCAGGCTTGATTTTGGCTTTGAGAACTTTTCTAGGCTTGTTTATGCTCTTATTTCACTAGCGCTTTTTGCTATTACAGCTGTGCTTTTTGTCCTTGGCATTAAAAGCATTATCTGGGCTCCATTTGCTGCGCTAAATGTAGCTGATATGTTTGAGAGCACGATTGTTCTTACCTTAGCCCTTGCGCTTTTTGATCTAGTAAAGGCGATTTTTGATGAAGAGGTGCTTGGCAAAAGTGTTAAAGAAGATAGCGGTGCATCTCGCACTATGGTGCGATTTCTCTCATCTATTATTATCGCCCTTGCTATTGAAGCGCTTATGCTTGTATTTAAGTTTGCTATAACTAGCCCAGAGCAGATAGTTTACGCTGTGTGGCTAATAAGCGGTGTTTCACTACTTTTAATAGCACTTAGCGTGTATTTGTATATGAGTAAAAAAGTAGGATAAAAATAGGAAAAAATGATGAAAATAGCAATAGTTGATTATGGTCTAGGAAATATTCATAGCGTCCAAAATGCACTTAGTTTTATAGGTGCTAGCTCTAGGCTTGAAAGTGAGCCAAAAGAGCTAAAAAACTATGATAAAGTGATTTTGCCAGGTGTGGGAGCTTATGGCGATGCGATGGATAGGCTTAAAAAAACTGGCATGGACAAAGCTGTTAAAGACTTTGCTAGCTCTAATAAGCCACTTTTAGGCGTGTGCTTGGGACTGCATTTGCTTTTTAAAAAAGGCTATGAGTTTGGTGAGTATGAGGGGTTGGGAATTCTAGATGGAGAGGTTGTGAAGTTTGATGAGAGCAGATTTAACGAACCCTTAAAAATTCCGCACATGGGCTGGAATACCTGCGAGTTTTGTAAGCAAAGCGCTCTAAATGCAGGGCTTAAAAAAAGCGAGTATTTTTATTTTGTCCACAGCTACCATGTAATCTGCGATGAAAGCCTTGTGCTAGCTACTACAAACTACGGCTATGATTTTATCTCAGCAGTGGAGAGCAAAAATATTTACGCCTTTCAGCCTCACCCTGAAAAATCGCATAATGTAGGCTTAAAAATACTAAAAAACTTTGTGGAGTTATAAAATGGAAATAATCCCAGCAATTGATCTAAAAAACGGCTGTGCCGTAAGACTGTATAAAGGCGATATGAATAGTGCAAAAATCTACTCAAATGAGCCTAGCGAGCTTGCAAAAGCTTTTGAGGATTTGGGCGCTAGTTATTTACACATTGTAGACCTTGATGGCGCTATAGCAGGCGAGGCGATAAGCTTTAATGTAGTTGAAAAAATCGCTAAAAGTACTAAACTAAAAATAGAAATCGGCGGTGGAATTCGCAATGAAGAGCGCATAAAGGACTATCTAAATGCTGGGGCAAAGCGTGTGATTTTAGGCTCAGTTGCTCTAAAAGACCCTGAGTTTACTAAGCAAATGGCTAGCAAATACGAAGTCGTAGTTGGCATAGATGTAAATAATGGTATGGTAGCAGTCGAGGGCTGGGTAGAGGTAAGCAAGGTAAAAGGCAGCGAGCTTGCTAAGCTCTACGCAAATGCTGGAGTATCAGCTATAATTACAACTGATATTAGCAAAGATGGCACGCTAAGCGGGGTAAATGTAGAGCTAAGTGATGAAATAGCAAGAGCTAGTGGGGTTGCTACCATAGCAAGTGGCGGTGTGCGTGATATAAGCGATATTGAGAGAATTCTAGAATTCCCTAGCATAGCTGGAGTTATTGTAGGCAAGGCTTATTATGAAGGCACGCTGGATTTAAAAACTGCTTTTAAAATGATTAAATAATTGCCAAAATGTGCTAAAATAGCTAAAAAATTAAAAAAAGGACATAAAATGAGAAAAATTCTTTTAGGCTTAGGGCTTTTTGTGGCTTTGTTTTTATCTGCTTGTTCGAGCAATGAAAAAGATACTTTAAAAGTGGCTACAAACGCAAACTTTCCTCCATATGAGTATATTGAAAATGGAGATTATGCAGGTATTGATATAGAAATAGCAAAACTAATCGCAAAAGAGCTAAATTTAAAACTAGATATTCAAAATATGCCATTTGACTCTATCATCGCTGCTGTGGCTAGCAATAAAGTAGATATCGGTATTTCAGGCTTTACTGTAACTGATGAGCGCAAAAAAAGCATAAACTTTAGCGACTCTTATGCAAAAAGCAAACAAGCAATCATCGTAAAAGATGATAGTTCTATCAAAAAAGTAGATGATCTTTATGGAGATAATGCTTATAGAGTGGGCGTTCAGCTCTCAACAACAGGAGCGATTTATTTTGGCGATGATATAGAAAATAAAAAAACAAAAGCCACCTTACACGAATACCACAATGGAGCCGATGCTGTGGCTGCTCTCATCGCTGGCAAAATCGACTGCGTTATCATAGATGAACAGCCAGCAAAAAGCTTTGTAGCTTCAAATCGTGGTTTAGAAATCCTAGCCACTGAGTATGTAGAAGAAGAATACGCAATCATCGTTAGCAAAGAAAAAGAAGAACTACTTAAAAATATAAACTCTATTATATCAAAGCTAAAAAATGACGGCACAATAGATGCGATTCAAAAAAAATATATAAAATAACTCTTTTTAAAAGCTAAAGGGGATGTTTTGCTAGCTTGGTTTGAGGATATTAGGTCTGCGTTTGTTTTAAACTTCATTGAGGGCGATAGATACTTACTGATAATAAGTGGTCTTAAACAGACGCTTATTATCACGCTTTTTTCTGGGATTTTGGGACTTGCGATAGGCTTTGTTATCTCGGTGGTTAGAGCTACTTATGATATGCATGTTTTTGAGATGAGAGGGTTTAAAAAGCGTATTTTAAGCTTCTTTAACGCTATTTTTGGGGCGTATTTGGCAGTTATCCGTGGCACACCTATGGTGGTTCAACTAATGATTATGTATTATATAATTTTTGCTAGTTCTACAAACGCTACTCTTATTGCTATTTTAGCCTTTGGGATAAACTCAGGGGCTTATGTGGCTGAGATTTTTAGAGGCGGGATAATCTCAGTTGATAAAGGTCAGTATGAAGCAGGACGAAGTCTTGGTTTTAGCTATGTTTCTACTATGACCTTGATTATTTTTCCACAAGCTTTTAAAAACTGCTTGCCAGCTTTAGCAAATGAGTTTATCGTGCTTTTAAAAGAAACTTCAATTGCTGGATATGTGGCAATTACTGACCTTACACGAGCTGGTGATATCATCCGTGGTAGGACATTTTCAGCCTTTATGCCGCTTATTGCTGTGGCGTTAATCTACTTTGTGCTAGTCATGATTCTTAGCTATTTTGTAAAAAAGCTAGAAAGGAGATTACACCGCCGTGGACACTAAAGTGCTTTTAAAAATTCAAGATCTTCACAAAAGCTTTGGCGACCACGAAGTGCTAAAAGGCATAAACATTGAAATCAAAAAAGGCGAAGTAGTGGTGATAATCGGGGCATCAGGCTCTGGCAAAAGCACTTTTTTACGCACTTTAAACCTGCTTGAAGTACCTAGTTCTGGCAAAATTATCTTTGAAGGGTCTGAGCTTTGCGCCCAAAAAAGTGATGTAAATAAACACCGCCAAAAAATGGGAATGGTTTTTCAACATTTTAATCTCTTTGAGCATTTAAGCGTGCTTGAAAATCTCTGCATAGCTCCTATAAAACTGCTTAAAAAATCAAAAGAACAAGCAAAAAAAGAAGCAATGGAGCTGCTAAATCAAGTAGGACTTGCTGATAAAGTAAGCGCTTATCCAAGTAGCTTAAGCGGTGGGCAAAAACAGCGCATAGCAATCGTTCGTGCGCTTGCTATGAGCCCTGATGTTATGCTATTTGATGAGCCTACATCAGCGCTAGATCCAGAGATGGTAGCTGAGGTGCTAAATGTAATGAAAAATCTTGCAAGATCAGGCATGACAATGGTAGTAGTAACTCATGAAATGGGTTTTGCAAGAGAAGTTGCAAGCAGAGTGCTGTTTTTTGATAAGGGCATTATAGCTGAGGATGCAAGCCCAAATGAAATTTTTTCAAACCCAAAAAATAGTCGTTTAAAGGAATTTTTATCAAGAATTCTTTAAATATTTTAATATATTTTAAAGTTTTTTTGCTAGAATGCGCAGACTATTTAGAAATTTTTCAAAGGAAAGCTCGTGAAACTATTAGTCGTAGATGATAGCTCTACTATGAGAAGAATTATTAAAAACACGCTTCAAAGACTTGGCCACAAAGATATTCTAGAAGCTGAGCATGGCTTGGAGGCTTGGGGAATTCTAGAAGCAAACGGCGATATAAATGTGCTTATCACTGACTGGAACATGCCTGAGATGAATGGACTTGAGCTAGTAAAAAAAGTCCGTGCCGAGCAAAAATATATTGATATGCCTATTATCATGGTAACCACAGAAGGTGGTAAAGCTGAGGTTATCACAGCTCTAAAAGCTGGTGTGAATAACTATATAGTTAAGCCTTTTACGCCACAAGTTTTAAAAGAAAAGCTTGAAGACGTATTGCCAACTTCTCAGTAGTCGTTCTTTGGTAAAGCTTTGAGAGAACAATATTTTGAACTTAGCGTTTTAGGCTCAAATGAACAGAGCTTAAAAGAGCTGGCTTTTGAGCTTGGTGTTATAGCGATTGAAGAGCTTGAAAATGGCTTTATCGTGCGCTCAAATGATGATTTGGAGCTTGTAGAACTTGGCATAAAAAGTCTAGCTAAGGCTCTAAATATCCCCATTTCTACACAAATACAAATCAAAAATAATAGCGACTGGATTTCAAACTATCAAAATAGCATAAAGCCTGTAAAATGCGGTTATTTTTACATCCGTCCAAGCTGGCATGAAGCTAGTAAAGATAGCATTGATATTATCATTGACCCAGCCCTTGCCTTTGGCTCAGGTCATCATGAGAGCACTAGTTCGTGCTTGGAGCTAATCAGCGAGTTTTGCGTAGGTAAAAAAGAGCTAAAAACTGCTTTAGATGTGGGCTGTGGGAGTGGAATTCTTAGCATTGCGCTAGCTAAACTTGCTTTTGAAGTAAGTAGCTGTGATACCCAGAGCCAAGCAGTAGAAAGCTGCCTTAGCAATGCTAGCAAAAATAATGTAGAACTAAAAGAAGTTTTGCTAGGTAGCATTGATAAGGCTAGTGGCAAATATGATGTAATTTGTGCTAATATTATCGCTGATGTGATTTTTCTCTTGGCAAATGAGCTAAAAGCAAAGCTAAATGAAGGTGGCTACTTGGTGCTATCAGGAATTCTAGATCGCTACAAACAAAGAGTTTTAGCTGAGTTTAGCGAATTAGAGCTGATTAAAAACATTAATAAAAATGAATGGGGAAGTTTTATTTACCAAAAAATAGCAAAATAACAAAAAAATTTAGGACAAAAAATGAATAATCCACAAATGAATAATCAAATGAACAACGGACAAAACAAAGGTGGTAACAATCCATTTAACCGCAATCCAATTGTTACTTTTGCGATTTTTGCGATAATTATCGTGCTGTTTTTTCGCTCATTTAGCGATGGTGGCTTAGAGGGCTTTGGTGGCGGACAAGGCTCAGCAAATGTGAGCTACTCGCAGCTAAAACAAATGATAAAAAACAAAGAAATCACAAATGTAGCAATCGCCCAAACCACCATAAAAGCCACTAGCACATCTGGCGTGGTATACAGCAGCAGAAAAGTAGCTGGAGATAATACCCTCATCCCTACGCTTGAAGAGGCTGGGGTGCCGTATTCAGCGTATTCTGAGAGTAATTGGTTTAGCGATATACTATTTTCTTGGGTGATACCTGTATTTATTTTCTTTGCGATTTGGATGTTTTTAGCAGGTCGCATGCAAAAAAACCTTGGTTCTGGAATCCTTGGCATGGGAAGTGCTAAAGGACTTATAAACTCAGAGCGTCCAAAGGTGAAGTTTGATGATGTAGCAGGCGTTGAAGAGAGCAAAGAAGAAGTAAAAGAAATCGTTGATTTTCTAAAAAATCCCGAGCGCTACATCACCCTTGGTGCTAAAATACCAAAAGGTGTGCTTTTAGTAGGACCTCCTGGCACTGGCAAGACACTGCTAGCAAAGGCTGTGGCTGGAGAGGCTGATGTGCCGTTTTTCTCAGTTTCTGGCTCAAGCTTTATTGAGATGTTCGTGGGCGTGGGCGCAAGCCGTGTGCGTGATCTTTTTGAAAAAGCAAAAAAAGAAGCCCCTGCGATAGTATTTATTGACGAAATTGACGCAATAGGAAAAAGTCGTGCGGCTGGTGCCATGATGGGTGGAAATGATGAAAGAGAGCAGACGCTAAATCAGCTTCTAGCTGAAATGGACGGCTTTGATAGTGATAAAAGTCCTGTTATCGTGCTAGCTGCTACAAACCGCCCTGAAGTGCTTGATGCTGCGCTTTTGCGCCCAGGACGCTTTGATAGGCAAGTGCTAGTTGATAAGCCTGATTTCAAAGGTCGTGTAGATATCCTAAAAGTTCATAGCAAAGAAGTTAAACTAAATAAAAGCGTGGATATGGATGAGATAGGTAGGCTTACAGCTGGGCTTGCTGGGGCTGACCTTGCAAATATCATCAACGAAGCTGCCTTGCTAGCTGGCAGGGCTGGTAAGACTAGCATAGAACAAAAAGACTTGGTTGAAGCTGTGGAGCGCGCTATAGCGGGCTTAGAGAAAAAATCACGCCGCATAAATCCAAAAGAGAAAAAAATCGTTACTTACCACGAGTGTGGGCATGCGCTAATTGCTGAGACTACAAAGGGCGCTGATAAGGTTACTAAAGTCTCAGTCATCCCAAGAGGGCTTGCAGCACTTGGATATACGCTAAATGCGCCCGAAGAAAATAAATTTTTGATGCAAAAGCATGAGCTTATCGCAAAAATTGATGTATTGCTTGGTGGGCGTGCGGCTGAACATGTGTTTATAGGCGAGATTAGCACGGGAGCTAGCAATGACTTAGAGCGTGCTACTGATATAATCAAAGCCATGGTCGGCATGTATGGAATGAGCGATGTAGCAGGGCTCATGGTGCTTGAAAAACAGCGCAATGTATTCTTAAACGGCGGACAAACTCTAAAAGACTATAGCGATGATATGGCTAAAAAGCTTGATGATTTTACCAAAAGCTTTTTGGCAGAGCGTTTTGCGGCTGTGGTCTCTACGCTTGAGAGCTACAAAGGGGCTATTGAAGATATGGTAAAGGCTTTGTATGAGACTGAGACCATAGAGGGTGCTAAGGTTAGACAAATCATCAAAGACTATGAAATAGCAAATAATATGCCAACTCGCCTTTGCGAAGAAGAGAGCGAAAATAGCGATATAGAACAAGCTAAAAAGGACGCAAAAGAAGATAGTGCGAAGTAGAATTCTAGAATTCCTAGAGATAAATCTAGAATTTCTAAGAATAAAATCTAGAATTCCTAAGAAAAATTCTAGAATTTCTAGGGATAAATCTAGAATTCCTAGAATAAAATTTAGAATTCCTAGGAATTCTAGTTTAAAGGCAGTGTATGAAAAATGTAGTTTTTTTGCTTTTTTTTGCTTTTTTATTTTGCGCTTGTGCTAGCAGAGGGCATTTTGTAAGAGCTGAACATAATGGCAAGATTTACTGGCTGCCGCCGCAGTGTGAGTATTATACGCCAGCGCAAAATGATGAGCAAAATGATAAGATAGTTTGTAAAGAAACAGGCGAGCTAATATCGCCTACAACGCCAGCTGAGTATGAAGCCTATTTAAAAGAGCGTGAGATTAGAAGCATAGAAAATAACATGGCTTTTGGCGATCCGTGGTATTATGGTGAGTTTTATTCATCACCTAGTATCGGCATTTTTATTGAGAGGCGTCCGTATTTTAGGCATCGCCACTACAGGCATTTTAGACCTTATTTGAAAGACAGAAGGTAAGTGCTAGAAAATGAACGAAAAATTAAAGCTAATTTATATTTTGCCAAATCTTTTTACCGCCGCTAGCATTTTTCTAGGTGTGCTTAGCATACTCTCATCTATTAAGGGCGATTTTAGTGTGGCTATCATTTATATCGTGCTTTCGTTTGTTTTTGATGGGCTTGATGGCAGGGTGGCTCGCCTTACAAATACTACTTCAAAGTTTGGCGTGGAGTTTGACAGCCTTGCTGATATAGTAGCTTTTGGCGTGGCACCTGCTATGTTATTTTATTTTAGCGTGGGGCAGGACTTTGGACGCTTTGGCGTGCTGATAACTGCGCTGTTTGTGATTTTTGGTGGCGTTCGCCTTGCTAGGTTTAATGTAATGAGCGGTGCTAGCGAGCCAAATGTGTTTATTGGCCTACCGATACCTGCTGCTGCTGTGCTTTTGGCACTTTGGATAGGGCTTTGGGATAAATACGAGATTTTTAAAGGCTATGAGTATGTGCTTTTAGCAGCAGCAGCTGTTTTTAGCGTGCTAATGGTCTCAAATGTGAGATTTCCTAGCTTTAAAAAAATAAACTACGAAAGAGCAAATTTCATCCGCTTTTTAATCTTACTTTTGCTTATTTTGTCCTTAATCTACATTTATCTGCTTGAAGCAAGTGCACTCTGCCTTAGTCTTTATGTGCTTTATGGCGTAGTTCGTTGGGTGTGGGCTAGGTTTTTTGCTAAGCATATAAACCTAAAACAAAACATGTTAAAATGATATTTAAATATTAAAACGATATTTAAATAAGTAAATTATACTAATCAATAAATTTTATTATTAAAGGAGGGGAAAATGGATAAAAATAAAATCATTATTTTTGATACCACTTTGCGTGATGGCGAACAAAGCCCTGGCGCAAGCATGAATACAGAAGAGAAAATTCAAATCGCACTTCAACTAGAACGCCTTGGTGTTGATATCATGGAAAGTGGCTTTGCGGCTGCTAGTCCAGGGGATTTTGATGCGATTAAGCAGATTGCTAGTGTGGTTAATACCATAAAAGTAGCTAGCCTTGCAAGGGCGATAGAGCGTGATATAGAGGCTGCTGGTAAGGCAATAGCACCGGCAAAAAATAAGCGCATTCATACTTTCATAGCTACAAGCCCTATTCACATGGAACATAAGCTAAAAATGAAAAGCGATGAAGTGCTTAAAAGGGCAGTCCAGGCTGTAAAATACGCTAGGACTTTTGTTGATGATGTGGAGTTTAGCTTTGAAGATGCTGGGCGTAGCGATATAGAGTTTCTAAAAGAAATGAGCGATGCTGTAATATCAGCAGGGGCAAGCACCATAAACTTGCCTGATACTGTGGGTTTTCGCTTGCCTGGCGAGCTTTATACTCGCACAAAGGCACTAGTAGATTTTGTAGGAGATAGGGCGATAATTTCGGCTCACAATCACAACGACCTAGGTCTTGCGGTGGCAAATACCTTAGAGTGCATAAGAGCTGGTGCTAGGCAGGTGGAGTGTACCATAAACGGACTTGGAGAAAGAGCTGGAAATGCTGCGCTTGAAGAGATTGTAATGGTGATAAATACTAGAAAAGATATTTTTGGCGATTTATACACAGATATTGTTGCAAAAGAGATTTATCCTACAAGTAGGCTTGTTGCTAGCATAACAGGCATTGAGCCACAACCAAATAAAGCAATAGTAGGCAAAAACGCCTTTGCGCATGAGAGCGGAATTCACCAAGATGGCATGCTAAAATGTGCTCAAACTTATGAAATAATAAGCGCTGAGAGCATAGGTGCTGCTAAGACAAAGCTGGTGCTTGGCAAGCACAGCGGCAGGCATGCTTTTAAAGATAGATTAAAAGAGCTTGGCTTTGAGCTTAAAAATGATGAGCTAGATAAAGCTTTTGCTGATTTTAAAGCACTTTGCGATATGAAAAAAGAGATTTTTGATGAGGATTTAAGAGCTCTTGTAAATAGCGAGATTGCTAAGGTTGAGCAGATTTACAGCATTGAAAAATTAAGCGTCCAAGCTAGCAAAGATGGGCATACAAGCGCTGCTATTACTATACTTCACAAAAATGAGCTTAAAGAAGAAGCATCACTTGGCAATGGCTCAGCGGACGCTATTTTTAAGGTAATTGATAGAATCAGCGGACATGAGGGCGAGCTAAAAGACTACAAAGTTCGCGCAGTATCTCAGGGCAAAGACGCACTTGCTAAGGTAGATGTAAAGGTAAAATTTGGCGAGCGCACGATGATAGGGCATGGACTTGATATAGATACCATGCTAGCTACTGCAAAAGCGTATATTTCAGCACTAAATAGCTTTTTGTCTATGAAATAATTCTTTGGGAATTCTAGAATTTTAGAAATTCTAGAATTTTTTGGGAATTCTAGATTTTTGGGAATTCTAGAATTCTTTTGGAATTCTAGAATTTTTTGGGAATTCCAGTTTTTAGGAGTTCTAGAATTTTTTGAGAATTCTAGATTTTTTTAGAAATTCTAGAATTTTAGGAATTCTAGAATTTTCAGGAATTCTAGAATTCCTTACTTACATTTTTTAATCTTTTAACTATTTTAAAATTTAGAATTCCTAATAAAAATTTTTTGCTAAAAAATAAAATATAGTAATTCTATAAATATTTTAAAAGCTTAAATAATAACTTTTTAAAATAAATTATATGTATTTACTAAATATTATGAAAAGAATTTTATTATTTCATAAACCAATTTTAAAGGATGATAAATGAAAAAGTTTTTAGCACTTTCTTTTGCTGCCCTTACAGCACTTAGCGCAGCTAGCTTAGATGAGATAAAAAAAGCTGGTGTAATAAAAATAGCCACTGAGGGCGTGTATAAGCCGTATTCTTACCACGATGAGAGCAATGCTTTAGTAGGATATGATGTAGAAATCGCAAGAGCTGTGGCAGAAAAAATCGGCGTAGAGGTTAAGTTTATCGAGGCTCCGTGGGATGCTTTGCTAGCAAGCTTTGATGCTGGCAAAAGTGATGCAATGTTTAATCAAGTAACAATAAAAGATGAGCGTAAGAAAAAATATGATTTTAGTACGCCTTATACAGCTGTTTATCCAGCTGTGGTGGTAAAAGAGGACAATAATAGCATTAAAAGCAAAGCCGATGTAAAAGGCAAAAAGGGCGCAAGCAGCGCAACTAGCGTATATGGCACTACTTTAAGCGAATGGGGAGCTGATGTGCAAACTGTTAGTGGCTTTAACCAAGCAGTTGAGCTAGTTCTTTCAGGCAGGGCTGAGCTACTTATGAATGATGATGTTACTTTTTATGACTTTATAAAAAATAAAAAAGTGCCTTTGAAAATCGCTTTTAAAGGAGAAGAGCCAATGTTCTCAGCCGCAATAGTGGCAAAGGGAAATACTGAGCTACTATCTGCTATAAATGCTGCGCTTGATGAGTTATTTAAAGACGGTACCATCGCAAAAATCAGCCAAAAATACTTTGGCAAAGATATTTCAAAATAAGAATTTCTTCAGGAATTCTAGATTTTATTCTAGGAATTCTAAATTTTGCTAAAATCGCCCTAGCAACCCTAGGGGAATTCTAAATTTTGCTAAAATCACTCTAGAACTCTAGAAAATTCTAGATTTTAAGCTTAAAAATTCTAGAATTTCCTAGGATTTTCACAAATAAAGGTCAAAAATGGAATTATTTTTTAGCTCTTTGCCACCCTTGCTTTTAGCAGCGATTAAAGTAAGTATCCCCTTAGCTGTTATTTCTTTTATTTTTGGTGTTGGCATTGCGGTGATTACTGCGCTTGCTAGACTTTCAAATAACGCTATTTTAAGATTTATTTTTGGCTTTTATGTATGGATTTTTCGTGGCACACCGCTTTTGGTTCAGCTTTTTATCGTATTTTATGGCTTACCTAGCGTGGGCGTTACCCTTGATGTGTGGGCGTGTGCGACAATAGCTTTTAGCCTAAATGTAGGTGCGTATGCTAGCGAGAGCGTGAGAGCTGCAATTTTAGCCGTGCCAAAAGGACAGGTAGAAGCAGCCGCTAGTCTAAATATGAGTAGTGCGCAGATTTTCTTTCACATTGTTGCCCCTCAGGCTTTTCGCATAGCTATACCGCCACTTTCAAATAGCTTTATAGCACTTGTTAAAGACACCTCATTAGCAGCCTCAATTACTATGGTTGATATGTTTATGGTAGCCCAGCGCATAGCTGCTCGCACTTACGAGCCACTTTTGCTTTATGTAGAAGTTGCTCTTATTTACCTAGTAATCTGCACGGTTTTAAGCGGTATTCAAGTGATTTTAGAACGCAAAGCAAATGTGCATTTAAAGGTAGAATCATGAGTATAAAAGTAGAGAATTTGCGCAAAAGCTTTGGTGCTAAACTTATTTTTGATAATCTTAATTTGGAGTTTGAGAGTGGAGAGACGACTGCGATTTTAGGTCATTCTGGCAGCGGCAAAAGCACCTTGCTTCGCTCGCTAAACCTGCTTGAGATTCCTCAAAGTGGCAAGCTTAGCATAAAAGAACATAGCATTGATTTTAGCAAAAAAATTGATAGCACAAAGATTAGGGCTATTAGAGCGCATACTACTATGGTTTTTCAGCATTTTAATCTTTTTGCGCATTTAACAGCTAAAGAGAACATCACAAAGCCCTTGCGCCTAGTAAAAAAAATCTCTGCTAGCAAAGCAGATGAGCTTGCGCTTGTCTTGCTAGAAAAAGTAGGGCTAAAAGAATACGCAAAGCACTATCCAGCAATGCTCTCAGGCGGCCAAGCCCAAAGAGTGGCAATAGCAAGGGCTCTATCTTTTGAGCCTGATTTTTTGCTGCTTGATGAGCCTACTACCGCACTTGACCCTAGCCTTACAAATGAGGTTTTAAAGGTGATTGAAGCACTCTCAAAAGAAAATAAAAGCATAATTTTAGTAACTCACAATCTAGAATTCGCTAAAAACTGCGCTGATAAAATCGTGCTATTAGAACAAGGCAAGGTGCTTTTTGATGGCTCAAAGACTAGCTTTTTTGCCTCAAATGATATGAAGATAATAAACTTCATAGCAGGCGAGAGCTTTATATAAAGGATAAAAATGAAAATTCAAACCAAGCTGATAAAAGCAGTTCACACTAAGCAAAATCCATATTCTGCGATAACTACGCCGATTTTTCTAGCTAGTACTTACGCCCAGGGTGAGATAAATAAGCCTGGCGAGTTTGAGTATCAGCGTAGCAAAAATCCTACTACAAAAGCCTTTGAAGACAGCATTTGCGCTGTCTTTGGCGCAAGCTACGCTCACGCAACAGCTAGTGGCATGGGAGCGATTACCTTGGCTTTAAGCCTTTTAAAAACAGGGCAAAAGGTGCTGTTTTGTGAAAATATTTATGGTGGGACTTTTCGCTACGCTAAGAAAATTATGGAAAATATAGGGATAAAATACGAACTAAGAAGCGATTTAGAAAGTCTTAAAAGCCTTAGCTCTGATGTGGGTGCGATATACATTGAGACGCCCTCAAATCCGCTTTTAAACATAACCGATATCAAAAAAATCGTAGCCCTAGCTCACGCAAAGGGCGCAATAGTCATAGCCGATAATACCTTTATGCCACTTTTTCAAAGTCCTTTGGCTCTTGGGGTGGATGTGGAGCTTCATAGTGCTACGAAGTTTATAGGTGGGCATGGAGACTCTCTTGGTGGAGTGGTATGTACAAATGACAAAGCCCTTGGCGCAAAGATTGGCTCGCTAAAAAGCACGCTAGGAATTGCCCTTGCGCCTTTTGATAGCTATCTTATGCTGCGTGGCTTAAAGACCATGAAACTGCGCTTTGATGCGCAAATTGCTAATACAAAGAAAATTCTAGAATTTCTTAAAAGTCATGAAGCAATCCAGAAACTCTACTTTGCAGGAGGGGCTAGCGAGCATGAAAGGGCTGTGCATGAGGCGCAAGCTGGGGGCTGTTTGGGTGCGGTGCTTAGCTTTGAGATGAGTGAGAAATACTGCTATAAGCGTTTTGCTAGTTCGTTAGAGCTTTTTGATATAGCTTCATCTCTTGGTGGGGTTGAGAGCCTTATTTGTCATCCAGCTACGATGAGCCACGCAAGCTATGGCGACCAGCTAAGGGCAAAAATCGGCATAAAAGATAATCTACTTCGCCTAGCTATTGGCTGTGAGGACGGGGAGGATTTAATAGCTGATTTAGCTAGGGCCTTTGCTAAGGCAAAAAAGAGTTAGGAATTCTAGATTTTTTTAGCAAATCTCTTGGGAATTCTACATTTTTTTAGCAAATCTTTTGGGAATTCTAGATTTTTTTAGCAAATCTAGAATTCCTTTGTAGATATCGCAAAGTCTTTGGATATAAAAACGATAGTTTTGTTTTTAATAAAACAAGGCTAGCTAGCTGCTTGATTTTAACTCAAAGCTAGAAGATGGGCAGGGCTTTAAAGTAAGCGAAAAAATAATAAAAGTTTTAGAGCAAATTTATAGCTAAAATTACAAAAAGGATAAAAGATGCAAGGTAAAATTCTAAGCCCCCAGCTTATAAGCGGAGATGATGGCAAACGCTATGAATACGACAAAAACGATGTTGTAAATCTAGATGGTAAAGACCTAGCTTTGCTAACTGGTTCTCAGGTGGAGTTTTTAAGCTTTGATAAAAGAGTGGCAAAGTCTATTTATATAATAAATGAAAATGTAAATGTAAGCAGTATTTTATCAGCTGATAGAATTAGCCGAGCTAGGGCAATGGCGCTTTGGGGGATTGGACTTATATTTTTTATCTTTATTCCATATATCGAGTTTTTTTTTATCCTTACTCCAAATATCAGGAAAATCATTGATATTGGACTTGAATTTTTTAACTCTATTCCATATATTGAGCATATCGGGAAAATCATTGGTATTGCGAGCTTTGTGCTATATTCAATGGCGATTTACTCAGTTAGCAAGGCAGCAGCGAATAAAAGCTTATTTATAAATTACATTATTGCTGTAATTATTAGCTTTTTGGGTTTTTTTGTCTTTTTTGTGCTATCGCACCCTTCGGGCGTGAGCGGTGTGATTTTTCTTGTCACTATGATCGCTTTAATCATCGCGGCGATTTATCTCTATAAAATACACGACGAGCTTGCTAGGCTAAGTGGGAGTTCGCTGTTTTTATGGTCGTTTTGGATATTTGTTGTAAGCGTGCCTTTGTTATTTCTGTTTATCTTGTCTTTAGGATTTGCTTTCTTTTTCTTTTTTCCAGGATTTGGCGGCCTTATCATGTCTTGGATGCTACTATTTGTAGCGTGGTGGCGCTTTGGAAAGCTAGAAAAAAGGTGATAAATTTTGGAATTCCAAAAAATAATGAATTTAATGAAAAGCATTGTTTTTAATAAAAAAATTTTGCTATTATGATAAATATATGTACCCATAATAAACAAGATGAAATGATAATGGATTACAACACTTATAGATTAAAGGATAAAAAATGCAAGGTAAAATTCTAAGCCCCCAGCTTATAAGCGGAGATGATGGTAAACGCTATGAATACGATAAAAACGATGTTATAAATCTAGATGGTAAAGACTTGGCTTTGCTAACTGGCTCTCAGGTGGAGTTTTTAAGCTTTGATAAGAGAGTGGCAAAGTCTATTTATATAATAGCTGAAAATCTAAATGTAAGTAGTATTTTATCAGCTGATAGCATTAGATCTGCTAGAGCAAAGGCGCTTTGGGGGATTGGACTTTTATTTTTTAGCCTTATTCCACGTATTGTAATTGTTATCTTTATTTCATATATCTGGCCAATCATTGATATTGTACTTCAATTTTCTAACTTTATTTCATATATCTGGCCAATCATTGCTATTGTGAGCTTTGTGCTATATTCAATGGCGATTTATTCAGTTAACAAGGCAGCAGCGAGCAAAAGCTTATTTAAAAATTATATTATCGCTGTAATTATCAGCTTTTTTGTAATACCAGCGATCATGTCGAGAACTTCGGAGACGTTCGCTATGCTTTTGCTTTGCCCTATGATCATTCTAATCGTGGCGATTTATCTCTATAAAATGCATGCCGAGCTTGCTAGGCTAAGTGGGAGTTCGCTGTTTTTATGGTCGTTTTGGATATTTGTTGTAAGCGTGCCTTTGTTCTTTTTGTCTTTTGGACTTGCTGTATTTCTCGTTGTTCTTGGAGGATTTGAAGGATCTACTGACTTTTTATTTGTAGGATTTGGCGGCCTTATCATGTCTTGGATGCTACTATTTGTAGCGTGGTGGCGCTTTGGAAAGCTAGAAAAAAGGTGATAAATTTTGGAATTCCAAAAAATAATGAATTTAATGAAAAGCATTGTTTAGTTTACCTGTGATAAAGAGATTTTTTATATTTGTGTAGAACTTGGGGTTAATAAGGCTTTTATCTTAGCGAGCCAGTGGCGAATTTTTAGAAAATTCTAGAATTCCTAAAAAAAATCTAGAATTCCTATTTAGAATTCCTAGGGACAAATCTAGAATTCCTAGCACTAAAATAAGGAATTCTAGAATAAATTTTTATAATTTAATTATTTTTTGTATAATCTCAAAATGAATAAAATAGATTTTAGCTCAATATCAGCTGTTTTTGTAACCACAAGAGATGCAAAAGCCCAAAAAGACAATATCCAAAACTTACAAGCCGTGTTAAACAAACTTGGCTTAGAAATGCTACTTCAAACGCATAGCGCCCAAATACTAGAGCGAAGCGATGGACTAAGCTTAGAAGAGATTTTTGCTCGCACGAAATTTGTGCTAAGCCTTGGCGGAGATGGCAATTATATCAGTGCTTGTAGGCGTTTTGTGCGTTATGGGGCCTGTGTTTTTGGTGTGCACACAGGACATCTTGGTTTTTTGACTGACGCGCTGCTGTGCGAGTGCGAAACTGCGCTAAAAGAAATCATCTCAGGCGAGTTTGTAGCCCAGCGCATAAAGCTTTTAGAGGCTGATTTTTTGGATGAGAGTGGCAAAACTCAAAAACGCAAACTAGCCTTTAACGACATTGCAATCTTGCGCAAAAATCCCACTAGCACGGCGCATATTGATGCTTTTTTGGACGATTTTTGCTTTAATTCATACTATGGCGATGGTGTGATAGTAGCAAGTCCAATGGGCTCAACAGCCTATAATCTAAGCGCAGGCGGAGCGATACTTCATCCTAGCGTAAAAGCTTTTAGCCTAACGCCAATTTGTTCGCATTCTCTTTCACAGCGACCGATGATTTTAGGTGATGAGCACGAAATAGAGTTTCGCTCAAAAGACGATGTAATTGTAATGATGGACGGACAAGACCACTTAGATTTAAGTGGCTTTTGTGGCGTAAAAATAAGAGCTAGCAAAGAGCAAATCACGCTAATTCACCGCAAAAACAGAGATTATTTTAAGATTTTAAAAGAAAAATTGCGTTGGGGGCATCAGTGATAAGTAGGCTTTTTATCAAAAATCATCTTAGCTTTGAGTCTTGCGAGCTTAGTTTTGGCGAGGGGCTAAATGTCTTTACAGGCGTAAGCGGTGCTGGAAAAAGCGTGCTTATGAAGGCTTTGCTCTCAGCCTTTGGGCTTAGTGAGGCGACAGCTCAGGTTGTAGAAATCGACGCTTTTTGCACGCTAGGGCTTGATGATATTAGCGATGAGAGTCCAAATGTTTTTAAGGTGCTAAAACAAAACTCAGCAAGATATTTTTTAAACTCTCAGTCAATCTCAAAGAAAAATCTAAGCTCAGCTTGTGCTTCTTTTGTTCGCTTTTTGGGAGCAAAAGAGAGTGGTGAGTTTGAAAACAGCGCACTTTTAGGCTTAGTTGATGCTTTGGTAAGTGAAAAAAACTTTGCTAAAAATAAGGCTGATTTTGCTAGTATTTTTAAAGAGCTAAGTAGCGCAAAAGCTGAGCTAGAAAAGCTTAAAACTGATGAGAGCCATGTAGAAGAGCTAAAAGAGCTAGCTAGCTTTGAGATAAATAAAATCTCACAAATTAACCCAAAAATCGGCGAGCTTGAAGAGCTTAGCGAGCTTAAAAAACGCCTTAGCAAGCGTGATAAAATAGAGCAGGCTTGGGAGGGCGCAAGTGGAATTTTTGAGCTTGAGAGTGCTGTTATTCGTGCCTTGGAGCTGTGTGAGCGTGATAGTGCGTTTTTTAGCGATGCGATGAACGAGCTTCGCTCTGCAAAAGAGAGCTTAAGCTTTGAAGAGCTGAGCGATGATGAGATTGAGGGCGTACTTGATCGCATTGAAGCTCTTAGTGGCTTAGAGCGTCGCTATGGCAGCATTGAGCGTGCTTTGGAGGTTTTAGCTAGCAAAAAAGCCGAGCTAGAAAAACTAGAAAAAATAGAGTTTGAAAAAACTCATTTACAAAATAAGGTAAATGAGCTTAATAGTAGCGCAAATGCCCTAGCTAGTGAGCTTAGCAAAGCACGCAAAAAAGCCTTGCCAAAACTAGAAGCAAAGCTAAATGAGTATTTAGAAAAAATGTATTTGCCAGCACTTTTTTTGGAGCTAAAAGAATCTACAATGAGTGAGCTAGGGCTTGATAAAGTAGAGGTAAGCCTAGGTGCTGTAAATCTAAAAAACATTTCAAGCGGTGAGCTAAATCGCTTGCGCTTAGCCTTTATAGCAACTAGTGCTGAGCTAGGTGGTAGTAGAAATTCTAGAATTCCTAGCACGGCAAAAAACCAAACAGGCGTGCTAATCCTAGATGAAATAGATGCAAATTTAAGTGGCAAAGAAGCTATGAGTATAGCATCTGTGCTTGAAATGCTAGGACAAAGCTATCAAATCTTTGCTATTTCACATCAGCCGCAGCTTTCTAGCAAGGCAGCTCATCACTTTTTGATAGAAAAAAAAGGCGAGATTTCAAGTGTAAGAGAGCTTAGTAAGGATGAGAGAGAACACGAACTAGCTCGCATGATAAGTGGCGAGCATGTAAGCCAAGAAGCAAAAGACTTTGCTAAAAAACTTTTGGACTAGAATTTGCTTAAAATAAAAAAGGATAAAAAATGATAATAGATACACATTGCCACCTTGATGATGAGAGTTTTGAGGCTGATTTGGCTGCTGTTTTAGAGCGGGCAAAGGATGCAAATATTGAAAAAATCATTATCCCTGGTGCTAGTATTAAAGATTTACCAAAAGCTATTAGAATAAGCCAGGAGCAAAAAAATATCTTTTTTGCTGTGGGGGTTCATCCATATCATGTTGATGAGATGGATGAGAGTGTTTTAAGAAAGTTTGCAAAGCATGAAAAATGCGTGGCTGTGGGCGAGTGTGGGCTAGACTACTACCGCTTGCCAGAATCTGGCACTAACGAGTATAAAGCACGCCAAAAAGAGGTTTTCATAGCTCAAATCAAGCTAGCTTGTGAGCTAAAAAAGCCACTTATCGTTCATATAAGAGATGCAAACGAAGATAGCCTAAGTATCTTAAAAGAGTATGAAGACAAGCTAGTTGGCGGTGTGCTTCACTGCTATAATGCAAGTCCTATTTTGCTTGAGCTTAGTAGGACATTTTATTATGGTATAGGCGGCGTGCTTACTTTTAAAAACGAAAAAAAACTAGGCGCGATTTTGCCTCAAATCCCAAAAGAGCGTTTGCTAATAGAAACTGACGCTCCATATCTAACACCAGTGCCTTATCGTGGAGAGCGAAACGAACCAGCTCGCACGATTTTTGTGCGAGATAAAATGAGCGAGATTTTAAATCTCTCAGGCGATGAGATTGAAAGAATCACCACACAAAACGCTCTAAAACTATTTGCAATTTAAGGAAAAAAATGAAGTTTTTATCATCACTTTTATTAGCCTGTGCGCTTTGTGGCACGGCATCTGCGTATTTTGTAGAGCACCACATAGACTATCAAAAAGATATAAACGTTTTAAGAAATCTAGATATTAGCTCAAACTACATAAAAGATCTAAACTTTGTAAAAACAAAAATCAGCGAGAGCAAAGCCTATAAAAAGCATCTTTTAAAAGCAATAAACGAGCAATACGATAATATAGTAATCTTACAAAATATATTAAAAGAACAAAATCTTCCAGCTGAGATTTTATACCTAGCTGTAATCGAAAGTGGACTAAAAAATAACTCAAAATCACGCATGGGCGCAGCTGGTATCTGGCAGTTTATGCCTCGCACCGCAAAGGCCATGGGACTAAGGGTAGATAGCAAAGTGGATGAAAGGCTAGACCCACTAAAGAGTACAAAAGCAGCCGCAAAATACCTAAGTGAGCTAAAAGAGCAGTTTGGCAAATGGTATCTAGCACTAATTGCCTATAACTGCGGTGATGGCGCACTTCGCAGGGCCATAGCAAGAGCTGGTAGTGATGATATAAAAGTCCTACTAGACCCAAATAAAAAATTTGTAGGCTTAGAGACTAGAAATTTCTTGCGAAAAATCATCATCACAGCACAAATCGCTAATGATCTAAATCAAATCATGGGCTCAGATCCAAGGCTATTTAACAATCCAAATGATATAAATATCGCAAAAATCAATGTCAAAGACGCCTTTAAAAACTCAGCTATCCAAAAAATTAAAAGTGCCAAAAAGTAAAGGATAAAAAATGAAAAGCCTGCTAAAATACGCTATAACCATATTTGCTGGTATTTTGTTAGTCTCTTGTAGCTCGCCAATTAGACTATCAAACTATCCAGATAGCTCGCAGGATTTCAAAAGCTCGCCAAATACCAGCGCAGCAAGCCAAAGGGCTACAATGCGTCCTTATACCATAAATGGCAAAACCTACTATCCAACCACCGTAAGCGTTGGAGATACTGCCT
Source organism: uncultured Campylobacter sp. (assembly GCA_945928165.1). GTDB lineage: Bacteria > Campylobacterota > Campylobacteria > Campylobacterales > Campylobacteraceae > Campylobacter. The sequence goes on from CAMENE010000012.1 coordinate 33,306, forward strand.
TGGGTATTGCTAGCTGGTATGGGCCTAATTTTCATGGTAAAAAAACGAGCAATGGCGAGACTTATAATATGAATGCTATGACAGCAGCGCATAAAACCTTGCCTATGAATACCATGGTGCGTGTAACAAACCTAAGTAGCGGCGCACAAACCACCGTGCGTATAAATGACCGAGGTCCATTTGTGGCTGGGCGCATCATAGACCTTAGCAAAGCAGCAGCTACTAGTATCGGTATGATTGGGGCTGGCACCGCAAGAGTAAAGCTTGAAGTAGTGGGCTTTTATGGCGATGGCAAAAACTACCAAAATACAGGTTCTCTAAGTAGCCCGCCTAGTGTATCTAACTCTAAAAACTGGGGCTCAGGCGTAAGTGGTGCTATAATTACCGCTGGCATTAGTAGCTCAAATGAAGCTAGCAAAAATAGCGCGAACTTTGGAAAAATAAGCCAAAGTCAGCAAAGCTTTGAGGGTGGTTCATTTATGGTTCAAATCGGAGCCTTTAAAAGGCCAGAAGGAGCTAAAAGTTTTAAAAACTCAAATGCAAATAAATACGGCTATAAAACGCTAATTCGCACCTTTGATATAGATGGAGAAAAGATTTATAGAGTATTTTTAAGCGGATTTAGAAGTGAGGCTGAGGCAAGAGATTTTGTAAAGGCAAAACACTTTGGTGGTGCGTATATCGTGCGTGAGTAAAATCTAAAATTCCTAAAAAAGAGCAAAAAATGGTAGAAATAAAAAGACAAACAAAAGAGACAAATATCAGCGTAAAACTTGAAGTTTATGGCAAAGGCGAGGCAAAGATAAATACTGGCATAGGCTTTTTTGACCATATGCTAACTGCGCTTGCAAAGCACTCGCTAATGGATATAGAACTAAGCTGCGAGGGCGATAGAGAGATTGATGACCACCACAGCGTGGAGGATTGTGGCATTGCTTTAGGTCAGGCTTTTGCTAAGGCTGTTTATCCAGTCTCAGGTATAGAAAGATACGGCGATAGCGTGCTTGTGATGGATGAGGCAGCAGTATCGGCTGCGCTCGATATTAGTGGGCGAGCGTTTTTGGTTTTTAAAGCCAAGATGAAAGATAAAATCGGTGCTTTTGATAGCGAGCTTATCCCTGAGTTTTTCACAGCTTTTGCGCATAATGCCAAAATCACCCTACACATAAAAAAACAGCGTGGCAAAAACGCTCATCACATAGCAGAGGCGTGTTTTAAGGCTGTGGCTGTAGCACTGCGCAAAGCCCTAGCAAAAAACGAGCGCATCGGTATGCCTAGCACAAAGGGCTGTTTGTGATAAAAATACTTTTTTTAGATGTGGATGGCTGCCTTAGCGATGGTGGGATTTATACAGGCGCAAATGGCGAGCTTTTTAAACGCTTTGATGTAAAAGACGGCTTTGCGCTTGAGCAGTGGAATACCGCACTTGGCGGCATCTCAGCGATAATCACTGGTAAAAGTAGCGATATAGTCACATTTCGTGCTAAAGAACTAGGGGTTAAATACTGCTTTCAAGGTGTGAAAAACAAGCTTGAAAAAGCAAAAGAAATTTTAGCTTTTGAAGCACTAAGCTTTGATGAGGCTGCTGTCATCGGCGATGATTTAAACGATATTTGCCTTCTAAAAGCTATAAAAAACAGTTACGCACCAAATAACGCTATAAAAGAGGTAAAAAGTGCTGTAAAAACAGTGCTAAAAGCAAAGGGCGGATATGGGGCTGTGCGTGAGATGATAGAAGATGTTTTGGAGCTAAACGGACAAAAGCAGGCGTGGATAAAGGGCTTTGTGGGCTAGTAGGAATTCTAGATTTTGCTAGGAATTCTAGAAATCCTAAGGTTTTTTTAATCTAGAATTCCTAAGGTTTTTTTTCAATTTAGAATTCCTAAGGTTTTCTCAAACTAGAATTCCTAGGAATTCTAGATTTTGCTAGGAATTCTAGAATTTTATCTTATAGTATTAGAACAAAAGGTATAAAATGACACTAAAAATATTTTATTTTCTCATTGCGCTTTTTAGCGTGAGTGTTGTTTTTGGACTTTTTGATAACTCTTATAGTTTTGGCTTTAACAAAGATGATGTGAAATTAGCCAATATGAAAGCCCTAAATGTCAAAGCTTACGAGCTAAATGCTACAAATATAGATGCGGTTTATAAAGCTAGGGAGGTGGTGCGCTATGATGAGCATGATGAGGTTTTTGGCTTTGATGGCTTTTTTCAAAATGATAATCTACACCGCCTAAGCTCGGATTTTGCTATAATAAAAGACAAAAATGTAACTATGAAACAAAATGCTATTTATCAAAATAGCGATAAAAACCTTACTTACTCATCAAATGAGCTCATTTGGGGTGAGGGTTTTTTGCGCTCAAATGTGCCTTTTACCATCATGCAAAATGGCGATAGAATAAGTGGGGCAAGTGGTAGCTATGATATAAATAACAAAAAAATAAAAGCAAAAAATGTAAAAGGTGTGTTTAATAGATGAAAAAGTTTTTTCTTTCTTTGGCTGTTTTGGCTGGGCTTATGGGTGCTGTTGGTGCGGAGCAGATTGAGATTACAGCTGATAGCTTTGAGGCTGATGAGAACAAGCTTATAGGCAAGCTTGATGGCAATGTTGTAATCAAAAATGGAAGCTTTGATAAGCTAACTGCAGATCAGGCAAGAGTGCTTTTTGATGAGAAAAAACAAGCCAAAAAGTATATAGCTAGCGGCAATGCGAAGTTTTGGATCAAGCTAAAGGGCAAGGACTACGATGGCGGCGGCGAAGAGCTTACTTATGAACCAGCTGAGCAGATTTATACTTTAAGTGGAAATGCTTATTTACACGAGGTAGAAACTGATAAAAAGCTCTATGGCGCAAAAATCGTTGTAAATAAAGCAAAGGGCATTTATAGCGTTTATGGGCAGGACAAAGAGCCTGTGAAGTTTATCTTTGAAACTGAAGTGAAAAAATGATAAATATTATAAACGCAAAGTTTATAACCTCAAGCCAAAATCTAAGCCAGTGCCCTGATTTTGGACTTAGTGAGGTGGCTTTTTTAGGCCGGTCAAATGTAGGCAAAAGCTCTTTGATAAATGCACTTTGTAATCAGCACGGTCTAGCAAAATCAAGCTCCACGCCTGGCAAAACACAACTTATTAACTTTTTTAGCGCAGAGTTTATAGATGATGAGAAAAAAGAGCGCTCGCAGGCTGTTTTTGTGGATTTGCCAGGCTTTGGCTATGCTAAGGTTAGCAAAACCATACAACAGCAGTGGCGCAAAAATCTAAGTGAGTTTTTGCGTGGTCGCATACATATAAGGGCTTTTTTGCACCTCATTGACTCTCGCCACGACAGCCTAGAAAATGATGAAAATCTAAGTGAGTTTATGGCTGAGTTTATCCGCCCTGACCAAAAAATCTTGCGTATTTATACCAAGGCTGATAAACTAAATCAAAGCGGTAAAGCAAAAATAAAAGCAAAAGATAAAAACGCAATCTTAGTAAGTGCGGCTAAAAAAACCGGCATAAACGAGCTAAAAGAGCAGATTTTTAACGCACTTTATTCTTAGGAATTCTAGAATTCCTAAGAATTCAAGTTTAGAAAATCTAGAATTCCTAAGGCTAAAATACCAAAATTTTTATAGAATTGTGCTAAAAGTAAGCAAAAATAAAAAAATTTTTATGCCAAGTGTTGTAAAAATCACTGATTTAGGCTTAATGGTAAAAAAGTGGGTATGAAATTCCGCTTTTTTTATCTTATCTTTGCTTATTTTTCAGCCTAAAGCAATGTGAAATAAATTTCATTCTATTTGTTAATTTTAATCACTATGAACTCTAAGAGCAGTCTTTAAATGAGTAAATTCTGCTTCTAATCTGTTGTTCGTTTTTGGCATATTCTCTACGCTCTCGTAAGTAAAAAGCTATGCTAAATTTCGCTTAAAAGTGCGATACGCAGAGAGCACTTTAGCGTGTGTATACCGCCATTTGCCGTTCTCATCTATGCTTTTTCATTTAAAAAATCTTTGTGCTTTTATTGCCAGCTAGAAAGCTCTGCCTTAAAATCACTGCTGTCAAGATTGCAAAGCTCTTTGCTAAAAGCTCAGCTCCAAGGGTGCTTTTTGCTACGCAACCTGCTAGGTGGCTTTCTGGTTAGCTTTTTCATCACAGCTTACCCAAAATAGCGCCCCAAACACCACTACACCAAAGTCTTTGCCTCAGTATGCCGTATCAACTAGAAGTATGATTTCTTTTAGATTTTTTATGTGGCTTGGCGATTTTTATGGTAAATACGCGATTTTAGCGTTTTTTAGCAGATATTATTCTCTTTGGCTAAGGTGTTTTTTCTTTTCAGTGACGCAAGAAGCAAATAATTTACCAGCTTTATTTTTACTATTAAAAAACTACCGCAATTTGGACAAAGATACTCATATTTTTTTTAATCCCCTTAAATGATGATTTTAAGGGGCTATAATAGCATTTTCATACCCACTTTTTTACCATTAAGCCCTGATTTAAAAAATGAGGTTCAAAAACTAGCAAGAAAACGAATAAAATAAGCAGCAGGGCTTAGCGCTTATTTTAGTGTAGAGCTTGCTACATTGCGCTAATTACCCTTCCAGGCTGCCCCTAGCCCTCAGCCACTGCATCGCAAATGGTGCTAATTGGGCTAGTGCCACTGCATCGCAAATGCTGCTAAAATCTTGGCAAAGTTATATAAAAACCATTCAAAAAATCTTAAAAGCAGATTTTCTAGTTTAGCGTACTTCGCCGCTTCCGTAGATGATGTATTTGTAGCTTGTAAGTCCCTCTACGCCTACTGGGCCTCTTGCGTGAAGACGGTTTGTGCTAATTCCCACCTCTGCGCCAAAGCCAAACTCGCCGCCGTCATTAAATCTCGTGCTAGCATTGGCAAACACACAGCTTGCATCAACTTCGCTTAAAAACCTTTGGCAAGCTGAGTAATCCTCGCTGATTATCGCCTCTGAGTGCCCTGAGCCGTATCTTGCGATATGCGCAAGGGCCTCGTCTATACTAGCTACTACTTTTATATTTAGCTTAAAATCATCGTATTCAGTGTGGTAATTTTGCTCGCTAGCACTTTTACACTCTATGATTTTAGCAGTTTTTGGGCAGCCAAAAATCTCTACATTATATTCTTTTAAGAGCGGATAAACAGCGCTTAGAAACTTGCTTGCTACGCTTTCATGAACTAAAAATGTCTCAGCTGCATTACACACCGCTGGGCGAGAGCATTTGGCGTTTATTGCGATATTTAGGGCTTTTTGAAGCTCCATTGCTTTATCTATGTAAATGTGGCAAAGCCCTTTGTCGTGCTTTAGCACAGGAATTTTAGAATTCTCGCTTACAAAGCGAACGAGATTTTCGCCACCCCTAGGCACTATCATGTCTATAAACTCACTCATACCCAAAAGCTCTAAAACCTCATCACGGCTTATGTCCAAAAAAGCCACAGAACAAAAGCCAAGAGCCAAAAATGCGCTATTTAGTGCCTCTATAAACGCTAAGTTTGTAAGCCTAGCTTCTTTGCCACCTTTTAGCACGCAGCCATTTGCGCTTTTAATTGCTAAGGCTGCGATTTCTAGCGTTACATTAGGTCTAGCTTCGTAGATTGCGGCAATTACGCCTATTGGCACGGCGATTTGGTTTATTTTTATACCTGATTTTGCCACCCAGCCTTTTTTGATCTCGCCTATTACTTCTTTTTGGCCTGCTATGCTCTCTAAACCTGCGCAAATGGCATTTAGGCGGGCTTCATCAAGCTTTAAGCGGTCCTTCATAGCTGAGTTAAGATTCTTTGCGTTTGCTAGGTCAGCAGCGTTTGCGGCTAGTATTTTTGCGCAATTTGCTCTTACCTTGCTAGCTATGCGAAATATTAACTCGTTTCGTTCGTTTGCGCTAAGTTTTGCTAGTTCTTTTTGCGCAATTTTTACGGAATTTAGAATTTTTTTCATTGTTTTACCTAAATATTAAAAAAATTGTGCTTTAATTCTACTATTAAATTGCTTAAACAAAGGATTAAACATGTATGACATCGTAATAATCGGTGGCGGACCTTGTGGTATCGCTTCAGTAATCGAAGCAAAACACGCTGGATTAGCAAAAATCTTATTGCTAGAAAAAGGCGAAAATCACAGCCAAACTATACGCAAGTTCTACAAAGACGGCAAACGCGTAGATAAAGAGTATAAGGGGCTTGATAGCACTACAAAAGGCTCAATTGAGTTTTTTGATGGCACAAAAGAAAGCACGCTAAATTACTTTGATAAATTGCTTGATGAGGGCGAGTTTGAGGCGATTTTCAATGTTGAGGTTGAAAGCGTGAAAAAAAATGGCGATTATTTTGAGATAACTACTTCAAAATCTGGCTTTAAAGCTAAAAATGTGGTGGTGGCAATCGGTCGCATGGGTAAGCCAAATAAGCCTGATTATAAAATTCCGCCTAGTATAATGAATCTTGTGAATTTTAATCTAAATAACTGTGGAAATGGCGAGAAAATCATCGTTGTAGGTGGCGGAAACTCAGCTGCTGAATACGCCTGCGAGCTTGGCAAATGTAATGATGTAACGCTATGCTACCGCAAAGAAAAGTTTACAAGACTAAATGATATAAACGAGGCTGCTGTCTATGAAAGCGAGAAAAATGGCAGCTTAAAGCTACTTCTTGGCACTGATATAAGCGAGCTTAGCAATGCTGATGGCAAGATTTGTGTAAACTTCACTGATGGCAAAAGCGAGGTTTATGATAGAGCAATTTATGCAATCGGCGGCTCAACTCCTGTGGATTTTCTAGCAAAATGCGGAATTGAGATGAATGGCGAAGACCCTATCATTGATGAGCATTTCCAAACCACGACAAAAGGGCTATTTGTAGGCGGTGATATCGCTAGCAAAAAAGGTGGCTCAATCGTAGTTGCGCTAAATAACGCTCACACAATCGTAGATTACATAGTAAAAAATAAATAATGCTTTTAAAATCTAGAATTCCTAGCTAGGAATTCTAGATTTGAGAGATTTTTTACTAGAAATTCTAGAATTCCTACTACTTTTATTTCTTGTTTTTTAAGCAAAATCTTCATAAAATCGCAGTTTTTTAAGGTAAGAAAATGGAATATATTTTAAAAGTTAGTTGTGATGATGAAAAGGGGCTAATACTTCGCATTAGCGAAATAGTCGTAAAAAACGGGCTAAATTACCTTAGTACAAACGAGTTTGTTGATCACGAAAATCATAGATTTTATATGCGAGCGGTTTTAGATGGAGAACTTGAGGTAAAGGGCTTTGTAAACACTCTGCTAGCCTTTTTGCCACGCTCAGCGCAGGTATTTTGCGAGGAGTCAAGGCGCAAAAATATAGTTGTCATGGCGACAAAAGAAAATCACTGCCTAGGTGATATTTTGATTAGAGAAAATAGCGGTGATTTAAACGCAAATGTGCTAGCTGTGGTGGCAAATCACGAAGACTTGCGTGAGTTTGCTAGCAAGTTTGATGTGCCATTTATCTGCGTGCCAAGCGATGGAGTGGGGCGAGAAGAACATGAAAAGATGGTGCTTGCCCAGCTTAAAAAGTTAAATTTTGATTATCTTATTTTGGCAAAATATATGAGAATTTTAAGTAGGGATTTTGTCTTAAACTACGAAGAAAAAATCATAAATATCCATCACTCGTTTTTGCCAGCCTTTATCGGTGCAAATCCGTATAAACAAGCCTACGAGCGAGGTGTGAAAATCATAGGTGCTACGGCACATTTTGTAACTGAGTGCCTAGATGAAGGCCCTATCATAACCCAAGATGTGGTCTTAGTAAATCACGAAATGGACTGGCAAGATATGAGAAGAGCAGGGCGAAATGTAGAAAAAGTGGTACTTACAAGGGCACTTGATCTAGTTTTTGATGAGAGAGTTTTTGTGTATAAAAACAAAACCGTTATATTCTAGGCTAGTTGGCAATTCGCCTTGCACGCTTATTAGCACGAAAGCTAGCTTCGCACTTCGTTTGAGCCAAGCGCGCCTTCGCTCGTGCTTGCTACCTTTCGCACTACTAAGCGCACAATGCTAGAATTGCCGTTTTATAGGGAATTCTAGAAGGAATTCTGGAGTATTTTTAGGGAATTCTAGATTTTTTTAGGGAATTCTAGAATTTTCAAAGTCCTTGGCGAAGTATCGTGTGTCTAATGTGCTTAAAGCGAGCGAGTGCGAATGAGACGCACTTGGCGTGCGCCCTTTGTGAAGCACAAGCGAGCTTTAAGTGCAGGAGGCATACGAGACGAGCCACATATTCAAAGTAAGGTTTTTTTTGAAAGTTTTTTATGTTTAATATAGTTTTACTTGAACCACAGATTCACACAAACACAGGCTCAATAGGCAGAATGTGTGTAAATGCTAATTGCGTTTTGCATCTTATTAAGCCCTTTGGTTTTATTATTGATGATAAGCATTTGCGCAGAGCTGGACTTGATTACTGGGCGAGGCTAGATGTGCGAATTTATGAGGATTTAAGCGAGTTTTATGCTAAAAATGTATTGGCAGGGAAGCGCAGTTTTTTTGCTACGACAAAGACAAATACTCCGTATTTTGAGGCTAGTTTTGAGCCCGGGGATTATTTGTTTTTTGGCAGGGAGGATGCGGGGCTGCCTCTGGCCTTGCTAAAAGAAAATGAAAGCCGCTGTATAACAATACCTATGAGCTCTCAGGGTCGGTCGCTAAATCTAGCTACAAGCGTGGGAATTATTACTTATGAGGCAATTAGACAAAACTTTAAGCACTTTAATTTAAGGAGTATAAAATGAGAATTTTAGTTTTAGCGTTATTTTTTGTAAGCTTGCTTAGCGCAAAGATACTAATAGCAAGCTTTAATGTCCACAATCTCTTTGATGATAAAATAGATGGTACTGAGTATGCTGATTTTAAAAAAGGCGGCAAAAAAAAATGGAATAAAGAAAAATATGAGAAAAAAATCACTGCTGTTAGCAAGGATATAAAAGAAATTAACGCTGATGTAATTTTGCTACTAGAGATTGAAAATGAACGAGTGCTAAAAGAACTAGCTAGCCGCACAGGATATGAATATAGCGTATTTAGCAGAGGCAACGATAAAGCCCCAGTTGGCCTTGGCTATCTCTCAAAAAAACAAATTCTAAGCGTAAAAGAATATCCTGTGCCAAGAGTGAAAACTAGGCCGATTTTGCAAATTAAAGTGCGTGATGCTGGACGCGAGCTAAATCTTTTTGGTGCGCATTTTCCAGCTATGAAAAACTCGCTAGAAAAAAGGCTAAGTGCCGCAAAAACAATGTTAAGAGCAGTGCACGGAGTAAAAAATGCTATAATCTTGGGTGATCTTAATAGTAACTGGGATGATAAGTTTTTGCTAAAAGAGCTAAAAAATGACTATACAAGCATTTGGCAGTATAAAAAGGGCTGGAATTCATACAAAAGTGGTGGCACAATAGATCATATAATGATAAAAAATGACCTAGCGCGTGCTGTGAGTGTTGATTTTTGGGTTCATAAAACTAAAAGCTCAGATCATAATGCTTTAAGCGTGCAATTTTAAAAATTGCTAAATTTTAAAAAAAATTGCTACAATTTGCGATTTAAAAAAAGGATTTGATATGAAAGTTTTGATTGAATTAGGTGTTGAAGAACTGCCTGCGTGGCCGTTTTTACAGGAGTTTGATAATATTTTACCAAAGTGGGACGCAGCACTAGCTAAACATAATTTCAAAGCTGATTTTAAGCTTGATTACACCCCAAGACGCATCGTGCTAAGTGGAGAGATATCAGAGTTTGCCCCTGATAAAGAAGTAGAAAACATAGGCGCACCAAAAAATATAGCCCTTGATGGTGATGGTAAATGGAGCAAGGCAGCCCTTGCCTTTGCTAGTAAATGTGGCATTAGCCAGAGCGAACTAGCTTTTAAAGAAATAAAAGGCAAAGAAGTGCTATATCACAAAAGCATAGCAAAGGGTGTTAGCCTAAAAAGCGTGCTTGCTAGCATTATAGAGGATTTTGCGCTTTCACTTAGCTTTGGTAAGACTATGCGCTGGGGTGATAAGGACTGCGCTTTTATCCGTCCACTGCGAAATTTAGTGGTGCTACTTGATGATGAGCTACTAGAGTGCGAGCTTTTTGGAGTTTGTTCAAATAAAGCTAGCTTTGTTCACAGAGATTTTGGCTATGATAAAATGAGCTTTGATACAGCAGCGCAGTATTTTGAAGTGCTAGAAAAATCTGCTGTGATTTTAAGCAGTGATGAGAGAAAATCTAGAATTCTAGCGCAATTTGACGAGCTAGAAAAACAAAGTGGGCTAAAAATAGAGCGTGATGATGAGCTACTAGCTGAGGTAGTAGCGATCACTGAGTATCCAAACGCTCATTTAGGAAGCTTTGATAAAGAGTTTTTAGAAGTGCCAAAAGAAGTAATTATTACTTCAATGAAAGAAAATCAAAGGTATTTTGCCCTATCAAATAATGATGGCAGCCTAGCAAACCGCTTTGTAGTAGTGACAAACTCTACTTCAAAAGACAGCGCGCTAATTGTAGCTGGTAATGAAAAAGTATTGCGTGCAAGACTTAGCGATGCGCAGTTTTTTTGGCATAGCGATCTAAAAAATCCATTTAACGCTGAGAAGCTAAAAAATATAACCTACTTAGCAGGTCTAGGCTCAGTATATGATAAAGAGCTTAGAGAGTGCGAAATAAGCGCAGTTTTAGCTGATATTTACAGCAGTGAGCTAAAGGCTCTTGGTGCTAGCAAGGAGCTTTTAAAAGAAGCTATTATGCTCTCAAAAGCTGATCTTACTACTGCTATGGTATATGAGTTTACTGACCTTCAAGGCATCATGGGTGGCTACTACGCAAAGCACGCTGGCAAAAATGAGCTAATTTGTAAAGCAATCACAGAACAATACCTGCCAAATAGCGATGAGAGCGAGCTTCCTAGCAATGCTTTTAGCTCTGTTGTGGCAATGAGTGCTAAGCTTGATGCGCTTTTGGCTTTATTTAGTATAAATAAAATCCCAAGTGGCACAAAAGATCCATATGCGCTGCGCCGTGCGGCTTTGGGCGTTATTAAAATTGCTTTAAAACTTGGCGTGAGCTTTGATATAAAAGAGCTTTTGAGGGCTTTAAGCAAAAATTATAAAAGCTTTGAGCTAGACGCACTTTATGATTTCATCCTTGATAGACTTTATGCGCTTTATGAGATAAATCCATCTATCATAAAAGCTTGTATAAACGCTGGTGTAAAGGACCTAGTCCAGCTTGATGCAAATATCCGTGCGCTTGATATAATCGTGCGTGCTGATGGTTTTGAGGCCAGGTTTGATACCTTTAAGAGACTTGCAAATATCCTAAAAGAGGCTAAAATCGGCTCAGTGGATGAGAACTTGCTAGAAAATGAGAGCGAAAAAGCACTTTACTCTGCGTTTAGAGCTTGTAAGCTAGATTTTTCAAAGCCTAGCGAGTATTTAAACGAGCTTTTTGGCTTAAAAGGCGATATTGATAGCTTCTTTGATAGCGTAATGATAAATGACCCTGATGAGCGCAAAAAAGCAAACCGCATTGCGCTAATTGGTGGTATTTATGAGGCTTTTATTAAAATCGCTGATATAAAAGAAATCTCTGCGTAAATTTTACCTGGGAATTCTAGAATTCCTAAGAATTGTTATGAAATTTTATCTAGGAATTCTAGAATTCTTAGATAAAATTTTGGGTGAAATTTTATTAAAATTGCCAAATCCTGTGAAAATATGTGAAAAAATCATTTATTTTTCATAAATGCCGTTAATAAATCCGTGATATTTTATAGAAATTTAAACATAAATAAGCTAAAATCTCCGCTTTAAATTAAAAGGATTGCTTATATGATAACTTGGATGCAAAAGCACAAAAAATATCTTGTCATTACTATTTGGATAAGCACGATAGCTTTTGTGGGTGCTGGTTTTGTGGGCTGGGGAGCGTATGATTTTAACAAATCTCGTGCCACATCAGTAGCAAAAGTAGGAGATATAGATATTACCATGCAAAAGTTTCAAAGCGGATATTCTAGGCTTTATAGCTTTTATGCAAATAATCTTGGCAGAGATATAAGTGATGAAGAAGCCCAGCAATTGGGGCTACAAGAAGCTGCTTTAAATAGCCTTATTCAAGAAAGTCTTTTGCTAAATTATGCTAGCGAGCTTGGACTTAGCGCAAATGATGATGAAATCATAGCTGAGCTAGTAGCTACACCTAGCTTTCAAACAAATGGTGCTTTTGATGTAAAACAATATGAAAGTGTGCTAAAATCACTTCGCACAACACCTAGCGCATATGAAGCTGAGCTAAAAGATAAGCTTATTTTATCTAAGCTTTTTAAAGCATTTAACCTTAGCGCAAATGAGATTGATACTGAGCTAATAGCCGCTAATGCCTTATTAAATGATGAAATATCAGCAAAAATCATCACAGCATCTGTGATAGAAGTAAGCGAAGATGAGCTAAAAGCAAGCTGGGAGAAAAGCAAGGATTTATATCTTACTAGCCAAAAATACGAGCTTTTAAGCTACTTTATCCCAGCTAGCAAAGAAAATGCTAGCGATGAAAAACTAAAAGCCTTTTATGAAGAAAATCGTGGCGATTACAGAGATGGCGAAGATAAAATAATGAGCTTTGAGGATGCAAAACCTGCTCTTATAGCTGACTTTGCCCTAAAAAATACTAAACGAGCTGCCCTTGAAGAATATGTAAAAATCAAAAAAGGCGAGAGTAACGTAACTGCAAGCACTCTGCTAATCTCAAATGAAGATAGCAAAAATCTAAATATAGATGAGATAAAAAAAGCTAAAAAGGACGAGGTGCTAAAACCTATGGAGAGTGATGGCGGCTTTATGGTAGTAAAAGTTAAAAATATCATAAAACCACAGCCAAAAAGCTATGAAGAAGCAAAAGAGCAAGTAAAAGCCTCAATCATGGCAAACAAAACCAAAAAAGCCCTAGAAGAAAGCGCAAAAGCAGCTCTAAACAACAAAGCTAACTTTAATCTAAGCGCAAAAGTATCAAAAAACGATACTGAAATTTTAGGACTTAGCACAGAAAATAGCGTAGCTCTTATAAATAAAATTTTCTCAAATAACGCAAAAGATGGCTATATCGTCTTTAAGGATATGGCAGTAGCTTATGAAATAAAAAAGCAAAATTTGTTTGATGATGAAAAGTTTAACACCTTTAAAATCGCTTTTAACTCAAATGCTGCGGCTTTAAAAAACTCTCAGCTAGAAAATGGCTTATTAAGCTCTCTTGCTAAGAGATATAAAATTGAAAAGTATTATAAATAGAAAGGCAAATAGTGTCAGCTAAAATCTTAGGTATAGATATCGGCTCTACAAAGATATGCGCAGCAATGGCAGAGCTAAATGCCAGCAACGAAGTATCTATTATAGCAGTAAGTTGCGCTGAGTCAAAAGGTATCAAAAAAGGCGAAATCAAAAACATAGAGCTAGCTGCAAGCTCTATCCAGACAGCAGTAAATGATGTACTTCGCATCGCTGGGACAAACTATAATAAAGTAATAGTATCTATTAACGGCAAATCAAAAAACCTTGATAGCAAGGGCATGGTAAATATACCAAGCAAAGATGTAACCATAAGCCAGATTGAAAGGCTAATGCAAGATTTGTGCTATAGAGCAAAGATAGAATATGAGTATGAAGCGATTCATGTGCTGCCTTATAACTTTAAGCTTGATGACCAAGATAATATCGAAGACCCGCTTGGTATGAGTGGTTCTCGCCTTGAAGTAGAAGCGCAGATAATCACAGTTCAAAGAGCAGCTGTAGTAAATCTGCGCAAAGCTATAGAAAAAGCAGGGCTAAGGGCTGATAATATCGTGCTTTGCGGCTATGCTAGCTCTATTGCTACTTTAAATGAGGATGAAAAACAACTTGGAGCTGCACTTATTGATATGGGTGGTGCTACTTGTAATATGGTAATCCACGCAGGAAACTCTATCCGCTATAGTGAATTTTTGGGAGTGGGGTCTACGCTTATTACCACTGATCTCTCAGCCGCTCTTCACACGCCAATTGCTAAGGCTGAGGAAGTAAAGATAAAATACGGCTCACTTCGCTCTAGGGTGGAGGGGCAAATAGACCTGCCTGATATCGGTGATGAGAATGCTAGTAGATCTGTATCTGTATCTATAGTCCAAGATGTCATCATGGCAAGAGTAGATGAGACTATGAGAATACTAGCTGAGATGCTTAGCAGCTCAAACTACAGACATCTTATCAGCGCAGGTGTGGTGCTAACTGGCGGTATGACAAAGATCGAGGGGCTTAGAGAAATCGCAACTCTTATCTTTGATCGCTTACCAGTTCGCATAGCTCGCCCTAGTGATATAGAAGGGCTTGATGAGAGATTTAAAGAGCCTATGTATTCTTGTGCTATTGGTCTTTGCTTGTATGGAGCAGGGCATTTTACGCCTTATGAGATAGATAGTGAGCGTAAGATGCGCTACCATGGCGAGAGCGATGGTTTTGATGGAAATGGGCTTAGCCAGGGTGCTGAGTTTGCGGAGTTTGGTGATAATGAGCCGATGTTTGAAGAAACTGAGGTAAATGAGAGTTTGAACCTAAGAATAGAAAGCGAAGTGTCGCAAAAAGCACAAAAAGTTAAAAATTATTGGACTGATAAAGTCATAAACAAAATCAAAAATTTATTTTAGGGGTGAAAAATGGGTTTTACAATAGAAGAAGCCAAAAAATCTGCTTTTGAGGCAAAAATCAAGGTTATTGGCGTAGGCGGTGGCGGTGGAAATATGATAGACCACATCGTCCGTGAAGGTGCTATAGAAGAGCTAGAAAACTTAGAGCTAATCTCAGCAAATACTGATGCTCAAGCCTTGATAAACTCAAAAGCACACACTACAATACAACTAGGCGAGCGCACATCAGGCGGTCTTGGTGCTGGAGCACGCCCTGAAATGGGTAAAAAATCAGCAGAAGAAAGCTATGAAGAAATCACAAAGGTTTTAGATGGGGCAAATCTAGTATTTATCTCAGCTGGCTTTGGTGGAGGCACTGGCACAGGTGCAGCACCAGTTATTGCAAAAGCCGCAAAAGAAGTAGGTGCTTTTACAATAGCTATAGTTACTACCCCTTTTAAAATAGAAATGAAAAAGCGCATGAACACAGCCTTAGAAGGCCTAAAAGAACTTCGCAAAGAATGTGATAGCATCATCGTAATCCCAAATGAAAAGCTACGCAGTGTGGCTATGAAGGGTGCTGGCATAAAAGATGCCTTTAAAATCGTAGATGAAGTGCTTTGTGATGCAGTTAGCGGAATGTGTGCTGTAATCCTAAAATCAGGCGAGAGCGATATAAACATAGACTTTAACGATGTTAAAACTGCTATGAGCCACCGTGGCAGTTCTTTGCTTTGTATGGGCAAGGCTAGTGGAGAGGGCTCAGCGCAAGAAGCTGTTAAAAACGCTACCCAGTCGCCTTTACTAGATGATATAAAACTAAAAGGCGCAAGAGGTCTTATAGCAAACTTCAAAATGCACCCAAGCCATCCATTTGATGATGTTTATGAGGCAATGGAGTTCTTAAATGGTCTAATTGGCGATGATGGAGAAGACCCGGATGTATTCTTTGGTACTTGGACTGACTCAAAAATGCCAGAAGATGCTGTAGAGGTAACTATAATCGCAACTGGACTTGATGGAAAAGAAGAAAAACTTGACAAACCAGAACCACAAAAATCACAAAAAACCGGTACTGATGATTTGTTTTCAAGTTTTTATAGCACTTCACCATCTCGCAAGGTAGATTTGGACAAAGTAGACCTTGACCAGCCAGCTTATATAAGACGCCAGCAAGACTAAGGCTTTTTGGGGAATTCTAGAATTCCCAAACTCTAGAATTCCACAAAAAAGTTTTAGCAATTCTAGAGTTATTTTAAGATATTTTGGGGATTTTATGCGTGCTTTTATCTTTGCTTTGCCACTTGTGTTTAGTGCTTGTTATATAAATGAGCGTGGAATTTCTAGCACTTATTATAATGATTGCAAAGCCTATTATGACGCAGCTGGAGTTTATCATGAGGGTTGCGAGCCAAATATAATTGAGTTTAGCGATGTTAAAAAGCTAGTAAATGCCAAAAAAACAGCAGTCCAGCAGGAACTAGAAAGGGCAAATCAAGAGCGCATAAAAGACGAGGCTGCAATAGACAAACTTGAAGAAGACTTTCAAAAAGAAGAAGAAAGAATAAAAAGAGCCACAAGAGCTGGGGAGCTAGCAAATAAAAAAGAAGAGCAAAACAACCAAGAAGCAAAGGATTTTGGCGAATAATAATCTGCCAAAATAAAGCAAAAATATGAACCACGACGAGCTAAAACTTCGCTTAGATGCTTTGGACTTTGAGTTAAAAAGTGCTAGTTTTGGTGATTGCGTGGAGCTAGATTTTGCTAGACTTAGCGATGAAAGCGAGATTGGGAGCATTGCTAAGGCTCTTATGCCGTGGCGAAAGGGACCTTTTAGGCTTGGGGGGCTTTTTATCGATAGCGAGTGGCGAAGTTTTGTGAAGTTTAATGCTCTTTTGCCGCACTTTGAATCAAGTGGCAAGCGTATAGCTGATGTGGGATGTAATAACGGCTATTATATGTTTCGCCTAAATGCTCTTGGCGCAAGGCAAATTGTGGGCTTTGATCCATCAGAGCTTTTTAGTTCACAGTTTGCTTTTATAAATCATTTTTTAAAAACTAGCATTATCTTTGAGCGTTTTGGAGTGGAGGATTTGCCTGCTTATGCGGCGCAAAATGGAGCATTTGAGCTGATTTTTTGCCTGGGCGTGCTTTATCACAGAAGCGATCCGATTTCTGCGTTAAAGCAGCTAAAATCAGCCCTAGCCAAAAATGGCGAGCTTATACTTGATACGCTTATTATAGACAGAGACGATGAGCTAGTGCTAAGCCCTGCTAAAAGCTATGCTAAAATGAGCAATGCGTATTTTATCCCTAGCCTAAGGGCACTTGAGGGCTGGGCGGCTAGGGCGAGGTTTAGTAGCTTTGAGCTGCTTTTTACTAGCGATACAGACTTAAACGAACAGCGCAAAACACAGTGGATAGGCGGACAGAGCTTAAATGATTTTTTAAGTAGCGATGGGCTTACCATAGAGGGCTATCCTGCGCCAAAAAGAGCATATATCAAACTAAAATAGGTAAGAAAATGGCAGAGCAAATCCAAGAAGAACAAGAAGCGCAAAATGTGATGGCTGAGGAAGCTAAGGAAGAACAAGAAGCCTATGAAGGCGATATAGGGATAAACTCCATCTTAGATGAGACTTTTGCTGGTATGGTAGTAGCTGCAAGAGAAGACTATGCTAAAACTCGTTTTAGAGTTACAAAAGATATGACTTATGACTCAGAGGGCTTGGCGTTTAATGGCTTTATCTACACAGCAGCTAGCTGGGCGGCGCAAGTGGCTATAAACAAAGAATATCAAATCTCAGTAGCCTCAAAAGTAAATTTTTTAAGCCCTGTTAGAATCGGCGATTTTATAGATTTTGAGGCAAATGCATTTTTTAGCGAGAGCAAAAAGCAAGATGTGCGAGTGGTGGGCTCTGTAAATGAAGTGCGTGTGTTTGAGGGGACATTTTCAATAATCTTGCTTGAAGACCACATCCTTCGTATACAAAAACGCCAGCTTGATAAACAAGCCAGAGAAAGCCGCGAGTTAAGAGCGAAACTAAAATAATAGCTTTTAGGGAATTCTAGAATTTTTTAGAGAATTCTAGAATTTTTCAGGGAATTCTAGAATTTTTTTAGAGAATTCTAGAATTTTTTATGGAATTCTAGAATTTTTTATGGAATTCTAGAATTTGTTTTGGGAATTCTAGAATTCCTAGAGTTTTTACTCTCTTGCTTTTGCAAGCTAGATTCTCAAGTGCAAATCAAGAATGCTTCAAGCTTACAGATAAAAAATGTCCCAGCTAAATTTATAAATAATAAAATTATGCAAAAATATTTTTTACATACAAAGATAAAATGTGTAAAATATAAACACTTAGATAAAAAATATAAAAAACTCTTGTTTTTTATATCTCGTTTTATTATAATGTCAAATATCTTATTTAAAAGGAAAGTTAATGAAAAAATTACTTTTTTCATCTTTTTTAGTTGCTAGCTTGGCTAGTTCGTTATTTGCTGCTGATTTGCTAGCTAGTGTAACAAATGCTAAGCTTAGCGATAACTTCCCTGGTGTAAAAGCACTTAGCCCAAAAGAAGCTAAGCAGGTTAAGAGTGGAAATCTTGATTATTTGATGAATATTGGTTCAAATAAATTGTTTGTGCTTATGAAACCAACAGCAAAAGAGCTTTATCCAAATATTTATAACACAAATCTAAGGGATGCTAAAAGATTAGAATCTAGTGCATTGGGGCAAGAAAGCTATAAAACAGCGGTTAGTCTTAATAATAAACAATTAGCTCCAGCAATACATAATTTAGGCCACAATGTTAAAATCAATGTAAATAACCATAGAGACAATAAAAGTTATCGCTATAAAAATGATGTAGCTGCCTATGAGAATGTTTTACGAACATACCAAAAAATCAATTCCAGCTACATTTTAAATAATCATAATGCAATAATTAAAAGACTGACTAATTCATATAAAAATAATATGGAGCATATCTTAAAAGCAAAAGTAAAATAATGTTACCTATACATCAAGAATTCACTAGCTCGTTACAATATGCCTATGATATGGGCTATATCACAAATATGCTGCAGAACAAAGAAAAACAAAGCAATCAAAGCCAAGGACAAAATGACCAAATTCAAGCTTTTGTCGATGCCCAATACAAGCAAATAGGTGCCAACAAAGAGCATAAAGAAAGCGAAGTAGCTAGGATTGCTAATGTACTTTCAAATAAAGCTAGTGACGCTGCTTCTAGCTTGCAAAAAGCAGGATATGAGCATTTCATTTTTGGTAAAAATAATCTGTATTCAAAAATCATATCTTTAGATGATGCACAAAAACAAGAACTTTTATATTTTGCTATAAAATATAATGATGTTATTATGAGTAGTAGCGAACTAAATGAAGTTTTTAGTAGCGAAATTAGCATAGAAGATTTTAAAAATAAAGTGGAGAATTTAGTCAAAAACACTCCAAGCAAACAAATAAACACATTAGATAAACAAAATCAAAATCTAGCAGAACTAGACAAACAAGCGCAAATCGAGCGAAATAATCGTATGCTAATGCGCCAGTATAACGGCGCAAAGAGTAGAAATATAAGTTTAGAGAGCAAAAACGAGATACTAAAAACATTTTTTGAAGAGTTTTTAAAAAATAATGACCCATTAGCTCTTTTAGAAATTATGAAAAAAACGGATATAAGGGCATAAATTATCCAAATGAAAAGCATATTTTTAGCATTTTTATTAACTTGTCATTGCTGTGCAAAA
>CAMENE010000013.1:0-49756 GCA_945928165.1 uncultured Campylobacter sp.
TCTTCAAAAAAGTTCATTTTCTATCCTTTTTAGCTTTTAAAAACCCTGCGCCAAAATTTCTTCAAAAAAGTTCATTTTCTATCCTTTTTAGCTTTTAAAAACCCTGCGCCAAAGCCCACGCCAAAACCAAAAAGATGCGCATACCACGCTACTTGAACCCCAAGTAGCATAGGCACAAAGCTCATGAGCATTAGTCCTACAAAAAGCCCTGAGCGAAGCATAGGCATAAAATACGCCATAAAGCCAATAAGCACGCATATAGCACCACTTGCGCCTACTAGATTTGAGTAAGGCTCAAAGTAAAGGTAACTAAGACTAAGAAAGCTTGTAAGCACACCCCCAAGCAAATAAAGCAAAGCAAAGTTAAATGCTCCCAAAGCACGCTCTAAGCGGTATCCAATGGCAATGAGAGCTAGCATATTCATAGCCAAATGCTCAGCCGAGCCGTGCATAAAAATAGAGCTTAAAAGCTGATGATAAAAACCCTCAAAAAATAGAGCATTTAGCGCCAAAAGCAGAAAATAGTAATCACTTACGCTAAAGCTAGTAAAAATATATATTAAAACATTAAGAATAACTAAAAGGCAAATAGCTTTAACTTCTAAAAGGCTATTTAAAATTCTAGAGAATTCTAGAGAGTTAAAGTTTTTGTTAAAATTATTGTTTAGCACGGCTTATTTTACACGGCTTATTTTATATGGCCATAGCCGCTAAAACGATTGCTAACAAGGCATGAGCTGTCATTACATTTTGAGATGATATAAGAATTTACCTGTTTGCCAGCTATTTTATGATCGTTTGATAGGCTTAGATTCATCACGCCAAGGACATTTTTGCCACGAATATTGTGTAAAAACTCCACGCTACCATCTTTATTTACCTTTGAGACAATTCCAACATGCGTGATAAGCTCTTTGCTGCCACCTTTGGTAACTTTTGTGGTGTTGTTAAAAAACACTAGATCGCCTACTTGTGGCCAAGAAAAAGAAATTTTGTTTTTATCTTTAAATAAATCAAACATAGCTTGACTTTTGCGAGCGCTGCTATAGTATTTGTTTAGCTCTTTTGGATCAAAAATTGCGCTACCATTATTTTTATTTATGGCTGTAATTAGCCCTGAGCAGTCGCCACCAATGCGAGTGTTTGTGTATTTTTTTAGATTAAAGTTTGGATTTTTTTCTCTTTTTTCTATGTTTGCTTGATCTGTGTTTGCTTGATAAGATTGCTTATTTTTGTCATATTTGTTATAAAAGTTTGCTGAGCCTTGCGAACTACCAGTAGCACAACCTGTGATAAAAAATGCCCCCAAAGCTAGAAATACTAATGTTTTAAACTTTTTTCTCACAATAAAACCCCATAAAATTTGCTTAAAGGCTGTGATTATACACAAAAATAATGAATTTCTAGTATAATGACGCAAAATTTTTTGATTTTAAGGGCTAAAAATGGATTTTTTACAAATCACAGGTGGCGCAAAACTAAGTGGCAGCGTAGAAATCAGCGGTGCTAAAAATGCTGCTTTACCAATCATCGCAAACACAATCCTAGCTAAAAACGAAGTAAAAATAACAAATATGCCAGAAGTAGTAGATATCAAAACGCTTATTAAGCTTCTTGGCAACCTTGGCGCAAACACAAATTTAGCAAATCACACGCTAAGCATAGATACAACTAGCATAAACTCTACAAAAGCAACTTATGATATAGTCCGCAAAATGCGCGCTAGTATCTTGGTGCTTGGCCCCTTGCTCTCACGCTTTGGCCACTGTGAAGTAAGTCTGCCAGGAGGCTGCGCAATAGGTGCAAGGCCTATTGATTTACACCTTAGCGCACTAGAAAAAATGGGCGCACAAATTAGCATAGAAGATGGCTATGTCGTAGCTCACGCACCCTCAGGACTAAAGGGCTGTGAGATAATGTTTGATAAAATTACCGTCACAGGCTGTGAAAACATACTCATGGCAGCAGCACTAGCTAAGGGCAAAACTAGAATTTTAAACGCCGCAAAAGAACCAGAAGTAGTTCAAATCTGCGAAATCCTGCGTGATAGTGGGCTTAGCATTAGTGGTATAGGCACTAGCGAGATAGAGCTTCATGGCAGCGGTGGAGAACTGCTGTCTATGCCTGATATCAAAGTCATCAGCGATAGAATCGAAGCAGGCACTTATCTATGCGCAGCTGCTATGAGTGCGTCAAAAATCACCCTAAATCACACGCAAAAAGAGCTGCTTGGCGCTGTGATTGACAAGCTTGAGCTTATGGGGGCTAGCTTTGAGTATAAAGATGAGAGCATAACGATAATACCGCCAAAAGCTCTAAGCCCTGTGGAGATTACTACTACGGAGTTTCCTGGCTTTCCTACTGATATGCAAGCGCAGTTCATGGCGCTTGCTTGCGTGGCAAAGGGGGTTAGCATCATAGATGAAAGGCTTTTTGAAAACCGCTTTATGCACGCTAGTGAGCTAGTTCGCATGGGTGCAAATATTAAGTTAAACGGACACATCGCCACCATAACTGGCGCCAGCCTAAAAGCAGCTGATGTGATGGCAACAGACCTTCGTGCTAGCTCAGCGCTAGTCATCGCAGCACTTGGAGCAAGCGGGGTTAGCAATATCCACCGCATCTACCATCTAGATAGGGGATATGAGAATTTAGAGGGCAAACTAAGCGCCCTTGGTGCTGATATCAAAAGGCTAAAAGAATAATACTAAGAACTTAATTTAAACTAGAATTTCTGGGGAATTCTAGCACAGGCAGAGCAAAGCTAAGTGCTTATTACGCTCACGAATACGGCACAAAAAATGAGTGCTAGACCATTTTTACGCCCAGCTAGCAAGGCGGCCCAAGCCAAAATACCTGAGATTTTTGCTAAGCACATAAAAGCGGTTAATGATGAGATAAACAAAAGACTATGATAAGATTTAAAAATTCTTTTTATAAAGATAAATTAAGAACTTAGCCACAAAAGAAAAAGAGCCAGTTATAAGCGAGTTTGTTTTGTAATAATTTGAGTTTTTACGCATGCGCTTACTAAAAAGATCTAAAATTTGTTTATATTTATATCTTTTCATTTTTTTAGATTTACACAGTATATCAAATACAATCAAAGCAGATATGAAATCATGTATTACTAGATTTTTTAGCCTATTTTTCGCATTTAAAATTAAGTTATATTTTGATATAAAAACATTGTTTATTTGATTGTTTGGTTTGAAAGTTTTAAAAGCCAAAAGATTGTCAATAATACAATTATTATGTGCGATTAGATTTCTCATGCATTTTGATGCCCACAATAAACCTTTGATTTTATTAAAAACAGCGTTTTTATATTGTTTATAATAAAATTCACACAAATCAATCAAAAAACCAAAATCTATAATTTCAACCAAATTCCAAACAGCTAAATTATCTCTATATTTTATTAAAATTCTATCTCTTATTGTGCGAGGATTTTTATTATTCAATGCGCTGTTGATTTGATTTTTTATTTGATTGTGTCTTTGTGTATTATATTTAAAAAAGTCATCGACTATCTTATAGCCATCGCATTTTATATTATTTTGGATATCGCTTAATAGTTTTGTCCTTAGAATATGTTCTATATCCAAGCAAAGTTCTATTATAAATTTTTTTAAATGCATATCTATTATGGATAAATCTCTTAAATAAGCAAAATCTAAATTTGTGTGTTTATTTTCTTTGTTTGTAGGATAATTTTTGCTATAAGATTTAATTTTATAAAAATATGTATTGTCTTGTAAAAATTGCTTAGCTACTCGCTCGTTATCTATAATGAACTTCACTCCCCTTGATTTTAGCAAATCAATCTGTTTGTCAATGTCGAGTTTTGGTTTGTTAAGCAAGTCCATAAAAGCCCTAAAATAAGAGCCATTCATATAGAACAGCTCTGTGCTACTAAGAACTCAATCTAGCAGCGTACATACGGACGAAATTATAACTAAAATCCCTTATATAATTATTAAAAAATTATTTTTTATATAAAATTGCATGAAATAAACTTCACGCCGTGTAATTTAGTATAAAAGTTAATATCTCTTTGCGTTAAATGCTTGTAATCATCAATTTTTAAAATCTTAGCTCCATTATGTATGGCATCTCTTGCTCTTTTATAATCAGCGAACTGAAATAAGAGCAAGCACAACACAAGCCACAATTCGCTAGAGCTTTATTTTTTGGGGGTTATGGGGGTATTTTTTAGAGAATTCTAGAGCAAATTTATTTTAGAATTCTAGAGCGAATTCATTCTAGAATTTCTAGCTTGGTTTTATCCCAAGTTCGCTAAGTTTAGCTAGTGCCATTGGGGCTGTGAGCTTGTCCATACATTCGTGATGCCCTAGAGGACAAACTCGCTTCATACAAGGCGAACAAGGCAAATTTAGGCGCAGAATTCTAGAATTTTCTTTATCATACGGCGCAGTTTCTACCCAGTTTGTAGGCCCAAAAATAGCAAGAGTTTTTACCCCAAAGGCAGAGGCGATGTGCATGGGGCCGCTGTCGTTTGTGATAAAAAGGCTAAGTCCTGCGATATGCTGCGCAAGCTCTTTTATGCTAGTTTTAGCGCAGAGATTTTGGTGGGCGATGTTGTTCTGCTCTAAAATAGCTGAAATCTTAGCGCAAATTTCTTCTTCACCTTTAGCGCCAAAGATGATTATATCGTATTTTGAGGCAAGGGTGCTAGCTAGGGCGGCAAAGTTTTTAGCTCCCCAGCGCTTAGCCCAGCCGTAGCTTGCTCCAGGGTTTAGTCCTAGCGTCTGGCGAGCGTAAGAATAGGGTGAAAAATGTAATTTTAAAGCTTTATTTAAGCTTTTTAATTTTAGGGCTAAATTTACGAAATTTAAATATTTTTCTACTTGATGAAGCTCGTTTTTTTGGTATTTAAAAAGGGCTTTTTTCTTTGCTTTTATAAAAAACAATAAAAACTTGCTAGCAAAATGTGAGCGAAAAGAAAGCGCAATATCGTAATTTTGTAATTTTTTTGCTAACGAGTAGAGCCACAAAAGCCTAGATTTTGAGCTTTTGCTATTATCGGTGATGATAAGCTCGCAGTTTGGCAAAGCACTAAAAAGCTCACAAGCAGCCCCTTTGCCAAAAAATGTAATTTTTGCTTCTTTGTAGTTTGCTACGATATTTTCTATAGCAGCGCTTGCCATCACGCTATCGCCCAGCCAAGTAGGTAGCTCTATAAAAACTCTCATAAATACCGCCTAACAAGCTCTATTTGCGCTTTTACATTTGCTTCTAGTGAGTGTTCTTTTGCTTTTTGGCGGTTTTGCAAGCCTGCCTCTTTTAGCTTTTGGCTATTTGTTAAAAGCCCTGCTAGTATCTTGCTAGCGCAGGTGCTATCACTGGCTATAAATTCTCTATCAAGCAACTCTGCTGCCCCGCATTTATCGCTAGCTATCACAGCGCAGCCATAGCTCATCGCTTCTAGCACCACTAGCCCAAAGGGCTCATAGGCTGAGAGCAGAGCTAGTATATCGCAGGCTTCAAAATACTCGCTAGCCCCATCGCTAGCCCCAAGAAAATGTGCTTTTACACCAAGGCTTTTTGCTAGATTTTTATAGCACTCAAGCTGCTTGTCCTTTCCTACAAAAAGAGCATTATAGGCAGTTTTTTGTTCGCTTAGCGCAAGCAAGAGTTCTTTAACGCCTTTTCTTTTAAAGCCAGAGCCTACAAAAAGCACAAGTGGGTCTCTCTCATCAAGCCCCAGCCTAGTACAAAGCTGTTTTTTTGCGCTTTTTTTATCGATTTTTTTAGGGAATTCTACACCGTTATAAAGCACTTCTATCTTACTCTCAGGCACGCTGTAGCATTCTATGATTTGCTTTTTTACCATTTGTGATATTGCTATTATGCATTTTGCGTTTTCAAAGCATTTTTTCTCTAAGTAGGGGTGAACGAAGTTTATAGGATTTAGCCACCAAAACTTTTTGCTTTTGCGATAAACTCTGTGAACGCCATCATCTGTGCGGTAAATATCGCTGCTATCAATGCGAGCTAGGCTAAAATACAGCTCATCAGGGGCTTTTTTTGCTCTTGCTTGTGCGTTAAAAAGCAGGGCTTTTATCCAAGAAGCAAGCTTTTTGCTGCCGCTAAAACCACGAATTTGGCTAGGAATTCTAGATTTCTCAAAGCTAGCTTTAAGCCACTCTAAATATACTTCAGCCCCACCAGATGCGTTTGGATTTTCTCTTAGAAATACTAGTTTTTTCATACTTTTTGCCCCTTAAAGCAAGAACAAGCAAGAGCAAAAATAAACATAGTTAAAAGTAAATTTTCGCTGTGAAATTGAAGCTCAACTAGCCCTATGATATTGCCTAAAACTAGAATTAGTAAAGCGCAAAGCCCAAGGGCGCTTTTGCGTGCTTTAAAGAACTTTACAAGCCCAAAAAGACAAAAAATAATATAACAAAGTGCGCTAAATATACCTGTTGTAGAAAGTAGATGTAAAATCGTGTTGTGTGCGTGTGGAGCGTGTGGTTCTGGGCTATTTGGATACCAAATAGAGTTATCTACATTTAAAAACTCAGCCCCACCAATACCAAAAAACGGATGTTCTAGCCAAGTATAAAAGGCAGAGCCAAAAATATAAAGTCTGGTGCTAAGAAAACCACTGCCAAGGCTGATTTTATAAGCAATTCGTTCGTGTGGCAAAAGTGTAAGCAAAAAAGCCAATAAAGCCAAAGCTATAATCACTCCAAAGATGATAAATAAATGCTCCCAGCTAAATTTGCTCTCATTTTTGCTAGAATTAAAAGCAAAAAAGCCAAAAAGCAAAAACAGCAAAGGTAGCAGATAAATACAAGTCCTAGAAGCTGATAGCATCACCCCACTAAAACTAAGTAAAATCGCTGCTATGCACAGCCATCTGCTAGCTAGTCTCCACCAAAACGCACAAAGAAAAATGCTAAGTATAAAAAGCGAGTAAATGGCACTTGTATTTACATAGCCAATGCTTTTTAGCTCAAAAAGCTCTGCGCCAGCAAAAAAGACCTTGTAACTAGCCATAATAAATGCTATCAAATAACCACCAAAAAGGCAATATAGCACAAAATTTAGCCTAATATTTTTTGCGCCAAGTCCATAAATCACTAAAAAAAGTGCGACACTGCGAATGGGGTCTAGCATGTATTTTATCTGAGCGTTTATAAGCGCACTAAGCGCAAAAAAGCCAGCATAGGCAATGAGAAAAATGCCAAGCATATCAAGCTTAAAAGAAAGTTTTTGCCGCCAGACTATGTAAAAGCCAAGGACGATTAGCGGATAAAGAGTGATTTGTTTTACAGACTCACTAAGTGGTAAAGCAAAAAAAAGTACGCATAAAAGTGCATTAAAAATGCTAATTAGTGTGATTTTAGCTTTAGAATTCTCTAGATTTGCTGTTTTTTCAAGACTGCTTTGGCTAAAAGTGGCTTGCTTCATTCTTTGGTCCCTAAAATCTCTTTATATACGCTATAGACAGCCATTTTTTCTAGGCTAATTTTGCCCTTAGAAACTCTTGTTTGTTTGAGCTTTTTAAGTATTCGGGGATGTTCTAAGAGCAGTTTTAGCCCGTATTTTAGCTGATTTTCATCGCAGTAGCAAAGCAAAAAATTATCTTTAAAAAACAAATCTCGCACGCTACCAACATTTGTAGCAATGCAAGATTTTTGTATAAATAACGCTTGCATCAAGGTACGCAGCGCGCCCTGGCCAGATGTGGTCAGCATAAAAATATCCATAGCACTAAGCATTTTTGCAAGCTCAGGGCAAAAAGAGTAACAAACTCGCCCATCTCATGCATAGATATAAAATCACGCACAAAGCCCCCAGTATCACCACTGCCAACTAGCAAAAAGTGTGTGTTTGGCTGCGTTTTGTGTATGCCAAAAGCGGTATTTAAGAAAATATCAAGCCTTTTAACTTCTCTAAAAAGCCCCATGCTTCCTACACAAACTACGCCATCTCTTGTAGCCACCCTTGCGCCATAAGTATCACGCAAGGCAAGGCTTTTAGAGAGTATGCGCATCCCGCCCCAGCCAGTACTCGTGTGTAGGATATTTATTTTTTTCATTATATTACCAAATAGGGTTTTTAAATGATTATAACGAATTTTTTAAAAGCTTGTGATAAAAAAGAGCTTAAATCTTGGTGACCCCTACGAGACTCGAACTCGTGTTACCGGCGTGAGAGGCCGATGTCCTAACCGCTAGACGAAGGGGCCAAATGTGTAAAAAGGCTGTAATTCTAGCTTTTAAGGGCTTAAAATGTGCTTAAAAAAATCTAAAATTCCTTAGGGATTTTAGAATTCCTTAAAATTCGTCATTGCGAGGCTTTGAAAAAAGAGGGAGCAATCTCATTTATTAAGCCTTGAACGAGATTGCTTCGTCGTTCGTTTCACTCTCTCCTCGCAATGACGGGATTGCGGAATTTTATACGAAATTCCAGAATTCCCTAAAAAATACCCCCGCACCTTGGGTCAGCAAATGTGAAGCAACCAGCGGATGCGAAGCAAAAAAAACGCAGATAAAGCAAGAGAATTTTAGATTTTATTAGGGTTTTAGGGACAGCGGGCGGCGGGGGCAAGGATTTAGGGCGTAGCCCTTATAAAATTTGCGGGGCTAGATTTATCTAGCCTAAAGAGAGCAAAATTCTAGAATTTCTAAGGATAAATTTAGAATTCCATGCGTCATTGCGAGGGAGCAAAGCAGAGGGAGCAATCTCTAGAAATTCTAAATTTTAGTGGGGTTTTAGGGACAGCAGCCCCCAAGGGTTTAGGGCATAGCCCTTATAAAATTTGCGAGCAGCGAGGCTTGCTCCACTAAAGCGAGCAAAATTCT
The DNA here is from genome assembly GCA_945928165.1 of uncultured Campylobacter sp. Taxonomy (GTDB): domain Bacteria; phylum Campylobacterota; class Campylobacteria; order Campylobacterales; family Campylobacteraceae; genus Campylobacter. The sequence goes on from CAMENE010000013.1 coordinate 8,841, forward strand.
AGAATTCAAGACAAATCTAAAATTCCCAAACCTTGTGTCATTGTCCGGCTTGACCGGACAATCTCATCACAGAGAATGTAGAATTCCTTGCGTCATTGCTAGGGAGCGAAGCGACCAAAGCTAGGAAAATCTAGAATTCCCCAAAAATACTCCATATCCCAACCAGCGGATGCGAAGCAAAAAAAAACGCAGATAAAGCAAGGAATTCTAAATTCTTTGTGATGAGATCTCAAGTCGGGGGATTTTTATAGAGATTGTCCGAAGGGGTCGGACAATGACACAAGTAGTTAGGAATTTTAGAATTCCCTACTATGTCATCCCCCAGCTTGACTGGGGGATCTCTATAGAAATTCTAAATTTATTTATGATGAGATCCCCCGATCAAGTCGGGGGATGACACAGAGCGGTCAAGTCGGACAATGACATAAGGCTTGGGAATTCTAGAATTTTGCTCGCTTTGGTGGGGCAAGCCCCTAGCCCCGCAAATTTTATAAGGGCTACGCCCTAAACCCTTAGGGGCTGGCGCCCCTAAAACCCCGCTAGAATTTGGGCATTTTTAGGAATTTTAGAATTCCCTACTATGTCATCCCCCAGCTTGACTGGGGGATCTCTATAGAAATTCTAAATTTATTTATGATGAGATCCCCCGATCAAGTCGGGGGATGACACAGAGCGGTCAAGTCGGACAATGACATAAGGCTTGGGAATTCTAGAATTTTGCTCGCTTTGGTGGGGCAAGCCCCTAGCCCCGCAAATTTTATAAGGGCTACGCCCTAAACCCTTAGGGGCTGGCGCCCCTAAAACCCCGCTAGAATTTGGGCATTTTTAGGAATTTTAGAATTCCCTACTATGTCATCCCCCAGCTTGACTGGGGGATCTCTATAGAAATTCTAAATTTATTTATGATGAGATCCCCCGATCAAGTCGGGGGATGACAAAGAAAGTCAAGCCAGGGGATGAGAGAAAACACAAGTCGGGGGATTTTTATACAGATTGTCCGAAGGGGCCGGACAATGACATAAGGTGTAGGAATTTTAAATTTTACTCAGGAATTTTGGATTTTGCTTAGTAATTCTAGAATTCCTTAGATAAAACTACTTAGAAATTCTAGAATTTATGGGTTTAGAAGTTTAGTCTTTGTTCTTTGCGGCGTGGTCCACCATCAACTATGGTACCGCCCGGCTGGTCGCCGCTGCCGTGCCATCGTGAGGCTCCAGTTTTGTAGCTATTAAAGGTAGTGCCAAAATTGCTTCCTAGCGGATAGCAGTTTCTAAAAATACTGCAATACTCTCTTGTTTTATCGCCTTGTAGCTGGATTTTTACTTCGTTGCCTCCAAAATTACTTAGAAAATCTGCGCCTCTTTTAAACTGTGAAAAAGTCGCTTGGTCATAATCAAAAAGTTTATTAGTCTTGCTTTCTTTTATATCTGTTTCGCTCTCGCCATAGACTAGAAAATCAAAGCCAAAGTAGTTCATATGTCCTGCGATGGTATCTTTGATAAAAATTCCACTGTCTTTGCATTCTGCGTGATTTGCAGGGTCGCAGTATCCAGCTAGATACACAGCGGCATCAGCGGTATTTTCGTTGCTAGCTACATTTGGAGCGATGATAGCAGCGTCTACGAAGTGTAGATCATCGCCTTTGTAGCTAAAAATCAAGGCCGCTTTGTCATCTGTAATTTTGCTGCTTAATTGTGTGTTCTTGCCATCATTTATATCTATATTCACGCTTGATTTACCTATATAGGCATAGCTTCTAGCTAGTAGGTCCTCACGCTTGAAATTTAGCTTATTAACCTTGATATTTTTGCCAGCGTAGAAGTTATTTGCGGGCATAGTTAGAGTGATGCTGTCTTTGTCTGTAGTAATATCTGTTGACACAATAGCACCTTTGTAGCCTTTTTCGTGATTGTAAGGATTTTTTGGGTCTAATGTGAGCAAGATAGCATCGCTTATATCAGTCTTATTATTCTTTGCTGTTACTTTAAAATCAACTGCTATGTTGTTTTGCTCTTCTCCATCTATGGTGATAGTAGGGTTTGCTGGATTACCTGAAAATTTTAGCTTTTTAGCTACTTTTAGGTTATTATCGTAGTGACTAAGGGCGCGATTATATCTTAAACTTTCAAGCGTTGCGCCTATTGCCAAAACACTAGGGTTAAAATCAGCCGCCTCAAATATTTCTTTTTTTGTAGTGTCGTAGTCCTCTGGCTTTATTGTATGTATATAAGTAAGCTTATCTGTGCCGTAGCTATCATTTGCTGGTGAGTTTTTGTTATCAAAAGTTAATTTATAAAAAGCTGGTTTAAAAGAATAAAAGTTTATCTCATCACCCTCTTTACCGTTTTCAGGCACAAAAGGTATATTACAACCTACAAGATTGTAGTCTTTTCCGTTGATTGTTACCCTTCTCTCACCAGAGTGGCTTTCAAACTTATTGCAAAGCGTGCTTTGGTTTGCTTGGTTTGCTTGCCTTGTTTGGTTTTGAGTAGAGCCACTATCTGGTGCTTTGTAGGTTTGAGAGTATTTTGTCCACTCAGTATCCGCGCCATATAGCACAGTTGGACCTACATTATTGTAGGCTAGTAATTTTTTATTATTTATTATATGTGTGTATACCTCGGTTTTATTTCCCTTATCTCCCTTAATCTCAGCCAAAGCTATCTCACAGTTAGCTCTGCTACCAGCTACGCAAGGGCGAATTAGATTATTGCCACTTTTTTCGTTTATTATATTTCCTTTACTGCCATCGCTGAATATTTTGCCTGTTATTGCTATTTCGGCAATAGAGTTGTAGTTCTCTATTTCCTTGCCTTTTGCATCTACTGCGGTTAGAGTGATAGGTTTCATCTCTTTAGATTCTACTTTGCTTTCTATTACTTTTATTTCACAATTCTCGCAATTTTGCCCAGTTGCTGTTGATAAAAAGACTTCTTGCCCAACTTCGTCAAAGAGTTTTTTCTCAGTGTTTGTTAATAAAAAGAAATCTTTATGAGTTTTTACTTTTTCTATAAATTCATTAAACCTATTTTCATCAGGCTTGCCGTCCATTCCATACCTTTGTTCAGCATATAGCCAATCATCTTTTGGTAAGTTTTTTACTCGAATTTCCTTTGGTCTAGCATCGAAGTAATATTGCCGTTCGAATGTAGCATCTCGCCCGAGTAAACTAACTACACCATCTTGAATTATACTTTGTTTACAAGTGAGTTTAATATGCATTCTTCGGTAGTTTATGCCTGGTTTATTTTCTATTGTAAAACTAAATTTTGATGGTTCTCCAGTTCGTTTCTTGTAAGAAAATGAGTCTACTTTTTTGCCATTTCCATCGTAGAGTTCTAGGCTATCTATATTATTCGCTGTTCTGCACACAAACTCGTCTTTGCCTGTCTTAGCAGACCTAGTTGAAAAGTCTCTAACTGTTTCTTGACCTATGATTACCGTTGGCAGACCATGAGTCTTTGCTATTTTATGATCAACGCTTGTATCGCTCAATTCCGTCTCAATTACTGAAAGCGTGGTTTCTATATTCAGTTTTTCTTCTTGATCAATCTCGTTTTTATCGCAATCTCGCATAGCAAACCTTAGAAATTTTGTAGCACCTCTATTTATGATAATAAATGACCCTGTAGGTCTATCATTTGGGTTATTATCAACTTCGCACGATGAAAAAGCGAGGTAATCGCTAGTAGAGAAGTCGTCTTGGCTACTTACTTGGTATACTATTTGTTTTTTTGATGTAGTATCATTTTGGCCTTTTGATGTAGAACCAGCGTTAAAGCGCAGTATAATATTTTTTAGGCCATTGTTTTTAAAGAAAATTGTGGTCTTAGGTGAAAGATTAGTAACCTTAATTTTGTATCGCTTAGTGCCATTCTTTGTGACTTCTAGGTTTAACTCTTTAAGAGGGTCATTTTGTTCTTTACCCTCCTCATCAATTACGCTAACAGTAGTAGTATGTGTGTCAGCATAAGCACTACTAGCAAAGCTAAATATTAAAAATAAAGCTAAAAGCACCTTTTTCATAATAAAACCTCCCTAAAGTCATATTTCATAATAAAACCCCCTTAAAATCATAAGTGAATAAAGTTTATAATTGTAGCATATTTTAAGCCTTTTGCGGTTAAAAATCTTAAAATTTTTAATCTAGAATTTCTAAGGATAAATTTAGAATTTCTAAAATAAATTTAGAATTTCTAAGGATAAATTTAGAATTTCTAGAGATTGCTTCGCTCGCAATGACGAAAATTCTAGAATTTCTAAAAATTTAGCTAGGCGTCTTGGGAGTTTTTTAGCAGGTCTCGCACGACTTGGGCTATGATTTTTGCGCTTTTTATCTCGCAGCGTTCGTTTATTGTATGTGCGCCGCTGATGTTTGGCCCTATGCTACAAGCTACTAGCTTTTTGCCTTTTTGCTTCATTTTTGCGCTTAGACAGCCGCATTCTAGTCCAGCGTGGATTGCTGTTATTTTAGCATTAGGGCGGTATTTTTGTAGGGCATTTAGCACGCTTGTGGCAAAGTGGCTTTGCTCAGGCTCCCAGGGCATAGAACTAGGGCCAAACGAGCTTTGAAAGCCAGCAAGCTCGCTTATAGCCTCATAGCTATTTTTTAGCTTTGCTAGCTCCTCTTGGCTGCTGCTTCTAGCATATATTTGCACGCTAAAAGCTATGCGTGCATTTTCATCTTTGCTAGCAAGTCTAGTTCGCACTATAGCAAGGTTTGCGCTAGTTTTTGGAAGTCCTAGCCCCTCATCCCAGCCAAGCACACCGTGGGGCAAAGCAAGCAAAAAATCATTTAACAAAGGAATTTTAGAATTCCTGGTAAAATCAGTCGAATTTGCTTTCATTGGAATTTTAGAATTCTTAGTAAAATCAGCCGAATTTGCTTTCATTGGAATTTTAGAATTTCTAGCAAAATCAGCCGAATTTGCTTTCATTATAATAGTGTTTTTTAAATCAGCATCACAAAGTTTAGCAAAAAGCTCTTTTGCGCCTAATAAATCAAGCTTTTTAGCCTTTACTAGCCCCTTGCTTTGTAGCTTGCTAGAAGCAGTTGCTAACGCCTTTGCCCAAGTAGGTATAGCATTGTCTCTATCTCCACCGCTTATAGCAAGGATGTTTGCGCCATGATTTTTGGCAAAATGCGCTAGTTCTTTGATGGCATTTGGGATATTTTTGGCTATTTGCATGCCACTATGCCCACCTTCTAGGCCCTGGCAGCTAAGGGCGTAGTAATTAGCATTTAAATTGCTGTTATTTTGAGTGCAGTTTTTTGCTAAATTGCTGTTATTTTGAGTACTGTTTTCTGCGCTAGTGCTATGAGAGTATTCATTAAGCCCACTGCTAAAATGCTCACTCACGCTAGAGCTAAAAAGCTCGCCTAAACCAAGCTTACAAGGCTCAAACTCAGGGCTAAAAAGCTCGCCCAAACCAAGCTCGCAAGGCTCAAACTCACACCCAAATTCTGCTAAAAGCCCACCAGCGCAGCCGATGATGACCTCACTATCATCCTCGCTATCAAGGTTTAGTAGAGCTGGAGCGCAAATCTCGCCAGCAAAAGCATTTGCGCCGATTAGCCCCACCTCCTCATCGCTAGTAAAAAGCACCTCTAAATCCTGCGCCTCGTCCATTATATCCATAATAATAGCAAGCCCGATACCATTATCAGCGCCTAGTGTGGAGTTTTTCGCACTTAAAAACTCTCCATCATTTTCAAGCTCTATTTTTGGTGCCTCGCCCACGCAAACCATATCATAGTGGGCTTGAATGCAGATTTTTGGCTTGCCTTTTATAGCGTGGATATTAAAACTCTCATCAATTTTGACTTCAAAACCACGAGATTTTGAGAATTCTAGAAGAAATTCGCCTAGTTTTTGTGCCTGATAAGAACAATGTGGGATAGAACAAATCTGCTCAAAATATCCTAAAAATCGCATTTTTACACCTTTTAGAAAAAAATTATTAAAAATTATACTAAAAAATCTTGACATTTGTATTTTTTTAGACTATAATTCCACTTCGTTAATCAAGTTTAGGTCTTGCTAGCTCAGTCGGTAGAGCATCTCCCTTTTAAGGAGGGGGTCGTTGGTTCGAATCCAACGCAGGACACCACTCTCTTTTTTAACGATTGGTCGCTTAGCTCAGTTGGTAGAGCGCTACCCTTACAAGGTAGATGTCATAAGTTCGAGTCTTATAGCGACCACCATCTTTTATGGTTGCGGCGGTAGTTCAGCTGGTTAGAATATCGGCCTGTCACGTCGGAGGTCGCGGGTTCGAGCCCCGTTCGCCGCGCCATTTCTCTCAGTTTTTTGACCATTTTGCAGGCTTGACCCTTTCGTCTAGAGGGCCCAGGACATCGCATTCTCTGTGCGAGAACGCAAGTTCGAATCTTGCAAGGGTCGCCAGACTTTCTTTTTTAAATTTGTTTTGCCTCGTTAGCTCAGTTGGTAGAGCAGATCACTCTTAATGATAAGGCCGTAGGTTCGACCCCTACACGGGGCATCGGGATACGATAAAATCATACTTTGAAGCACTTCATTTACCATTTTACCCAAGTCCTTTTTATTGATTTTTCAATATTATACAGAGTGAAAAATAAAACTTGGGTAAAATTTGGGTGAAGTTATTTAACTTACTTTTTTCTTAGCGTCATAAAGTTCTATAAACTCTTTTTGTAGTTTTTCTTCAAAAATAATTTAAAAAAACTTTTAGGATATAAATCTTTGCTTAGGAATTCTAGAATTCCTAAGCTTGTCATTGCGAGGAGTGAGCGAAACGAACGACGAAGCAATCTCTAGGAATTCTAAATTCTAGCGGGGTTTTAGGGGTGGCAGCCCCTAAGGGTTTAGGGCATAGCCCTTATAAAATTTGCGAGCTAGATTTATCTAGCCTAAAAGCGAGCAAATTTCTAGAATTCCTAAGTATGAATTTAGAATTCCTAAAATAAATTTAGAATTCCTAAAATAAATTTAGAATTCCTAAAATAAATTTAGAATTACTAAAATAAATTTAGAATTACTAGAGATTGCTTCGGCTTTTTCAAAGCCTCGCAATGACGAATTTCAAAAAATTCTAGAATTCCGTCTAAAATTCCGTAATTCCGTCATTGTGGAAATCGCCGTCATTGTCAAGGGAGCAAAGCGACCGAAGCAATCTCTAGAAATTCTAGATTTTAGGGGGTTTTAGGGACAGCAGCCCCTAATGGTTTAGGGCGTAGCCCTTATAAAATTTGTAAGTTAGATTTATCTAGCCTAAAAGCTAGCAAAATTCTAGAATTTCTAAAATAAATTTAGAATTCATAGAGATTGCTTCGCTACGCTCGTAATGACGAAAATTCTAGAATTCCCTATAGAGATCTCCCAAAGTGGCTAGGGGATGACAAAGAAAGTCAGGTGGGGGATGGCACAAGGCTTAGGAATTTTGGATTTTGCTTAGAAATTTTAGAATTCCTTTGTTTTTCTGGGGGTTAGGGGTTTCTATTTAGGAATTCTAGAATTTTATATAGAGATCCTCGGGTCAAGCCCGAGGATGACATAGTAAGAAATTCTAGAATTCCTTGTGATATTTTTAGGAATTCTAGCTTAGGAATTCTAGAATTTCTAAGCTAGAATTAAAACGGCCAAATAGTTTCTACTAGCTTAGTTCCCCATGGTTTGTTTGTGGCTTTTGCGATGTCGCCTTGAGTGATATATGAGATTTTAGCATCGCTTACATAGCGTGAGCTGATTTCGTTGTTTTGGCTGATGTCATATGGACGAATGACGCCTGTTATTTGCATGATTTGTTTTTCGTTGTTTAGCAAGATTTCTTTGCTGCCTTCGATGAAATAATTTCCATTTGATAGTACTTTTACGATGCGAGCTGAGATTGTGGTAGTAAAGGCCTCTGTGCGTGTGCTAGTGCCACTGCCGCTAAAACCGCTTTGTCCACCTGCGCTAAAACCGATGTTTGAGTATTTATTTAGCGTGTTTGCTACATTGCTAAGTGGTCCATCGCCAGCTGTGAACTGCCCACCACCCAGCGCAATTGTGCTATCTTTTGTGGTGTTTTTGTTAGCTTGACTGGTTTGGTTTGTGTTTTCTTGGATTATTACTGTTACGATATCATTTACATTCATAGCTTTGCGGTCGGCAAAAAGTGGATTGTCCCCACGGCCAAAAAGACTGCCAGGCTGAGAGATGCCAAGGCCTGTTTCTTTGCTAGGCATTTGCTCTACATACGCAGGTGGCGTCATCGCGATGCGTGGGTCAGCACTAGCACAAGCGCTAAAAATCGCCCCAGCTGCTACAAAACTACACAACAAAACTACTTGCTTTTTCATTTTTACACCTATAAATAGATTTTTTTGCTACAATAAGATTTTTTTTACTAATTAATATAAGCAAAATTAGTTCCAAAAGGAGAGAATATGGGATTTTCTGCTGTTTTATTAAATCGTGCTAGAGCGTTAAAGCGTGTTGTTGTGCTGCCTGAGAGTGATGATGAGCGTGTGCTAAAAGCTGCTAGCAAGGTGCTAGAAATTGATGGCGCAAAGATTATACTTTTGGGCAAAAAAGATGAGATTTTAGCTCGCGGGGGATCGCTAGAGCTTAGTAAGGCTCAGTTTATAGATATTAGCACTAGTGAGTATTTTGATGACTTTGCTAGCACACTTTTTGAGCTAAGAAAGGCAAAGGGGATGAGCCAGGACGAGGCAAAAGGGCTAATCTCTCGCCCTGAGTACTTTGGCACAATGCTAGTGTATAAAGGCATCGCGCATGCTATGGTAAGCGGGGCAAAGACAACTACTGCTGATACCATCCGCCCAGCACTACAATTTGTCAAAATGAAAGATGGCATAAGCACAGTTAGTGGGGCTTATGTGATGGTTTTAGAAGGGCAAAGTGAGAAAAATGAAAGAGTATGGTTTTTTGCTGATTGTGCCATCACACCACGCCCAAGCGCCCAGCAACTTGCTGGCTTTGCTCTAAGCACGGCTAAGACGGCAAAAAGCTTTGGCTATGAGCCAAAAGTAGCCTTTTTAAGCTACTCAACCGGAGATAGCGCGAAAGGCGAGATGATAGATTTTGTAAAAGAAGCACTAGAAATAGCGCAAAAAGCAGCGCCTGATATAGCAATGGATGGGCCGATGCAATTTGATGCGGCTGTGGATAGCAAAGTAGCAAAATCAAAAATGCCAAACTCAAAGGTAGCAGGGCAGGCAAATGTGTTTATTTTCCCTGATCTAAACTGCGGAAATATCACTTATAAAGCAGTCCAAAGAAGCGCAAACGCCCTAGCAATCGGTCCAATTTTGCAAGGGCTAAAAAAGCCAGTAAATGATCTAAGCAGAGGCTGTAGCGTAGATGATATAGTAAATACCGTGCTAATCTCGGCTCTCCAAGAATAAAATTTGCTAGGGAATTCTAGAATTCCCTATAGAGATCCCTCGATCAAGTCGGGGGATGACATAGTAAGGAATTCTAGAATTCCCTAAAATAAAAGGTAAAATATGAAAATACTTGTTATAAACTCAGGTTCAAGTTCTATTAAATTTAAGCTCTTTGATATGAGCGATGAGAGCGTAATCTGTAAAGGACTAATAGAACAAATCGGCCAAGCAAACTCAGGCGTGAAAATCACAAATGTAAAAACCGGCGCAAATGTAGAGCGTAGCATGCCTATTACTAACCACGGCTTTGGTATTGATATGATGAATTTTTTGCTCTTTGAGGTAGGAGCTTTACAAAGCTTAGCAGATATAGCTGCTGTAGGACACAGAGTCGTTCAAGGTGCTGATATCTTTAAAAGCGCAGTGCTAGTAGATGCTGATGTGCTAAAAAAAATAGAAGATCTAATCCCACTAGCCCCACTACACAATCTAGCTAGCATTTCAGGTATAAGGGAGTGTCAAAGGGTAAGCCCGCAAATACCAAATGTGGCTGTTTTTGATACTGTATTTCACCAAAGCATGCCGCCTGAGGCCTACATGTATGCGCTACCTTGGGAGCTATACGAAAATCACAAGATCCGCAGATACGGCGCACACGGCACTAGTCACGAGTATGTAAGCAAACAAGCCGCAAAGCTACTAGGCAAGGATGAAAACGAACTAAACGCAATTAGCCTACATATAGGCTCAGGAGCGTCAGTTTGTGCGATAAAAGGCGGAAAATGCGTAGATACTAGCATGGGCTTAACGCCACTTGAAGGGCTAATGATGGGTACTAGAAGTGGAGATATGGACCCTGCTATTGTGACATTTTTGCTAGAGTGTACTAGATATACACCAGCTGAGATAGATGCTATAATGAACAAAAAAAGCGGCCTTATCGCAATAGCTGGTACAAATGATATGAGAGATATACACCAAAAAGTAAGCGAGGGCGATGCAAAAGCAAGCCTAGCACTAGCTATGCATGTGCGAAGGGTAAAAAAATACATAGGCGCATATCATGCGATAATCGGGGCTATTGATTGTATAATCTTCACAGCTGGCATAGGCGAAAACGACGCAAAATGGCGTGCGGCTGTGTGTGAGGGGCTAGAAATTTTTGGTATAGAGATAGATGGGGCTAAAAACGAGCAAAACTCGCATGAAAATCGTGATATCTCAAAAGATGACTCAAAGATAAAAATCTTGGTAATTCCAACAGATGAAGAACTAGCAATTGCGCAAAAAACAAAAGAAACCATAGAAAAATAGTGTATAATGCGTGAAAATTTTTAAAAGGATAGAAAATGGCATTTCAATTACCACACTGGCAAGATTTTTATGAAAAAGCCTGGGCTTTTAGAGCAAAGTTTTTAGAAAGTCAGCTAGAGAGCGGTGCAAACGCACTCCAAGCCATAAGAGAACTAGAAAAAAAAGAGCGTGGCTATACGCTGGGAGTAAATGATACAACTGGCGAAGTTTTGTATATGAAAAAAGAAATCAGCGATGATGAACCGCATATAAAAGATACAAATATTGCGCTTTATTCTAAAAGGGGCTTTAATGGAAATATTATAATCTTGCCAAAGCATACTAGCTATGATTTTATAACCTTGCTTGTTGACCTAATAGATGCAACCGGCCCTTATGATGCTATAATCGAGCTTGGCTGTGGTTATGGGGGAAATCTTTTTGAGATATTTTATGGCGGTGGACCAAGAAAGGCTAAATACATCGGTGGAGAGTTTACAAAAAGCGGTGTAGAAATCGCACAAAAACTAGCCAAAAAAGCCCCAAAGATGAAAACAAAGTTTTTTCATTTCAATCACCTTGAGCCAAAACTGCCGTTTAAAAAGCCTTTTAAGCGCGCCTTTGTTTTTACCTGCCACAGCATAGAACAAGTAATGCAAATAAACGAAAACTGGTTTGATGAGGTAGTAAAGGCTGGAGAGTTTGTGCGTGGGGCACATTTAGAGCCTTTTGGCTTTCAGCTTAAAAACTCTGGGCCACTTTCAGATATGCATAAAGATTTTATAATTCAAAATAGCTGGAATATAAACTTTGCTGAGGTTTTGCGGCAGGCTTTGGAGAGAAAAATCATAAAAGATGAGCAAATATTTTTAGAAATGGGAGTAACACCAGATACAAATGTTGGCTCGCTAGCTTTTTGGAGTAAGGCTTAGATATTATTTTTTCTAGGAATTCTAGAATTCCTAGAATTTAATAATTATTAAAGATACATTTTATACAATTACAGCATTCATTTTATATAATTACAGCATTCATTTTTTGGAGTTCTATATGAAAGTCTTGACAAAAATATTTTTGTTCTCGTTTGTAGCTAGTGCCTCGTTAGCTGCTAATACAAGCAAAGTAGATTTAAAAGAATTACAAAAGCAAATCGCAAGCTTACAAGCCCAAGTTAATGAGCTAAAAGCTTTTAGCGCAAACAATAACAATGCAAAAGTTCAAAAACAAATTGATGAACTTCAAGACAGAATCGATGAAAATGAGCTAAACGCAGCGCTTAGCAAGGTAAAAATAGGACTTGATTTTACCGTTGGTAGTGCTAGTGTGCATGGCAAAATGGGCGGTGTAAAGAGTAATAATGAAAACAAATGGGCAACAGAAGTTCATCTAAATCTCAACGCTCAAATCAACGACCGCACCAAATTCACAGGTCGCCTTGCTATGGCAAAATACTGGGGAAATATAGGCAATAATACCTTTATAAACGATTATGAGGGTGGCAGAAACCCTCAGGGCAACTCTGTTGTGTATCTTGATAGAGCTTACATAGACTATGACATCATCCCAGATGTCTTTGTGGCTACTATCGGTCGCCAGCCAGGCACCGATGGCCCAGGCTCAAACCTACGCAACAACTCAGTGCGTATGAGCACCTATCCAGCAATGCTAGTAAATGCTATGGGCGATGCCTTGGTGCTTACTTATAAACCACAGAGTCTAAAAGACTATAACGCAGCTTTTCGTGCTGGATATGTCCGTTCTTATCAAGGCTCAGAGATTGATACAAAAGGGGGCAGAAATCTACTTGGCACCCAAAAGGGCAAAGACTCAAATTTGTATTTGCTAATGGCTGAGGGTGAGCTGCCGCTTGGAGATTTTGGTAAAAACTTGCTTATTTTAAGCTACATTCACGGCGATAAATACTCAACACATATAGATATAAATGTGCCAAATAGAAGATTAAAAATTCTAGATGATACTTATAATCTAGGAAATAATGATTTATTTAACCTACATTTTGAGAGTTCAAACACCTTTGGCTCGCCATTTAGCTGGTTTGTCTCAGCTAGCTACTACCGTGGCTCAAAAGGCATTGATAACTCAGAAAAAATGAAAGCAGATATAGCCTCAAACCTAAATATAATAACTACAACGGGGCAAACCTTGGAAAAAGTAATACCAGGTAGTCAGGCAGCAGCGCAGACTACCATCGCTGGTATACAAAATCAAATTATACAAAGTGGCGCAGTAAACTGGAATAACAAAGACGCTTGGGCTATTCACATCGGAGCGCGCTATGATTTTACCAAGGCATTTAATCTTGGCTTTGAGTTCTTTCACGGTAGCAAGTACTGGTTTGCGCTCTCTCGCCCTGGTATAAATGACCCGCTAGATTTTAGAAATACACGCGGAAATGTTTATGATATTTATGCTATTTGGCGGCTTGATTTGAATCAGTATTTGCGCTTTGCCTACACTCATATAGATTATCACTACGCAAACAGTAGCATTCCTATGGGTGGGACTTATAGAGTAAACGATAAAGCAAATGTATTTTCACTCTTTTATAATGTGAGATTTTAGATGAGACTAACGATAATTTTTTTAGCCTTTATTGCTACTTTTACTTTGCTAAGCGCAGCTGATTGTTTATCTCTTATTGCTAAATATGACGCACCAGACCCAGCTAAAAAGACCATGGCGCAAATCTCTCGCTGGATAGAGCGCAAAGTCTCTGATAATCCAAGCGATGCTAAAGAGCTAGAAGCCTGTCTCATCGCTGGCGCTGCTGATAATCCAAACAAAGAACAAGTCGCCGGCAAATAAATTTCTAGGAATTCTAGAATTTCTAAATTCTAGAATTCCTAAAATCTAGAATTCCTAGGGCTAAATTCTAGAATTTCTAAGTTAGAATTCCAAAAGCAAAGCTAGCAAATTTTAAAATTCTCCAAATTTTTACCTTTTTCTTAGTCTATATTTATAAAAAATATTATAAAATAAACTTTTTTAAGGATAATAAATGTTTGATGAACTTTTTGAAGGTAACCCAAGAGACAAGGCTTTTGAGATAATCTTTGGGGCAAATCCAAGCGTGGTTAGCTCTGAGCTAGAGATGGTTTTTGAGCAGTTTTGCGCTCTAAAAATACTAGCTAGTAAGGCTGGCATTAGCGATGAGAGCGTTGCTAGCTTGCTACACACTGCAGAGCTTGATGAGGCAAAAAACGACTTTTATATAGATTTGGTAAGTGGAATTTTAAGCAAAAATGAATAAGGCTTTTTGGCTAAAAAGTTTTTTTAAAGCTCTTTTGCTTTGCGTGTTTTGCGCTAGTTTTGCACATTCTAGGCCGCCTGCCTTTGCTAGCACAAAGCTTTTTTTGCTAGCAAAGGATCAAAAAGCCTATTTGTTTATCACAGAGAAGTCTACTGAGCGTAAAGAAACCTTTGAGTTTAGCTGGACGCTTTATGATGGGCTAAATCTCGTGGTTCATAGTAAATGGCGACTATACCCACGCCAGATAATGTTTTCACGCAGGAGAGGGCTAGAACTATATAGCCAAAATATTTTGCTAGCACGCAAAAATCCTTATTTAGATGAAGTGCGAGTGTATATAGAGTTCTTATCTTTTGAAGCTGGTGCTGCTAAGTTTGGCGTGCATGTGATGGATAAAAGCCAAAGAGTGGGTATTGAGTATTACCCCGACCAAGAGGAACAAAATGAACAAAATTGATGATAAATTAAACGAGTTTATAGCCCAGCTTGATTATAGCGTTGTTAGCGATATGTTTGCTAAGATTTCTAGTGGCAAAAAACTTCGCTCAAAGCTGATTTATAAAATCGCAGGCGATGATGAAAAAAGCATTAGACTTTGCGCTGTTGTGGAGCTAATCCACCTAGCAAGCCTGCTTCACGATGATGTGATTGATAATGCCTCTTTGCGCAGGGGCAAGGCTAGCATAAACGCACTTTTTGGCAATAAAAACGCTATCATGCTAGGCGATACTCTATACTCAAAGGGCTTTTTTGAACTTAGCAAGTTTGATAAGAAAATCGCAAGTCTAATCAGCGATGCTGTTTGTAAACTAAGTCTTGGTGAGCTTATGGATGTAGAACTTAGCAAGGCTTTTAACAGCGATGAGAATGCGTATTTTCGCATGATTTATTATAAGACAGCCGTGCTTATCGAGGCTGCCTCTGGTGCTGCTGCCTTGCTAGTGGGTGCTGATGAAAACTCTCACAAAGAATACGGCAAAAACCTGGGAATTGCCTTTCAAATCATAGATGATATCCTAGATATTACTAGCGATGAGGCTACGCTTGGCAAGCCTGCTATGAGCGATTTTAAAGAGGGCAAAAGCACCTTGCCTTATATCTTGCTTTTTAAAGCGCAAAATGAAAGCCAAAAAGAGCGTCTAAAAGCACTATTTGCCAAGGACTTAAGCGCAGATGAGCTTAGCTGGCTAAAAGAACAATTTAATAAATACAAAATTATAGAAAAAAGCGTCCAAATTGCCAAAGACTACGCAGATAAGGCACTAAGTGCGGTTTCAAATGCTGAGCTAAAAGAAGTAGTAAATGCTATGATAAATAGGAAATTTTAATGCAATATTTAATAATCAGCTTTACTCACAAAAATACAGATATAGCACTTAGAGAACGACTTGCTCTAAATAGCGATACAAAGAAAAAAGAGATTTTGCGCTTGATTTGCGCAGCGCAAAATATAAGCGAATGTATGGCTATAAGCACCTGTAACCGTGTGGAGCTAATCGCAGTTTGTGATGATACCACAAGTGCTACCAAGCATATATTAAATGCGCTTAGAGTCATTACTGGCGTGGATTTTGAGACCTTAGAGTATTATGCTGGCGTTTATGAGGGTAGCGGGGCGATTCATCATCTTTTTAGCGTGGCAAGCTCGCTTGATAGCCTAGTAGTAGGCGAAAATCAAATCGCAGGTCAGCTAAAAGAGGCCTTTAAGTTTGCTTATGAGAGTGCAAATGCCGGGGGTGAGCTAAGCTTTCTTATACACTGGGCTTTTAAGACAGCTGCAAAGGTAAAGAGCCTAACGCAGATTTCTAAAAATCCAGTTTCAATTAGCTCAGTAGCTGTGGCAAAAGCCAAAGAAATCTATGAAAACATGGGAGCAAGCCTAGGAGGCATGAGTGCTGTCGTGGTGGGAGCTGGGCAAATGGCAAGCCTACTAGCAAAGCACCTAGTAGCAGCTCATACAAATGTAATCATCGTAAACCGCAGCAAACAAAGAGCTGATGCCCTTGCTAGCGAGCTTGGCAGCCTTGCTAGCGTAGAGGACTGGGGCGAGCTAGCAGAGCTGGTAAATCGCTATGCGCTGATTTTTGTAGCTACGGCTGCGCCAAAGGCCATTATCACAGATGAGCTTATAAAAGAGCGTGATTTTAAGCGCTATATTTTTGATATTTGTGTGCCTAGAAATGTGGATGTAAAAGAGAGCTTTAACATTGATATTTACACTGTTGATGACCTTGATGAGATAGTAAAGGGAAATATCGCCTTGCGCCAAGAAGAGGCTACGGCTGCCTTTGGTATAGTAAATGATGGCGTGGCTGAGTTTTTTAAAGCTATAAAACAAAAGCACTCAGCCCCATCAATCAAGGCTTTGCGTCAAAGGGCAAAAGATATTTGTGAGAGTGAGCTAGAAAAGGCTATAAAACACGGATATTTAAAGCGCAGCGATGAGAACGAGGCTAGAAAGCTTTTACATCAAGTTTTCAAGGCCTTTTTACACAAGCCTACCGTGCGGCTAAAAGACCGCAACGATAGTGATACTATATCTGCGCTTGAGTTTTTATTTGATTTAGAAATTACTAGCAAGGATAAAATGCAAATCTAGAATTCCTAGAAATTCTAGAATTTTACTCAGGAATTCTAGAATTTTACTTAGAAATTCTAGAATTTTACTCAGGAATTCTAGAATTTTACTTAGGAATTCTAGATTTTAATTTTATGGTGCTTTCTGCTAGAGTGCGCCATAGCAAAAGTACAAATAAGGATAAAATATGAAATTTTCTAAACTATTTATACCAACTCTAAAAGACGCCCCAAAAGATGCCGTTTTGCCTAGCCACGCACTTTTAATAAGAGCTGGATTTATAAGCCAGCTTGGTGCTGGGCTTTATGACTTTTTGCCACTGGGTCTTAAAATGCTTGAAAAAATCAGCGCAGTCGTAAGAGAAGAGATGAATAAAGCAGGCGCAAATGAAGTGCGTTTTAGCTACATAACACCTAGCGAGTTTTGGAAAGAGAGTGGGCGTTGGAATAAATTTGGCAAAGAGCTTTTGCGCCTTAATGACCGCAAAAATAGCGAGTTTGTTTTGAGCCCCACAAATGAAGAAAGCGTGGTAAATATGCTGCGTGGGCGAATTACTAGCTACAAGCAACTCCCACTAAATCTATATCAAATAAATCTAAAATTCCGTGATGAGGCTAGGCCTCGCTTTGGGCTTATGAGAGGGCGTGAGTTTGTGATGAAAGATGCTTATAGCTTTCATAGCAGCGAAAATGATTTGCGCAGAGAGTTTCTTAATATGCACGCTACTTATGAGCGTATTTTTACTAGGTTGGGGCTTGATTTTAGAGCAGTTAGCGCAGATAGTGGAGCAATAGGTGGCTCTGGGTCAAAAGAGTTTATGGTGCTAGCAGCTAATGGCGAAGATGATATCTTGCTAAGCAGCAGCTACGCAGCAAATGTAGAAGCAGCCATCCGCAAGCCTCGCACAAGCAGCAGCGAGCGTCCAGAGGCAAACGCTACAAGCAAGTTTCATACGCCAAATATCACTAGCATTGAGCAGTTAGCAAAGTTTTTTCATGTAGATCCATTTTACCTTGTAAAAGCTGTGATAAAAAAAGGGCTTTTTGATGATGGAAAAGGCGGAGTTAGCGAAAAAATCGTGGTATTTTTTGTACGCGGGGATGATGAGCTTCAAGAGGCAAAAGCGCAAAATGCTAGCAAGGCTTTGGAGCTAATGGATGCTAGTGAGGCTGAAATAGCAGCTGCTGGGCTAGTAGCTGGCTTTTGTGGGCCAAAAGGACTGCCCAAGAATGTGGAGTTCTACATTGATAATGAGCTAAGAGATGAAGAACAGATGATAATCGGCGCAAATGAAAAAGATTATCACATAATCGGCTTTAAAATGACTGGCTTTAATGAAGCTCGCTGGGCTGATTTAGTGGCGGTTAGAGAAGGCGATTTGGACTTAAATGGCGAGCCACTGGTGATGAAAAAGGGCATTGAAGTAGGCCACATTTTCATGCTTGGTGCTAGATATAGCCAGGCGATGAATGCGACTTATTTGGACGAAAATGGCAAGGCTCAGCCCTTTATCATGGGCTGCTATGGTATAGGCATCTCACGGCTTATTGCTGTCATGGTAGAGGCTAGTAATGACGAACGAGGCATAATCTGGGATAAAAAATGCGCTCCATTTAGCGTCCATATCATCGTGCCTGATGTGAAAAATCAAAGCGCTTTGGAATTTGCTCTTAGCTTAGAGAGACAGCTTGAGGCGCAGGGCATTGAAGTGCTACTTGATGATAGAGTAGGGGCAAGGTATGGTGAGAAAATCGCTGATTTTGAGCTTATTGGCGTGCCTTTTGGCGTGGTTATCGGCAAAGACTACGCAAATAGCGGCGAGGTAGAGCTAATCACAAGAAAAGGGCTAATCAAAGAAAAAATCAGCGCAGATAGCTTAAAATCAAGGATTTTAGAGCTTTTAGAGGATGAGAGATGAAAATTCGTATCGCAAGTAGAAAATCAGCTCTTGCTATATGGCAAAGCGAGCATATAAAAAAGCGTTTAGAGGCCGCTGGACACCAGTGCGAGATCATCAAAATGACTACCAAAGGCGATGTTATACTAGACAGCCCACTAGCTAAAATTGGCGGCAAAGGGCTATTTACCAAAGAGCTAGAAAACGCCTTGCTTGATGGCAGAGCCGACATCGCCGTCCATAGTCTAAAAGATGTGCCAACACGCTTTGAAGCAGGACTTGAGCTTGCTTGCGTGTGTAGTCGTGAAAATACCGATGATTGCTTGCTTAGCATGAATTATACTAGCTTAGAGGGACTTAGACTAGGTGCTAGGGTTGGCACTACAAGCCTGCGCCGCCGAATGCAGATTTTAGCTCGCAGACCAGACCTTAAAGTAATTTCACTTCGTGGAAATATAAATTCTAGAATTTCAAAGCTGCAAAACGGCGTTTTTGATGCGATTATTTTGGCCCAGGCTGGCATAACTCGCCTTGGGCTAGAAAAGCTTGTAAATCACATTAGCCCGCTTGGTAGCGTGCCAGCTATGGGGCAGGGTGCGCTTGGCATTGAAATAGCTAGCGCAAACTTGGCTGTAAAAGAAGCGATTGTCTTTTTAAACGATGAAAAAAGCGTGATTGAGACAGGCATTGAGCGTGCTTTTGTAGATACGCTAAATGGCGGCTGTCAGGCGCCTATTGGCGTCTTGGCCGTGCTTAGCGGCGATAAAGTGCGAGTTAAAGCTATTTTGGGGCTTGTGGATGGTAGCGAGATTTTGAGTGCTGAGCGTGAGTTTTGCGCTAAGCTTGGCAGCGAGGCTGGGGTGATACTAGCTAGAGAGTTTATCGCTCGTGGGGCAAAAGAGCTTTTAGAGCGTAGCGAGAAAATGACAAACGAAATGGAATTCTAGAATTCTCTAAATAGGCGAACATAGCGAAGCAATCTAGGAATTCTAGAATTCCTAAGAAAAAACCCTAGGAATTCTAGATTTACTAGCTTAATTTATTGTAATAATCTTATTATAGCTTGCTGGATTTGATTTGCTTGTGCGCTTGCGTAGCTGCCGCTTTGAGATAAAATATTTTGTTTATTAAACTGCGCTACTTCGTTAGCAAAGTCTACATCTCTTATTCGGCTTTCAGCCGCTTTTAGGTTTAGATGAGTTACTGAGATATTGTTTATTGTAGCTGTGATTTGATTTTGTATTGAGCCAATGTCTGAGCGAATACGATCAAGATCACCAAGTGCTACCACAGCTATATCTATCAAAGTTTGCGAGCCATTATATGTAAGAACGCTCGGTTCTTGGGTGACATTTGAGCCTTGAGTTCCTACCACTCCATGACCCATTGCCTTTGATAGCGCACCAGACATAGGTTCTGTAAGAAAATCATGTAGATTTATAGCAGCTTTATGTGGAGTAGTGCTATCTTCAAATTTAGTTTTTCCATCATCTGAGATACCGGTTGAAACTACGCCTTTTTGATTTTTTGCTATGTCATTTGCTGGTGTTATAGAGTAGCTAATAGGTATAGAGCCGTATTTAGAAAAAGTAAGCTCTCCAAGAACAAGAACATCGTTTAAGAATTTTGGATTCCCTGCTGCTGAGGCAGGATCAGTAAATGATAGTCCTAAAGCTCCCTTTGCTCCATTATCATTTGTTTTTATATATATAGGTAAACCTTTGTGGCTATTTAGCATCATGCGACCACCATCTATCGTGGCTGTAACACCTGTAAGAGAGCTTTGAGAGTTTATAGCATTTAGCACAAAGCTATCAGCATCATCTGCTTGAACAGTAGCATTGCTTAAAATTTGATAGCCATTTATACTAAGATCGACTGGACCAAAAAATCTTGATCCTAATATGCGAACAGGTGTAGCCAAATCGCTCCTAGCACTTGCTCTAATGCCAGTTTCTACATGCGCAGCATTTACTCTATCTGTGATGTGTTTAAACCCTTGTGTGAGCAAATCTTGACCAGTAAAATTAAACTCTAATTTTTCATTGCCTATAGTTCCGTAATTAAGAGTGAAAGTCCACTCAGCCCTGGCAAAGTCATTTGTGTTTTCATACATAAGAGGCGAGCTAGTAGCAAAAGACAAATGCCCCACAGACTTGCTATCAGCTCTAGGTATCGTAATAGATATACTTTCATTTGAGTAAGCACCCATTTGAAAGTTTTTATTGCTAAAATTGCCATTTAGTAGTTTATGACCATTAAAAGTAGTCGTGTTTGCGATATTATCAAACTCTTCTAAAAGGCGCATGATATCTTGGTGTATAGTCAAGCGAGAGTCTCTGGTGTGAAAGTCATTTGCAGCCTGTATAGCCTTTACTCTTATGGTATCTATTATCTCGATTTGTTCAGCCATAGCATAATCAGCGGTTTGTAGCACGCCTATTGCGTCATTTCCGCTAGCTATGCTTTGCTCTAAGCTGTTTGCTTGAGAGCGCAGACTATTAGCCACAGTCATTCCACTAGCATCATCAGCAGCTTTGTTTATGCGCAGACCAGAGCTAAGGTGTTCTAGTGAGGCAGTTAGCTTTTTGTTTGTGCGCTCAGTACTATTATTAGATGATAGCGATGTTATGTTTGTGTTAATCCTAAAAGACATTTTACCTATTTTATATATAAAACTTCTGCCTTATTATATCGCCAAAATCTTTAAAAAATTTATCATTTTTATAAAAAAATATTTTTTTGCTTTTTTGTAATTTTTTTTCTAAAAACCCTTGACAAAGAAAATTTTTTTGACTATAATTCCAGCCTGTCAAGAAAAATGCTGGTGTAGCTCAGTTGGTAGAGCTACTGCCTTGTAAGCAGTAGGTCGGCGGTTCAAGTCCGTTCACCAGCTCCATTTTTAATTTTTTTTAACAGTGTTTGACCAGTCAATCATAGTCAGGGTGAGATACTCAAGTGGCCAACGAGGGCAGACTGTAAATCTGCTGACTATGTCTTCCGTGGTTCGAATCCACGTCTCACCACCACTAGTTCTTGTGTTTTACACAAGCTGTTACGCGGGATTAGCTCAGTTGGCTAGAGCATCAGCCTTCCAAGCTGAGGGTCGCGGGTTCGAGTCCCGTTTCCCGCTCCAAGACTGAATTCTTAGGAATTCTAGTTTTTTACTGGGAGCTGTAACTTCTTTTTTGATGTTACTTCGTTTTGCGAGGGCGATTTTGTCTGCGCATATTTTCCAGTTTAGATTTTTTGTTGTTTACTTAGCTAGCGCATATTCTCTCGCCATAGGCTCATATGGCTCAGAGGTAGAGCACTTCCTTGGTAAGGAAGAGGTCGCGAGTTCAAGTCTCGCTATGAGCTCCAGTTTTAGATGATTCGCTAGTATGTAAATTTGTAATTTAAATTTTTAGCCCGGAGGATACTATGGCAAAAGAAAAATTTAACCGCACCAAACCACATGTAAATGTTGGTACTATCGGTCACGTTGACCACGGCAAGACTACACTAACTGCTGCTATCTCAGCTGTTTTGTCTCGCAAAGGTCTAGCAGAGCTTAAAGATTATGACAATATCGACAACGCTCCAGAAGAAAAAGAGCGCGGTATTACAATCGCAACTTCACATATCGAGTATGAGACTGAGGCACGCCACTACGCTCACGTGGACTGCCCAGGACACGCCGACTATGTTAAAAACATGATTACTGGTGCTGCTCAAATGGACGGCGCTATCCTAGTTGTTAGTGCAGCAGATGGCCCAATGCCGCAAACTAGAGAGCACATCCTACTATCTCGTCAAGTAGGTGTTCCATACATCGTTGTATTTATGAACAAATGCGATATGGTTGATGACCCAGAGCTTCAAGAGCTAGTTGAAATGGAAATTAGAGAGCTTCTAAGCGAGTATGGTTTTCCTGGTGATGATACTCCAATCGTAAAAGGCTCAGCTCTTCAAGCACTAGAAGAAGCAAAAGCAGGCACAGATGGCGAATGGTCGGCTAAAATTATGGAGCTTATGACTGCTGTTGATAGCTATATCCCAACTCCAACTCGTGATACTGATAAAGATTTCTTGATGCCTATCGAGGATATCTTCTCAATCTCAGGTCGTGGTACTGTTGTTACAGGACGCGTTGAAAAAGGTATAGTAAAAGTAGGCGATACTATTGAAATCGTTGGTCTAAGAGATACTCAAACAACAACTGTAACTGGCGTTGAGATGTTCCGCAAAGAAATGGATCAAGGTGAGGCTGGTGATAATGTTGGTGTTCTACTACGCGGAACTAAAAAAGAAGATGTTGAGCGTGGTATGGTTCTTTGTAAACCAAAATCAATCACTCCTCATACAAAATTTGAAGCAGAGGTTTATATCCTTACAAAAGACGAAGGTGGACGCCACACTCCATTCTTTAACAACTATCGCCCACAATTCTATGTACGCACAACAGATGTTACTGGCTCAATCACTCTAGCAGCTGGCACAGAGATGGTTATGCCTGGTGATAATGTTAAAATCACTGTTGAGCTAATCGCTCCAGTTGCGCTAGAAGATGGAACTCGCTTTGCGATTCGTGAAGGTGGCCGCACAGTTGGTTCAGGCGTTGTTTCTAAAATCCTAAGCTAAGCTTAGAATTCTAGAATTCCTTATGGCGAATTTTACTTATTGTAGAATTCGCCTTTAAAAAATTTTAAAAGAGAAAAAATGGCAAGTAATACTCGTATTAAAATAGGTCTAAAATGTTCTGAATCTGGTGATATCAACTATACTACAACCAAAAACAGCAAAAAAACAACTGATAAAATTGAGCTTAAAAAATATTGCCCACGCCTTAAAAAGCATACGGTGCATAAAGAAATTAAGCTTAAATAATATGCCCTTAGGGCAGTAGCTCCAACGGTAGAGCGCCGGATTCCAAATCCGATGGTTGGGGGTTCGAATCCCTCCTGCCCTGCCATTATAAGGTTTTAAATGAATAAGTTGATAGGATATTTCAGACTTGCTCGTGCTGAGCTAGCTAAGGTCATTTTCCCTACAAAAGAGCAAGTGCGAACTGCTTTTATAGCTGTTGTTTCGGTTGTATTTGTAGTTTTAATATTTATAGCACTTGTAGATTTGCTAATGAGTTTTAGCATTTCTAAATTTGTAGCATAAGGAATCGTTATGTCACATAGATGGTATGCTATTCAAACTTATGCAGGTAGTGAAATGGCTGTTAAAAGAGCTATTGAAAATTTAGTAGTTGATCACGGAATTCCTGAGAAATTAGCACAAATCCTTGTGCCAACTGAGGATGTTATAGAGATCAAAAATGGTAAGCAAAAGATTAAAGAGCGTAGCCTTTATTCTGGTTATGTTTTTGCTAATCTTGAGCTAGATACTAGTCTTTGGCATTTGATTCAATCTTTGCCAAAGGTTAGCAGATTTATCGGCGAGGCAAAAAAGCCAAGCCCACTTAGCGAAAAAGATGTAAAACAAATCATCGAAAAAGCAAGCACAAAAGAAGCACCTAAACCAAAAATTTCTTTTGAGCCAGGTGAGATTGTGCGTGTTACTGATGGTCCATTTGCGAACTTTAACGCTACAGTTGAAGAATATAATATGTTTCAAGGTAAATTGCGCCTAAATGTTTCAATCTTTGGTCGTAATACACCAGTTGAGATAGAATATACAAAAGTTGAGAAGATCATCTAAGGAGTAGAAAATGGCTAAAAAAGTCGTTGGTGAAATAAAGCTTCAAATTGCTGCTACAAAAGCAAATCCAAGCCCACCGGTTGGTCCAGCTCTTGGTCAACAAGGTGTTAATATTATGGAATTCTGTAAAGCATTTAACGAACGCACAAAAGATATGGCTGGCTTTAATATCCCAGTTGTTATCACTGTTTATGCTGATAAAAGCTTTACATTTATCACTAAACAACCACCTGCAACTGACCTTATCAAAAAAGCAGCTGGTGTACAAAAAGGTGCTGACAACCCACTTAAAAACAAAGTTGGTAAGCTTACAAAAGCTCAAGTTCTTGAGATAGTTGAGAAAAAAATAGCCGATCTTAATACTAAAGATCGTGATCAAGCTGCTAAGATTATAGCTGGTTCAGCTCGCTCTATGGGTATTACTGTAGAGGACTAAGTCTATTACCACGCAGACTTTAAATACTATGTGGAAGCAAAATTTGCGGAGAATATAATGTCAAAAATAACTAAAAGATTTAAAACTTTGCTTGAAAAAGTAGATTCTAGCAAAGATTATGTACTTGATGAAGCCATTACTACAGTAAAAACTCTTGCATCAGCTAAGTTTGATGAAACTGTAGAAATCGCTCTAAGCCTAAATGTTGACCCACGCCACGCTGATCAAATGGTTCGTGGTTCTGTTGTGTTACCTGCTGGAACTGGCAAAAAGGTTCGTGTAGCAGTAGTCGCAAAAGATGCTAAAGCTGATGAGGCTAAAGCAGCTGGTGCTGATATTGTTGGTGCTGAGGATTTTATCGATGAGATAGCTAAAGGTGAGATTAACTTTGATGTGCTTATCGCCACGCCAAATTTAATGGGTGTTCTTGGTAAAGTAGCTAGAACACTTGGACCAAAAGGCTTGATGCCTAGTCCAAAAACTGGCACAGTAACTATGGATGTTGCTCAAGCTGTTAGCAATGCTAAAAGCGGTCAAGTTAACTTCCGTGTTGACAAACAAGGAAATATCCACGCTGGTGTGGGTAAAGTAAGCTTTAGCAAAGAAAAACTAAGCGAAAACCTACAAACTTTTGTAAAAGCTATTAACCGCCAAAAACCTGCATCTGCTAAAGGACGCTACATCAAATCTGCGGCTCTTAGTCTTACAATGAGCCCATCTCTTAGACTTGATGTTCAAGAGCTACTTGATATGAAATAATCTTAGATTGGAGATAGTCGGAGTCTTTGACTTAATTTTTAAGGAATTCTAGAATTCCTTAAAGTCCTGCTTGAAATCGCCTTTCGGAAAGGAGAAGAAAGTGACTAGAGAAGAAAAAGCTAAAATAATTTCACAACTACAAGATGAATTTAGTGGTGATATGGCTATTGTAGTTGCTGATTTTAAAGGTCTTACTACAAAAAAGCTTGAAGCTTTGCGTGATGCTGCAAGAGCTGCTGATGTAAAGGTTCAAATCATTAAAAACACTCTAGCTAGCATTGCTCTTAAAAACAGCAATAAAGATGGTATCACTCTAAAAGATACAAATATCTTTATCTGGGGCGGAGATGCGCTAAGTGTAAGTAAAGTAGCTGCTAAGTTTGCTGAGACAAATGCTGAGTTTTTCAAGCTAAAAGCTGCTCACATTGACGGCGAAGTTGCAGATGCTGCTAAGGTTGTGGCTCTTTCAAAACTACCAAGCAAAGACGAGCTTATCGCTATGCTTTTGCAAGTTTGGAATGCTCCACTACAAAATTTCGTTATCGGCTTAAATGCTCTTAAAGAGAAAAAAGAGCAAACAGCTTAATTTTAAAAAATAAAAAAAAGGATATAAAATGGCAATTTCAAAAAATGATGTATTAGAGTACATTTCAGGTCTTTCTGTTCTTGAGCTTTCTGAGCTTGTAAAAGAATTCGAGGAAAAATTCGGCGTAAGTGCTGCTCCGGTTGTAGTAGCTGGTGCTGCTGGCGCTGCTGCTGGCGGTGCTGCTGCTGAGGAAAAAACTGAGTTTAACATCGTTCTAACTGACGCTGGCGCAAACAAAATCGGCGTAATTAAAGTAGTTCGTGCTATTACTGGTCTTGGTCTAAAAGAGGCAAAAGATGCAGTTGAGCAAACTCCATCAGTTCTAAAAGAGGGTGCTAGCAAAGAAGATGCTGAAAAAGCTAAAAAAGAGCTTGAAGAAGCAGGCGCAAAAGTAGAGCTTAAATAATTTTAGCTCACAAATATTTCTAGTTTGACTAGAAAATAATTTTTTAATCTAGAATTCTTGCAGGAATTCTAGATTTAGAGAATATCTAAAAAATATTAAAATAATTTTCTTATTATCCTTAATGTTTCTTTAGAGGTTTGATTCTTTAGATTCTATTTTTAAATGCGTCCTTTGGCGCCGAGGGGGAATTCGTGAAATACGGAGTAAGAAACAATATCCAAGCTACAGTGAAAAAAATCAAAAAAGGTGATGTAATGTCACAAATAGAATGTTCATTTGAAGCATGTGATACACTTAGTTCCGTGCTTATTACTGATTCGCTTGAGGATCTTGGCATTAAACCTGGTGATAAAGCAAAATTGCTTGTAAAAGCTATTCATGTAATTCCTATAAAGGAATAATTCGTCTTGCGTTTTTACGCTTATATTTCTATTTAGCAAGGAAAAATAATGCTAAACAGCCTATTTTCTGGTAATCGTTTAAGGGTTGATTTTTCTGGCGTTGCCAAAGAAATCCAAATCCCAAATTTACTTCAACTTCAAAAAAAGAGTTTTGAACACTTTTTAAATATCGATAATGATAAAATGGAAAGTGGTATTGAAAAGGTTTTTAAATCAATATTCCCTATTCACGATGCGCAAAATCGTCTTAGCCTAGAATACCTTGGTTCTGAGCTTAGCGCACCTAAATATACTGTTCGCGAGTGTATGGAGCGTGGGCTTACTTATGCTGTCAATCTAAAAATGAAAATCCGCCTTACTCTTCACGAAAGAGATGAAAAAACTGGTGAAAAAGTGGGTATCAAAGACTCAAAAGAACAAGAAATTTTTGTTCGTGATATTCCACTTATGACCGATCGTGTAAGCTTTGTTATAAACGGCGTTGAGCGTGTTGTTGTAAATCAATTACACAGAAGTCCGGGTGTTATTTTTAAAGAAGAAGAAAGCCCAACCGTAGCAAACCGTATGATTTACACAGCTCAAATAATTCCAGATCGTGGCTCATGGCTGTATTTTGAGTATGATACAAAAGATGTTCTTTATGTGCGTATAAACAAACGCCGCAAAGTGCCTATTACTGTGCTTTTCCGTGCGCTTGGATATAAAAAACAAGATATAGTAAAATTATTCTATCCAATCATAAACCTAAAAATAAAGAAAAATAAAGTGCTTGCGCCTTTTATCCCTGAGGACTATACTAGCAAGCTTGATTATGACCTAAAAGACGAAAAAGGCAATCTGGTTCTAGAAGCTGGTAAACGCCTGAGTAAAGCCAAAGCTGAAAAGCTAGTTGCCGATGGCTTGAAATTTGTAGAATATCCGCTAGAAGTGCTACTTAGCCGCTATCTTGCTAGCCCTATTTACGATAAAGAAAGCGGAGAGGTGATCTATGATACCCTAACTCAGCTTGATGAGAATAAAATCGCAAAAATTCTAAATAGCGAGAGTAGCATTGATATAGCAAACGACCGCGCAGCTGGTGTGGATACTGCTATTATAAACTCATTTTTACAAGATGCCGAGACTCTAAAACTACTTCGCCAAAGCGAAAATGTAGATGATGAAAACGACCTAGCTGCAATTCGCATTTATAAAGTAATGCGCCCTGGCGAGCCTGTTACAAAAGAAGCAGCTAAGGCTTTTGTAAATGACCTTTTCTTTAATCCTGAACGCTATGACCTTACTAGCGTTGGTCGTATGAAAATGAACCACAAATTAGGTCTTGATGTGCCTAATTATGTAAATGTTCTAACTCGTGAGGATCTAATCAAAACCGCAAAATACCTAATCCGTGTTAAAAACAATGATGGCGTAATCGATGATAGAGACCACCTTGGTAACCGTAGAATTCGCTCAATAGGCGAGCTTTTGGCAAATGAGCTTCATCTTGGCTTTGTAAAAATGCAAAAAGCTATCAAAGATAAATTCACTAGCCTAAGCACAAATCTTGATGAAATTATGCCTTATGATTTAATCAATCCAAAAATGATCACTACTACTATAATGGAGTTTTTCACAGGTGGCGAGCTAAGTCAGTTCATGGACCAAACAAACCCACTAAGCGAAATCACTCACAAGCGTCGTCTCTCAGCCCTAGGCGAAGGCGGTCTAGTAAAAGAGCGTGCTGGCTTTGAGGTGCGTGATGTTCACCCAACTCACTATGGTCGTATTTGTCCAGTAGAGACTCCAGAGGGTCAAAACATCGGTCTTATTAATACTCTTTCTACTTATTCTAAGGTAAATGATATGGGCTTTATAGAAGCTCCATATCGCAAGGTAGAAAATGGCAAAATAACTAATGAAATAGTCTACCTAACAGCAGCGCAAGAAGAAGGTCACTCTATAGCCCCAGCTACTACGGCACTTGATGTAAATGGCATGATAAAAGATGATCTTATAGAAACTCGCAAAAATGGAGAAATTCTTTTTTCTCGCCGTGAAGAAGTTACTTTAATGGATCTTTGTAATGGTATGGTTATGGGTGTTTCAGCCTCTCTTATTCCTTTTTTAGAGCATGACGAGGCAAAAAGAACACTCATGGGCTCAAACATGCAACGCCAAGCTGTGCCACTTATTAAAAGCACAGCACCGATAGTTGGTACTGGTATGGAGAGCGTAGTAGCAAGAGATGCGTGGGAGAGTATAAAGGTATCTCGCCCTGGAATTATAGAAAAAGTAGATAACAAAAATATTTTCGTGCTTGGCGAAGATGAAACTGGTCCATATATCGATCAGTATAGCATGGAAAAAAATCTACGCACAAACAATAATACTGCTTTTGGACAGCATCCTATCGTCCGCAAAGGTGATAAAGTACAAGCAGGTCAAATCATCGCTGATGGCCCAAGTATGGATAATGGCGAGCTTGCAATAGGTAAAAACGCTCTTGTAGCTTTCATGCCGTGGAACGGCTATAACTACGAGGATGCGGTGGTAATTAGTGAAAAAATGATCCGTGAAGATGCCTTTACTAGCGTGCATATCTATGAAAAAGAAATAGAAGCAAGAGAGCTAAAAGACGGCGTAGAAGAAATCACTCGTGATATACCAAATGTCAAAGAAGATGAGCTAACTCACCTTGATGAAAGCGGTATAGTAAAAATCGGAACCAAAATTCATCCAGGAATGATTTTGGTGGGCAAAGTAACGCCAAAAGGAGAGGTTAAACCAACTCCAGAAGAGCGTTTGCTTCGTGCGATTTTTGGCGAAAAAGCAGGACATGTGGTAAATAAATCACTTTATGCTGGTGCTACTATGGAAGGCGTGGTAATTGATGTAAAAATCTTTACTAAAAAAGGCTATGAAAGAGATGCTCGTTCTATCAAGGCTTATGAAAATGAAAAATCTGTGCTTGAAAAAGAACACCACGATAGACTTTTGATGTTTGATAGAGAAGAGATTTTAACTATAGAGAATTTCTTGCTAAAAAATCCGTTTGAAAAAGCTGTGAAAATCGGCAAAAGCTCATACAAAAAAGGTGGAATACTAAAACAAGAAGACCTAGATACTATCGGTCGCTTTAAAATCGCAGCCTTTGTTAAAGAAAACTACTCATCAAAGGTTCAAGCAGAATATGATAGAATCAAAAAATATTTCCAAGATGAAAAGAAAAAACTAAGAGACGAGCATTTAGCAAAACTAGAAATCATAGAAAAAGATGATATCTTGCCAAGTGGCGTGGTAAAACAAGTAAAGGTCTATATAGCCACAAAACGCAAGCTAAAAGTAGGCGATAAAATGTCAGGTCGCCATGGTAACAAAGGTATAGTCTCAAATATCGTGCCTGAGGTTGATATGCCGTATCTAAAAGACGGACGCACTATAGATATAGTTCTAAACCCTCTAGGCGTGCCAAGCCGTATGAATATCGGTCAAATTCTAGAAAGCCACCTTGGGCTTGTAGGTATGCGCTTAGGCGAGCAGATCCAAGAGATTTTTGATGCTAAACAAAAAGACTGGATCAAAAATCTAAGAGCAAAAATGATAGAAATCGCTGATGTCTCAAAGCTAATGGATGCTAAAAAAACACTAGAAAAAATCAGTGATGAAAAGCTTATAGAATACGCAAGAGACTGGAGTAAAGGTGTGAAGTTTGCCACTCCTGTATTTGATGGTGTTAAGGTTAGCGAGTTTGCTAAGCTTTTTGAAATGGCAAAAATAGATAGCGATGGCAAAACCGAGCTTTATGATGGTCGCACTGGCTCAAAAATGGCTGAGCGTGTGCATGTAGGATGTATGTATATGCTAAAACTACACCACCTAGTAGATGAAAAAGTCCATGCTAGAAGCACTGGTCCTTACTCTCTTGTAACACAACAACCAGTAGGTGGTAAGGCACTAAGCGGCGGACAACGCTTTGGAGAGATGGAGGTTTGGGCGCTAGAGGCATACGGTGCTGCTCATACTCTAAGAGAAATGCTAACGATAAAATCAGATGATGTAGATGGTCGTCTAAGTGCATATAAAGCTATCAGCCGTGGTGAGAACATACCACAAACAGGAATTCCAGAGACCTTCTTTGTTTTGACAAACGAGCTTAAGTCTTTGGCTTTGGATATTAAGATTTATGGCGAAGGTGAAGAAAATGAATAAAGATTTACAACTAATAGAAATAAAAGAAGACGCTCGCCCAAGAGATTTTGAAGCCTTTGAGCTTGGCCTTGCTAGCCCTGAGGTTATACGCAAATGGAGCTTTGGCGAGGTTAAAAAGCCAGAAACCATAAACTACCGCTCATTAAAGCCAGAAGTAGATGGATTATTTTGCGCTAGAATTTTTGGTCCAGTTAGAGACTATGAGTGTATGTGTGGCAAATACAAAAAAATGCGTGATAAAGGCAAGGTTTGTGAAAAATGCCATGTAGAAGTAGCTAGCTCAAAAGTCCGCCGCTCACGCATGGGACATATAGAGCTTGTAACTCCAGTAGCTCACATCTGGTATGTAAACTCACTACCAAGCCGCATAGGCACGCTACTTGGTATAAAAATGAAAGACTTAGAGCGTGTGCTTTACTACGAAGCATATATAGTAGAAAATCCAGGTGATGCTTGCTATGATGCTGAGGGCACGAAAAAGGTAGAAAGATACGATGTACTAAACGAAGAGCAGTATGTAGCGCTAGAATCACGCTATGAAGAAAGTGGCTTTAAGGCTAGAATGGGTGGAGAGGTCATCCGTGATATGCTAAGCGAGCTTGATTTGGTGGGAATTCTAAACGAGCTAAAAGAAGAAGTAGAAGCTACAAACTCTGATGTGAAGAAAAAATCTCTTGTTAAGCGTTTAAAGGTAGTTGAGAGCTTTTTAAATAGTGGAAATCGCCCTGAGTGGATGATGATTACGATACTACCAGTATTGCCACCTGATCTTCGCCCACTTGTAAATCTTGATGGTGGAAAGTTCGCAGTTAGCGATGTAAATGACCTTTATCGCCGTGTTATCAACCGCAATACTCGTCTAAAACGCCTACTTGAGCTTGATGCGCCTGAGATTATTATAAGAAATGAAAAGCGCATGCTCCAAGAAGCAGTGGATGCGCTATTTGACAATGGCAGAAGAGCAAATGCTGTAAAAGGTGCAAACAAACGCCCACTAAAATCACTAAGCGAGATTATCAAAGGTAAGCAAGGCCGCTTCCGCCAAAACTTACTTGGTAAGCGTGTGGATTTCTCAGGTCGTTCTGTTATCGTAGTTGGACCTCGTCTAGCTATGGATGAGTGCGGCTTGCCAAAGAAAATGGCACTAGAGCTATTTAAGCCACATTTGCTAGCTCGCCTTGAAGAAAAAGGCTACGCAACTACAGTAAAACAAGCTAAAAAAATGATAGATGACCGCACAAATGAAGTTTGGGAGTGCCTTGAAGAGGTGGTAAAAGACCACCCTGTGCTACTAAACCGTGCGCCGACACTTCACAAAATGTCTATTCAGGCTTTTCACCCAGTGCTTATTGAAGGTGAAGCTATTCAGCTACATCCGCTAGTTTGTGCTGGATTTAACGCTGACTTTGACGGTGACCAAATGGCTGTGCATGTCCCACTATCACAAGAGGCTATTGCTGAGTGTAATGTGCTAATGCTAAGTTCTATGAATATCCTTCTACCAGCATCTGGAAAGGCTGTAACCATACCAGGTCAAGATATGGTGCTAGGAATTTACTATCTAAGCTTAGAAAAAGACGATGCAAAAGGTGAAAATAAAATCTTTGCAAATGTAGATGAAGTTCGCATAGCAGAAGAAGAGCACTTGCTAGACCTTCATGCTCGTATAAAAACTATCATTGACCAACGCCAAGTAGTTACCACAGCTGGTAGGCTAATCATCCGCTCAATCCTAC
Source organism: uncultured Campylobacter sp. (assembly GCA_945928165.1). Lineage (GTDB taxonomy): Bacteria > Campylobacterota > Campylobacteria > Campylobacterales > Campylobacteraceae > Campylobacter. The sequence goes on from CAMENE010000013.1 coordinate 41,456, forward strand.
CTGATATGGGCGAAAAATCTGTGCCTGAGAATATGTGGAACAAAGTACTTAAAAAAGGCGATATAGCAAATCTTGTAAACTATGTATACAAAAATGGTGGACTAGGCGTGACAGCAACTTTTCTTGATGCTATCAAAAATCTTGGTTTTCGCTATTCTACAAAGGCTGGTATTTCTATATCTATCACTGATATTATCGTGCCTGAGAGCAAATATACCTTTGTGGATGAAGCACGCAAAAAAGTCCTTGGACTTCAAAAAGAATACGACGCAGGCTTACTAGATGATAAAACTAGAGCAAACCTAGTAATCGATACTTGGGCAAATACTGCTAAAAAAGTCCAAGAAGATATGATGAAGCACATCATAGCTGATAAAAACGGCTTTAACTCAATTTATATGATGGCTGACTCTGGTGCTCGTGGTAGCGTGGGGCAAATCGCACAGCTAGCGGGTATGAGAGGACTAGTAACAAAATCAGCTGGTAATAAATCAGCAGCCGGTGCGCAAATCATCGATGTACCTATTACATCAAACTTCCGTGATGGTCTAAGTGTAATTGAGTATTTTCTTTCAACCTATGGTGCTAGAAAGGGTCTAACAGATACTGCGCTTAAAACCGCAAACGCCGGATATCTAACTCGTAAGCTAATCGATGTAGCCCAAAATGTTAAGGTTACTATGGATGATTGTGGCACTCACGAGGGTGTTGAAGTAACTGAGCTAAAAGTCGGTGAAGAGCTAGTTGAGAGCCTAGAAGATAGAATTTTTGGTCGTGTGCTAAGCGATGATGTGATCGATCCTATCACAAATGAAGTGCTATTTACAGAAGGCACGCTAATAACAGAGCAAAACGCTCGTGCTATCTGCGATGCTGGCATAAAAGCAGTTTCAATCCGCACACCTATTACTTGTAAAGCACCAAAAGGCGTTTGTGCTAAATGCTATGGTATAAATCTAGGTGAGGGCAAAATGGTTCGCCCTGGCGAGGCTGTAGGTATCATCGCCGCTCAATCAATCGGCGAGCCAGGAACGCAGCTAACACTAAGAACGATTAACTCTGGTGCTGCTGCTACAAACTTTCAGCAAGACTACCAAGTAATCGCTAAAAAAGAAGGTTTTATCCGCTATTATAACTTAGAAGTAGATGAGGGTAACTATGTAATCAGCCGCCGCAATGCTGCTATCTTGCTAGTTGAGCCTAAGGTAAAAGCTCCATTTGCCGGCGTGATAGATATAGAAGACTCTCACGAAGACCGCACTATAATAGTAAAAGGCGCAAAAGACGAGTTCCGCTATACCTTCCGCAAGCGCAATCTAGCTGGTTCAAACGAGCTAGCAGGAGTTAGCGGTATGGTCGAGGGTAAATACTACCTTCCATACGCAAAAGGCGATAAAGTAAAAGAAAATGAAAGTATCGTCGAAGTGATAAAAGAAGACTGGAGCGTGCCAAATCGTATTCCATTTGCTAGTGAGATCAAAGTAGCTGATGGCGATCCTGTAACACAAAATATCAAGGCAAACGCAGAGGGAATTCTAAAGTATTATATCCTAAAAGGCGATTATTTAGAGCGTATTAGAAATATCAAAAAAGGCTACAAAGTAGAAGAAAAAGGTCTATTTGTGGTAGTTGCTGATGAAGATGATAGAGAGGCGCTTCGCCACTATATCCCACGCCAAAGTGTAATAAACATCGCTGATAATGAAAAAGTAAAAGACGGTGATATTATCGCTCGTCCAGCTAGTGATGAAAAACTAGTAATCGCTCAGTGGGATCCGCACTCTACTGCCTTCCGCTCGGCTGAGAGTGGCACGGTTAGCTTTGAGTTTATCAGCTCTGAGGACTATGAAATCGTGCCAAAAGATCTAAAAGCAAAAGATCTTCGCAATAGCCTTATCAAAGACATTAGCGAGAGCGGTTCTGCTACAAAGGTTCGTGTAAGCGCAAACGCTCAAATCCTAGCTGATGCTGAGAGCGAGGAGGGCAAGCTTGTGATGACTTCAAGTACCCTGCTACGCACAGCGCAGATTCTAGGCAATAAAGACAGAGATTATAGAGCAAATGCGGCTATCCTTATTACAAGTGGTGGTAAGGTAGTAAAATACCCAGTGGAAAAAGACGATATAATAGCTGTTAGAGAAGGTCAAGAGATCAAAAAAGGTGATGTAATTTTTAGCCGTCCAAAAGCGGTTGCTACATCAAAAGACATCACCGCAGGTCTGCCTAAGGTAAGTGAGCTATTTGAAGCTAGAAAGCCAAAAGATATCGCCTATATCGCTGAGATAAATGGTGTGATCGAAATCGACACTAGACTAAAGAGTAAAACTCGCATCGTAATCACCGCAAGCGACGGCACCAGCGTAGAATACAGCGTTGATAAATCTCGCCAAATCCTAGTTAGAGATGGTGAGTTCGTGCATGTGGGCGAGAGACTAACAGATGGTGATATTTCTAGCCACGATGTGCTAAGAATTCTAGGTGAAAAAGAGCTTCACAGCTATTTAATTAGAGGAATTCAAGATGTTTACCGCTCAGAGGGCGTTATCATCAGTGATAAGCACATTGAAATCATCATCTCGCAAATGCTACGCCAAGTAAAAATCGTAGATAGCGGCGATACTCACTTTATCGTAGGCGATATGGTTAGTCGCCGTAAATTTCACGATGAGAACGAGAAAATCTTGCGCCTAGGTGGCGAGCCAGCTATTGCTGAGCCAATTTTGCTAGGTGTAACAAGAGCAGCTATCGGCTCTGATAGCGTGATCTCAGCTGCCTCGTTCCAAGAGACTACAAAGGTGCTAACAGAAGCAAGCATCGCTAGCAAGCGTGATAACCTAGAAGACCTAAAAGAAAATGTTATCCTAGGTCGCATGATACCAGTAGGAACTGGGCTTTATAAAGACGAAGAAATCAAGCTAAAAATAAACGAATAAGCTTAAAAATCCTAATCTAGAATTCCTTAGGAATTCTAGTTCTAGTTTAGGAATTCTAGTTTATGAATTCTAGAATTCTAGATTAAGGAATTCTAGAATTCTAGTTTTATGGAATTCTAGAATTCTTAATAAAAATTCATTATAAAAATTCATTTTTCATTTGATATTTCACAGCTTTTGGCTGTATACTAGCAATTCTAAACAAAGTATTCTTATATGAAAATAACGGATTATAATCTAAACTCAAACTCTACTGCCACAGAGCTAAAAATTAGTGATGACAAGACCCTTGGCGTGCTACAAAAAAGTGGAGTTTTTCTCTTTGAGAGTGGAGAGGCAGGTGCTATTTCTCACATTGATATAGCCAAGCAAACGCCTGTATATGTGTAGTTTTTTGCTTCAGATCCGCTGGTTAGGTGTTAGGGTATTTTTTAAGCAAAATTTAAAATTCCCTGCGTCATTGAGGGGGAGCAAAGCAGAGGGGGCTAGGAATTCTAGATTTTATCTAAAATTCCCTACTATGTCATGGAATTTAGAATTCTTTTTAGCCAATTCTAAAAGTGGGAATTCTAGATGAGAATTCTAAAATTGCTTAAAAAATACCCCCGCACCCCTAAAAAACCTATGTAAAAAAGCTACTTTTAAAAATATTTAGCTATAATCAGCAAATTTTTATTAAGGACTTATTATGACTTGGAAGTTTGGCGATAATATTGACACTGATGTAATAATCGCAGCACGCTATCTAAACACCAGCGAGCCAGCACTTTTGGCAAAGCATGTTATGGAAGATGCTGATCCTAGTTTTAGCAGCAAAGTAGGCAAGGGCGATATCATGGTAGCAGGCGAGAACTTTGGCTGCGGATCTAGCCGTGAGCACGCACCAATAGCTATCAAAGCAGCTGGCGTAGATATCGTAATAGCAAAAAGTTTTGCTAGAATTTTTTACCGCAATGCCTTTAATACTGGGCTTTTAATCTTAGAGTGCAAAGACACTGATAAAATAACGGGGGGCGACAAGCTAGAAGTAAGCCTAGATAACGGCAGTATCAAGAATCTAAGCAAAAATGAAGAATATAAATTTGAAGCTATGCCAGAGTTTATGCAAGAGCTAGTAAAGGCTGGCGGACTCATAAACTACGCTAAAAAAAGCTTATAGGATAATAAAATGGATAGATATAAAATTTGCGTCATAAAAGGCGATGGCATAGGCCCAGAAATAGCTGATGAAGCGATAAAAGTGCTTGATAGCGTATCTGCTAAGTTTGGCTTTAGGCTAGATTATGAGTATTTTTTGATGGGTGGAGCGGCGATAGATGTTTTTGGCGTGCCGCTACCTGATGATACGCTAAATGCTGCAAAGGCAAGTGACGCCGTGCTTTTTGGCGCAATCGGTGGGCCAAAGTGGGATAATCTAGACCCTAGCATTCGCCCTGAAAAAGGACTTTTAAAGATACGCAAAGAACTAGAAGCCTTTGCTAATCTGCGTCCAGCGATAATCTTTGATGAGCTTATAAATGCTAGCACCATAAAGCCTGAGATAATCAAAGGCGTAGATGTGCTAATTGTGCGTGAGCTAACCGGCGGTCTATACTTTGGCGAGCCAAGAGCTATGGAGAAGGATAGAGCCTACAATACTATGGTATACTCACGCTCTGAGATCGAGCGCATAGCAAAGGTGGCTTTCGTAGCAGCTGGCAAAAGGCGTGGCAAGCTCTGCTTGGTAGATAAAGCAAATGTGCTAGAAACTAGCAGGCTGTGGCGTGAGGTAGTGGGTGACATGGCACCAAGCTATCCGGATGTAAGCGTAGAGTATATGTATGTAGATAACGCCGCAATGCAGCTAATACGCAATCCTAGGCAATTTGATGTGATTTTAACAGAAAATCTTTTTGGCGATATTTTAAGCGATGAGGCAAGTATGGTTTGTGGCTCAATAGGACTGCTACCAAGTGCTTCTGTGGGTAGCAAAGTAGGCATCTACGAGCCAATTCACGGCTCAGCACCAGATATCGCAGGGCAAGGGATAGCAAATCCAATTGCTATGATACTAAGCGCTGCTATGATGCTACGCTACGCACTGGGGCAAGAAGCAGCAGCTGTGGCAATAGAAAATGCTGTAAAAGCCGTGCTAAAAGATGGATATCGCACCAAAGATTTAGCTAGCTTTGATGCCAAAGAAATCTGCACCACTAGCGAAATAGGCACGATAATAAGCGATTATATCAAAAAAGCATGAGTAAGTTTAATATCACCGAAGCATTGATATACGAAAATCAAGGGTTAAAAGAAGAAGCCCTTGAAATATATAAAAAAATCCTTGAAAGCGACCCTGATAATTTCAAGGCTGCAGCGCATTTGCGCCGCCTAAAAAAAGAAATGACAGAACCAAATAAAGAAAAACTTGAAATGTTTTTGCGCTTAAGAGATGAAAATGAAATAAAAGAGTTTAAAAGGTGGTTGATTAGCCTATGAATAGTATCGAAGATATCGCAAAAATGGCTATTGAAGAAGTGGGAGCTGAGCTCAAAGAGCTAGAGAATTCTAGAATTCCTACCAAAGCTCCAAAGCCTCTAAGAGCCGCAAATGACGCACTAAACGCTGCTATAAAAAACGATGAAGCTGCGCAGCTAAACGCAGCTAGCGTGATGAAAGAAAATGAAAACACTCTAAATATCACAAATACTAATAGCAAGACATTTGGAGCTGAGATTAGAGTTTTTGGTGAGACCCAGGCAGGTGAGGCTCGGGCAAAGAATGCTAGCGCAGATTTGCCTGATAGCATTGCAAAAATGGAGTTTGCTGGTCTTGATACTACGCCAAATGAGCAGGATAAAAACTTTTTGGCAAATGCCACGCTTACAGCAAACGCCACACTTACAGCAAATGCGGCTATAGGAATTGCTGCAATAAACTCTATTGATAGCACTCAAAATACTAACGCAAATAGCGAAAAAGAGTATCTTTTAGCACTAAAAGAGAGGCTAGAAGTGCTTTTTGCTGGGCTAAAAAATAGCGAGGGTAATCTAGGTTTGCGCCTTGATCTTACTATTCGTTTTTTGGAATTTTTACTTGCAAATACAAACGAAAGACTTACTAAACTACCAAAATAGCGAGCTAAAAATCGAGTTTGAAAAAATCAAATCTGCCCTTGCGCCACACACAAAAAGAGCGTATTTTGTAGGCGGCTGTGTGCGAGATGCGCTACTTGGGCTTGCTTGCTATGATTATGATATCGAGATTTACGACCTTAGCCCAGAGCTTTTTGATAGCATTATGAGTGCACTTGGAGCAAAGGGCGTGGGAAAAAGCTTTTTTGTCTACAAGCTTGGAGCCTTTGATCTAGCTTTGGCTCGCACTGAGAGCAAAAGTGGCTTTGGACACAGGGGCTTTGAAGTGCGTGTGTGTAATGATGAGCGTAGAGGCTCGCTGCGCCGTGATTTTAGCATAAATGCGCTTATGTTAAATATCTTTGATAATAGAATTCTAGATTTTCACAGCGGCAGAGCCGACTTGCTTGCTAAGCAGCTTAGGGTGGTTAACGAGCAGACTTTTTGCGATGATAGCCTTAGGGTGCTAAGAGCCGCTCAGTTTGTAGCTAGGTTTAATCTAAAAATTGAGAAAAAAAGCCTAGAGCTTATGCGAAGCATCGATATTAGCGACCTTAGTAGCGAGCGAGTGCGAATGGAGCTAAATAAACTTTTTGGCGCAAAATACCTTAAAAAAGGGCTTTTAGCAATGAGAGAGCTAGGGCTTGATAAAAGGCTAATTGGCTCAGAGTTTAGCGATGATTTTATCAGCCGTGCTATCTCTCATGCTAAAATTACTAAAAATCATCTTAGTATACCTTATGATATTTTTTGTGAGTATGGTGTGCTTTTAGCTGGTTTTGAGAGTGTAAAAAAGCAGGCTTTTCTAAAGCGAGCAAGTGCTAAAAAGCTCTGCGAGCTAGCACTGAAAATACCGCTAAAAAACTGGCTAGGACTAAACACAAAAGCTCGCATAAACCTAGCAAAAAAAATGGGAGTTTTTGACGAAAAACTAAGACTTAGCCTAGATGAAAACGAGCTAAAACGCTTAGAGCCAAAAGAGCGAGAAAGACTGATTTTAAGGGCAAAAAAAAGCGCAATAAATACCGCAATTTCAAAAATAAAAGGGCAAAAATGATAGGAATAGATCTAGGCTCAAACACGCTAAGAGCGTGTAAAATGAAGCAAAACGGCGAGCTTATATGGGGTTTTGAGCGCATTGTAGGCTCGGCTCGTGGCATGGATGAGAGTGGGCTAAAGTCTCAGGCAAAAGAGAGAATTCTAAAAGCCCTTAAAGAGCTAAAAAGCGAGCATGAGCTAAGTGGGGAGTATTTTGGCGCAGCCACAGCAGCATTTAGAAGGGCAAAAAATGCGCCTGATTTTTTAGCGCAGATCAAAAACGAGCTTGGCATAGAACTTGAAATAATCAGCGGAAAAAAAGAAGCCTCTCTTGTAGCACTTGGCATAAACTCACGGCTAAAAGCCCTTGGAATTTCTAGCAAAAACGCTCTTTTTATCGACCTTGGCGGGGCTAGCACGGAGATTTCTTTTAAAAGCGAGCTAAAAAGCTTTGATTTTGGTATCGTAAGCTTTGCTAATGATTTTGGCAGCGATTATGACGCAGCCAGCGAGGTTTGCGCTAGTGCGTGCGAGTTTATTTCAGGCTTTGAGCCTAGTGTGGTGGTGCTTAGCTCTGGCGTGCCAACCACAGTAGCCGCACTAAAAATCGGTCTAAACTATGCGAGCTACGACGCTAAGCGCATAAATGGTATGCGCTTAGAGCTAGGAGATTTTGACGCAGCAGAAGCTAAAATCCTAGCCAGCGATGATAAAGACACACTTGTAGGCAAGGCTCGCAGCGATCTTTTGCTTTGTGGGACGGCTTTGATAAAATGTTTGCTAGCAAAAGTATCTGCGCCTTTTGTAGTGGTAGATGATGGGCTTAGAGAGGGCATTTGTTTTGCGCTTTTTAGTGGCTCTCTAAAAGCTAAACAATTTTAGAATTCCCTAGTTTTTACTTCGCAGCTACTAGTTTTTTTGCTTCGCATCCGCTGGTTGGGGGTTAGGGGGTATTTTTTTATCTAGAAATTCTAGAATTTATTTAGGAATTTTAGAATTTTACTTAGGAATTCTAGATTTTTATTTAGAAATTCTAGATTTTTGTATAGAAATTCTAGAATTCCTAAGTAAAATTTAGAATTCCATCTAGAATTCCCTAGCCAATTTTAGAATTCTCTAAAAACTTTTAAAAAACTTTTAAAAAACTTTTTAATTTTAATCAAATAAAAAAACTTTTAAATTTTAATCAAATTTTAATCAAACTTTAAGCAAAGCACTTG